>JAWOIB010000020.1:0-2953 GCA_046484845.1 bacterium
CCGGTCTATCGCAAGCGACTTCTCGTGATACTCCAGCGCCTTGTCCAATTCTCCCCTGCCCTTCCAGATGAGCCCGATGTTGCCGAGAGCCTGCGCCTCCTCCAGCTTCATTCCCAACTCGCGCCGCATCTTCAATGCCTTCTCCTGATACCCCAGCGCCTTGTCCAATTCGCCCTTGTTCTGCCAGATGAGCCCGATGTTGCCGAGGACGCTGGCCTGCTCCTGCTTCGCGCCGAGCTCCTCAAGCACCTTCAGCGCCTTCTCCTGGTACTCCAGCGCCTTGTCCAATTCGCCCTTGTTCTGCCAGATGACCCCGATGTTGCCGAGGGCCGCGGCTTCGCCCTTGCGGTCTCCGAATCGCCGGGCGAGTCGCTCGGATTCCTCCCAGTCCTCAAGCGCCTCCGGCCACCGGCCCGGAGTGTAGTGGCAGATGCCGATGAGGTTGAACAGGGCGACGAGCTGGGTGCCGGACGCGTGCTTGGCTGCATCCTTGAAGTGGCCGATGGCTTCGTCCCACTTGTACCGCTCCATCGCAGTCAGGCCGAGCTTGAACGGGTCGCGGACCGGCGGAGAGGCGGTGGGTAGTCCGTCCGCGTAGAGCTGAGCACCCAGGGCTGTAGAGAGGGCATCAATCCTGGCGCACATATCCTTGCGAACACCTTCGACCTGGTCCTTCGTGGCCATATCCTTCTGCACGACCTCTACCTGCCGCTTGCTGGCGGTCCTGCGATAGAGACAGACCGCCACGATGATGCCGACGACACAGGCGACAGCAGTCGCCACCAGCCCCCAGAACAGCGTCGGGTCCATTCCAAGTATGCGCGAGGTCGCGTCTGCGGCCGCAGGGTGAGGAACAGGCCGGGGCAGGGACTCGACCGCCGCCGCGGTGTCGTTGATGAGGGCGGGCAGGCTCTCCGTCTGCCCGAGGACCAGCAGGCCGAGGGCGCGGACGAAGATGAGCGCCGGCACGGTTTGGAGAATAGACGCAGGGGTTGGCGTTGTCAACCCCGCCCGGGACCCACCCTCTCCTTGACTCCCCCTTCCCTACCCGTATCCTGCAGTTGATGCTTCTACCGTCAGGTTCGCTCCGCGCCGGGCCGGCCGCGCTGGCCGCGGCCTCCCTGCTCGCCTGCAACAACGCCCCGGAGATCCAGCATAACCTGGTGTTCGGCCCGGCCAGCGGCGCGGTCCGCGAAACGCTCTGGTTCAGCGCCCGCGCGCTGGACCGGGACGGGGATTCGGTCGGCATCCGGTTCGCCTGGGACGACGTCGATACTTCCGACTGGTCCGGGTTCGACGTGCCGGGTGGACTGGAGAGCATGCCCCACGCCTGGCCGGACCCGGGCTATTACACCGTGGCCGCCCAGGCCCGCGACCGGCGCGGCCGGCTATCCGGCTGGTCGCTGGGCCGGGGGGTGAGCATCGGGCTGCCCCCGACGCGGCCCGAACCGCCGGCCGGTCCTACCCACGTCCAGCCCGGCCGGGCGTACACGTTCCGGGTGATGTCCCGGGACACGACCGCCGCCCAACGCAACCTGCGCTACGTGTTCGACTGGGGCCGGGGCAAGCTGGACACGCTCGTCGCCAGCTACCCGTCCGGCGAGACCGTCGCGCACCGCCACACCTGGCAAATGCCCGGGACGTACGAGGTCCGGGTGATGGCCATCACCGACCGGGTCGGTACCCCCTCGGCCTGGTCCGGCCCGACCGCGGTGCTGGTGGATACCGCGCTGGGCGCGCCCGCCTGGCAGTACCCGCTCGGGGGCGAGGCGTATTCTTCGCCCGCGCTGGACGCGGAGCGCGGGATGCTCTACCTGGGCTGTGATGACCACCGGCTGTACGCGCTCACCGCCGCCGGGCAGTACGCCTGGCATTTCGCAACCGGCGGCCGGGTGCGCGCGACCCCGGCGCTGGCCCCGGATGGCGCGGTGGTGTTCGGTTCCGAGGATGAGACGCTCTATTGCCTGAACCCGGACGGCACCCTGCGCTGGCGGCACGGGCTGGCGGACAAGCCCGGCCCGGCCCCGGCGCTCGGCCCGGCCGGCGAGGTCGTCGTCGGCGACGAGGACGGGTTCGTCCACGTCCGCGACCCGGGGACCGGGGAATGGCGCTCGTTCGCGGCCGGCGGCCGCATCCGGTCCGGCCCCGCTTTCGGCCCGGACGGAACCATCTATGTCGGGGCGGATGACAAGCTGTTGTACGCCCTGAGCCCGGCCTGCTCCCTGCTCTGGACCTACCCGGCGACCGGCCGGGTACGTGGCTCGCCCGCGGTCGGCGCCGACGGCCGGGTTCATTTCGGGTGCGACGACGGCACGGTGTACGCGCTCGCGCCCGACGGCGGGTTCCGCTGGCGCTACCAGGCCGGCGGCGACGTGAATACTTCGCCCGCCATCGGCGAGGACGGCACGGTCTATTTCGGGGACGACGACCGCTGGCTGTACGCGCTCGACCCGGCGGGCCGGGTGCGCTGGCGGTTCCGAGCCGACGGCAAGGTCGCTTCTTCGCCCGCGCTGGGCGACAACGGGCAGGTGCTGTTCGGGTCCGACGACGGCCGGTTCTACGCGCTGGACCGCTGGGGTGAGCCGCTCTGGGACCGGGACGCGGGCAATGCCATCAAGACCGGGCCGGTCCTCGGGCCGGACAGCACCGTGTACTTCGCGGCCGCGGACGGGCGCGTCCATGCCCTGCGCGCGGCCTGCCGGCCGGACCCGGCCGCGCCCTGGCCGATGTTCCGCTGCGACCCGCGCCGGTCCGCCGCGGCCGGCCCGCACTGAGCCCGGCCCCATTTGACAACCGGGCGCCGGCCCATGTCGGGGTAGGGGGCTTCGCGGTAGTCCAGGATTTGGCGTTCGGGTTGGCGCACTTCAATAGGGGCGGATGCTGAACGGCGAAAATCAACCAGGACCAGTTGCAATTCGGTTTTGTCTTGATAGGTGTTGATTTCAAGTTGATA
>JAWOIB010000043.1:0-27633 GCA_046484845.1 bacterium
GCGCGTCCACGTTCTCGGGCTCCGGCTCGTAGGCCTCCTCAATGCTCAGCACGTACGGCAGCCGGGCGATTGCCTCGACCCGCGCCTGCGCGCACTCGACCTCGATGACCTTGAACTGCGGCGAGTCCGCGCTCCGCACCGGGGTGAGCCCGAGCGCGGCCAGGTCCGCCATCGCCCGGTCGAAATCCGCATCCCGGAACAGCACCACCGACACCCGGCCGTGCCCGGTCCCGGCCAGCGTGCCGGACCAGTACTTCAGCCCCGGGTGGTAGGGACCGACCCAGCGGATGAACGGCAGGTCCCGGACCTGCTCGATGCCCGCCCGGTCCGCGCGCACGAACGCGGTGTACCGGGAATGAAACCCGATGAAGCCGCCGAGCCGGGCGAGGTCGCGAACCTGGGAGGCGCTCACCGGCCCGCCGAACTGGACCAGCCAGTACTCGGTCTCGGACTCCTCGCCCAACAGGCTCCCGGGCAGCGGCACCCGGTCCGCGAGCGGGTCGAACTTGACGCCGTCCCAGAACCCGACCCGGAACTCGGCCGCCGCCGGGGGCTGGCCGTAGCTACCGCGCCGGCCCGGCTGCAGCGGGTTCGCCGCCATCGCCAGCAACGCCGGCACCAGCAGCATCAACGACAGGTTTCTCATCACGCACTCCTTTTGGCTGTGACCGCTCCGCCGCGGTGCGGGGCGGTTCGTGTTCTCATCTTCAAGATAAATTATACCGGCCGTGGTTCGCGCCCGCAAACCGGGGGCCGCGCTACCGGGCCGCGCGCCCGACCCGGGCGACCCGGCCCATCGTCCGGAACCCGTCGCCCGACACGACCACCAGGTACAGCCCATCGGCCAGCTCCCGGCCGTGCGCGTTGCGGCCATCCCAGTCCACGTACGGCCCGGGCACGTCCCGGAACTCCCGGACCAGCGCGCCGGAAATCGTGTAGACCCGGACGTCCGCCCGCTTGCCCGGGGGCAGGTCCAGCCACAACTCGCAGGGGCCGGAGAACGGCGCCGGCCGGGTCACCGGCTCGGCCAGCCGCTCGACCGCAACCGAATGGAACTGGCTGGCCGGCGAAACGTTGCCCCAACTGTCGGTCGCGGTCACGAAGTAGCGGTAATCGGTGTGCGGCAGGTTGAACAGGTAGAAGCTGGTATCCGGTATCGCCCCGGCGACCTGCCGGCTCCGGCCGAACGCGATGACCCGGATGTCGTCCACAAACACCCCGGGCATCAGGTCCTGACCGCCGGTAAGGTAGCGCAGCCGCAGGTAGACGGTCGAACTCGCCGGCAGCGGGTAGCGGTGTTCCTGCCAGCCCCCGCTGCCGCCGTAGAGCGAATCGAGCGGCCGCCAGTTCCAGGGCGGCCCCGGGCACCATTCGAGGTAGCAGGCGTTGCGGTAGCTGCCGCCGCCCGGCTCCGCGCGTTCCTCGGTGCTGTGCCAAGCATACAGCGACAGCAGCCCGCCCGCGGGCAGGGCCAACGGGCGCGCGAGCACCAACTGGTGGTCGATATTCGGCCCGGTACCGGAGAAGAACGCCCCGGGCGGGGAGCGGAACCGGTTGCCGGACAGGGTCCAGCCGATTGCGCTCCAGTTGCCGAGGTCGTCGCCGCCGTCGACCAGCACGTCCGCCAGCGAGTCCGCCTCGTACAGGTCGTACGTGACCGGCGCGAGGTCGCGGCCCGGCCGCCACCAGAGCCGGACGTCACCCCGGCCGCCGAGCCGGTGGCCGAGAATCTCCGGCCGGGTCGGCTTGATGTCGTCCCGGCCGTACCAGGCGTTGAGGAACTGCGGCCAGGGCACGGAATCCGCCCAGGCCAGTTCGAGGTAGGGCTTCAGCCGGCTCTTGAACCCGAGCCAGCCGGCCGGGAACCAGCTCGCCAGGCCGCGGCCGCCAGCCAGCCGCCCCCCGGCCGACCGAGCGATGATCAGCGGCACCAGCGCCCGGGTGAGTTCCTCGCCCGCCGCGCCCGGCGCCAGTTCCCAGAACTGCAGAAAATCTACATGGCTGTCGGTCTCCGTCGGGGGTTGGCCGGGAACCCGCGGGTAGGTCTGGACCCTCGCCCGAGCCGCGGCCAGCTCCGGGTCGGCCGGGTCGAGTTCCTCGAGCCGGCGGCGCAACACCGGCAGGACCAGTTCGAACTGGCGCAGGTCGGTCGCGGCCATCGACACGTCCTGGCCCGGGTAAGCCGCCAGGTAGGCCGCGCAGGCCCGGGGCAGGAACTCGGCCGGGGTCCGGGTCGGCCAGGCGACGAGCGGACCGAGCAGTTCGTCGTACGGGAAGCCGCCCAGCGGCACCAGCGCTTCGGAGGCAAGCAGGTAATCGGCCACGTCGCTGACCTCCGCCGCGACCTCGACCATGCCCATCAGGCAGGCGTCAAAGGCGAGCACCCGGATGCGCCGGCCCAGCGCCTGCCGCACCGACCGCAGCGCCGCGCCCAGCTCGCCGCCGGACACACCCATCATCCCGCCGTGCGATTCGTCGATGAATATCGCCTGGGTGCGGTAGCCTTCGTACCAGCCGTCGCCGTGGTCCCAGAGAATGAGGAAATAGTTGCGGGCCGGGTACCGCCGGGCCAGGAACCGGCCGAAATCGACCAGCGTCGCGGTATCGGCCATGTTCACCGCGCCCAGCTCGCCCAGCAGGTCGTAGCCGTCCTTCTTGATGTAGAGCCGGCGACAGCCCGGGTTCGAGTCCCGGGCCGCGTTGTCGACCTGGACCACGATGTTGACTTCCGGGGTCGAACCGACCGCCATCAGCTCGGCCAGGTCGCGGTAGGCCTGGTTGCTGAGACCGTTGTCCGCGGCCATGTACACCCCGACCGTCCATTCGGCCGCCGGCGCGGCCGCGCAGAGCACCAGCAGGACCAGAGCGGCCGGCAAGACTGCGGGGCGCTCTTTCGAGCGCCCCGCAGTTCTGGGTTGCTTCACCCGCTCGCGGTTCAGAACCCGACCGTCAGCAACAGCCGGTGCGTCGGCCGCAGGTAGCTGAAGTAACGCATGGTGTAGTCGAGTCCCAGCGTCAGCCCCTGGGCAGGCGCCGCCTTGACGCCGACCCCCGCGGTCAGGCCCGTCAGGTACCCGACGTTCTCCGCGTACTCCTGGTCGGTGTTGAACACGTACCCGCCGCGCAGGAAGAAGATGTCGCGCACGCCGTATTCGAGCCCGAAGTTGACCGTCTCGTTGATATCGGAGGGGTGTACCAGCTCAACCGTCCCGGTGAACCGGCTCTTATCCGCCTCGGTCGCCTCGATGATATCGTAGGCCACCCCAAACCGGAACACCGTCGGCAGCGGCGCCGGGTTGGTCCGGTAGCTGCCCGGCAGCTGGCTCGGACCGGAGTCGCTCCAGCCGAAGCCGTAGTCGAGCTGACGGCCCGCGAACGCGAGCTGGGTGCCGTAGTTCTGGACCACCGCGCCGATGCGCAGGGACTTGAACCCGGTGTTGTAGAACAACCCCAGGTCCGCCCCGACCGCCGCGGCCGACATGTTCCAGATGTTCTGGTTCACCGCTTTCACCGTCAGCCCGAAGGTCAGCTTGTCGGTGATGGCCCGGGCGTAGCTGACCGCGAACGCGAAGTCCGAGGCGCCGAAGATCTGGCCCGTGCCCTCGTCCTCGCGCACCGGGGTGTTCGGGTTGTCGACCGTGGTCTGCTCCATGTCGCCCATCGTCAGCGCGGTGACCGAAAGGGCCACCGTGCCGAAGGTGCCGACCGGCAGCGCCGCGGTCAGGTAGTCGTGCCGGACGTCGGCGAACCATTCGACGTGGTTGAACTGGATCGAGCGGCCGACGAAGGCGAGCCCCGCCGGGTTGAAGTAGCTGGCCGAGGCGTCGTCCGCGATCGCGACGAAGGCGTCGCCCATCGCGGTCGCCCGCCCGACCCCGATCTTGAGGAAGGCCGCACCGGTCGTGCCGACCTTGGAGAAGCCGGCGTCGGCCGCCCCCACCAGGAGGAGAACGGCGACCAGCGTACTCAGAATCGGACTGATGTTTCTAGTCATCACATCCTCCCCTTAGTGGATTATCGCGAACTTGCCGGTGAACTCGCCCACGTCGGATTCGACGTGGAAGACGTACACGCCTGCGGCGATGAGCTGGTAGTTCGAATTCAGGAGGTCCCAGTCCTGTGTCCCGCCCCGGTCGTGCGGCCGCGCGCCGTCACTGACGTGGTGCAGGGTCTGGACCAGGTCGCCCGAAATCGTGAAGATCCGGATCGTCGCCCGGTACGGCAGATTCGTGAACTTGACCATCCGGTTGTCGCTCGACCGCTCCCATTCGTCGAACACGATGTAAGGGTTCGGCACGACCCGGACGTTGAGCTTGTAGCTGGAATCGACCTGTTCGAAACCCGGCGTCGCGTCGAGGTCGTAGATATTGTAGAACGGCGCGGCGCCGCCGGTCTTGTTGCCGTACGCCCGCCACTGGTCGCCGGCCTGGAGCTGCGAGAGCAGCCCGCCGATGGTGTCTCCGCGGCCGTCCACGAAGTTGAGCGCGATGTAACCGCCGCAGAGATAGATGTGGGCCGCGCTGGTTTTGAGCGTGTCGGTGGGGTTGCGGAACGCCCGGTCCACGAAAGCCCAGCCGTTGGCGTTGCGCGGACCCTCGCCGATGGTGGTGAACGGCGCGTAGCCGAGCTCGCGCCCGGCGTTGGTCTCGTCGAACACCCGGGCGGTGAGCTGCCCGCTGCCTTCCTGGTTGGTCCATTCGATGCGGTAGTTCGAGCCGCGGAACGCCCACATCGCCTGCTGGGTCACCGACGCCGCCGCCCGGAGGCGGTTTTGCGGGTAACTGCCGGTGATGACGTAGGCGGTGTCAAAGGCCCGCGGCGGGGTGTTGACCCGCAGCCGAAGGCCCATTTCCTGGCCGTTGAACACCGGCACCGACTGCTGGAAGGTCGTCCCGATCGTGTAGTTGAACGCGGTCGTGTCCACGACCAGCGTGCCGTCCGCCGGGTCCTCGACGAAGTACCGGTACCGGGTCCGGCTGGTCGCGAGGAACTCCGGCCCGAGGAAGCGCAGCCGGTAGGTCTTGTCGGTCACTTCGTAGGGGATGACCACGTTCGGAGTCAGCGTCAGCCCGGGGTTGAGGGTGTCGCCCGCGACCGTGGTGACCCGGGTCTCCGGCTCGCGGTAGTTCACCGGTTCCCAGCGCGGGATCGTCGACCAGTTGGCGATGATGCCCGAGCGGAGAATCAGCGTGTCGAGCGAGGAGTCGGGCTTGGTGGTGTAGTTCCAGTCGTAGGACGCAACGCAGTAGTAGTAGGTGAAGCCGTTGACGACCTTGTTGTCCACCACGCTGTACCGGACCCCGGTGTCGGTCGCGTTGATCCAGAGGCTCTCCGGCAGGGAGCTGTCGCCGCCCGGCGGGTAGGTGAACATGATGCTGTCCGCCTTGTCGAACTGGGCGAGGATGCCCCAGTTCGCGCCGTCGCGGGACTTGTACACGATGTAGCCCTGGAAGTCGTAGGCGAGGTAGTTCGGGTCGTAGTTGGGGTTCTCTGGGTCGCTGGCGACGCGCTCGTAGTACGGGTCGATGGTCCGCTCCGCGATGTCGTCCCAGACGATCCGGACCGTGTTGTCGCCCGGCACCAGCGTGATGCCCGGGGTCGGCGGCGGTCCCGGTAGCAGCCAGCCCTGGTCGTAGATGGCCTGGGCGGCGTTGGCCAGCCGCGCCAGGTGGACCAGCGAGTCGTTGTAGGGCGACTTGCGGGCTTCCCAGCTCTGCCCCGGCCCGCCGTACGGCGCCCCGATGCAGGCCACGATCAGGACTTCGACCTGCCCGGGCGCGAGGTTGAACGGGCCCGAGGACTGGATGAACCGCTTGTCCGCCGGCGCGAGGTCCATCGAGTCGTAGGGCGAGAACACCCCGGTGCGGTAGTCGTACCCGGCCATCGTCAGGTACTGGGACACGTCGGTCACCGGGTCGATCTCGATAGTGAACATCTTGAACGAGGTCATCCCGAGCCGGTTGTCCGGGCCGGGCGGCCGGCTCGCGTCTGCGCGCGGGCTTTCCAGGAACTTGTAGGCCACAACGCCCGGGGTGCCCTCTTCCCACTGGCCGCGGGGGTTGGGCGCCTCGTAGTTGTCGTTGTCGCCGGCGAACCCGACGTCCTTCACCCAGCCCACGCCCGCCACCGAGTCGTTGAGCAGCAGCCCGAGCATGTCGTCGGCATGCTCGCCGATGTCCGGGTCCATCAGCGCGCCCATGAAGCAGTTGCGCAGGGTGTCCGGGCCGGTGTTGCGGACCCGGTAGAGGATGAAGAAGATGTCCTGGTTGCCGGGGTAGTTCCAGGCGTAGACCGTCTGGTACACTTCGACGCCCAGCGGGTAGCCGGGCGCGATGTGGTTGTCCGCCCCGACGTCGGAGTAGACGCACCAGATGTCCTGCAGCGAGAACGCGTCCTGGGGCACGAGGCTGGTGTCCACGTCGTCCCAGCGTTCGGCCGGCGGCGGCCAGTCGCTGGGGAACATGTAGAGCCGGTCTTCCGGGTTGCCCGCGCCCTCGTCCACGTGCCGGGCGGCGAAGGGCGACATTTCACTGCCGCCCGAGTTCGGGTTGTACCCGAAGGTGACCAGCGTGTCCACCTTCTCGTCCGCGCGGGTCTTCAGGCTGCCGAACCAGAGCCCGGCCCCGAAGATGTACATGTTCTTGTACGGCTGGGGCCAGGACCCGCCCGCTTCGCCACCGCCCCGGGTCGGGTCGTAGCCGTAGCGGCCGTCGTTGTGAAATGGGCAGAGCCAGCGGTTGATGTTCAGCCACTTCATGTCGTAGACGCGCTCGCCCCCGGGCGGCGGGGTCGCCGTCCGGGCGACCGCGGCGCCGAACATCAGCAGCAGCAGCCCGCCCGCTATGATTCTCTTGTAAGACTGCATCCGTCCTCCTTAGAACGACAGGTTCGCGCCGAGCCGGAACTTGCGCGGCGGCCCGTAGTAGGTCGGCGGGTCGTTGGCGTTGCGATAGGCCACCAGGTAAGACTCGTAAGCTTCGCGCTGGGTGACGTAGCCATCCTTGTTGAAGTCGCGCGCGGGGTGGTAGTAGAAGTCGCCGAACGCCATCCCGGGCCCGAACTCGCCGATGGTAATGCGGCGACCGGTCTCGTCGGGCAGCCCGGTGGCGGTGTGGACGTTGCGGATGATGGTGGTGTTGAGCACGTTGGAGATGTCGCAGTTGAGCTGGAGCCCGACGCCCCCGAACCGGAACTCGCGGGCCACGCGCGCGTCGACCTGGAAGGTCGCCGGCAGCCGGGCGGAGTTTTCCGGCCCGGTGGCGGTGCCACGGGTGTCGGTGGGGGTGTAGGGCGTGCCGGAGCCGTAGCTGGCCACGCCGGACACGTCGAAGTCCCGCATCGGCAGGAACGCGAAGTCGCTCGGGAACGAGAAGGTCAGGTCGCCCGAGACGGTGTGGCGCTGGTCCTGGTCGAGGTAGTAGTCGATCTTGTACGGGTCGCTGCGGCCGTACTGCGTGAAAGCGTCGGACGCGGTGCCCTTGGCGATCTGGAAGGTGTAGCCGGCGCGCGCCGCCCAGTAGTCGGACAGCACCTTGGTCAGCGTCCCCTCGAAGCCCTGGATCCGGGCGTACTCGACGTTGTAGAACATCGAGTAGGGCTGGGGCAGCGCCTGCACCACGCGGATGCCGGACAGGTCGAACACATCCTTGTAGAACGCGGTCAGGTCGAACTGGAAGAAGTCGGACAGCTGGGCGTCGAACCCGAACTCGTAGGCGATGGTCTTTTCCGCGCCCATGTCGGCGTTGCCGACGATGACGTTGCCGCGGCCGCGCAGCTCCGCCGCGCTCTTGTCCGCGTACGAGTAGAGATTGTTGAACATCGGGTTCTTGAAGAAATGCCCGTAGCTGAACCGGAACTTGATCCGCTCGGTGATCGGGTAGCTGATGCCCAGCCGGGGCGACACGCGCCACTTGGCGGCCACCGGCAGCATCGAGTCGGAGATTTCCGGCCGGGCGCCGAGGCTCTCCGGGAACGCGCGGACGCGCGCCTTCGAATCGAGGAAGTCCAGCCGGAGCCCGGCGCGGACGACCAGGTCTTCGAAGTCGGCCTTATCCTGCAGGTACCCGGCGACGACCAGCGGCTCGTAGTTGAACGCGTCCCAGAACGGGTTCGGGTCCCAGGGCAGCGAGTTCTCGTACACCGAGATCGAGTACTGGGTCACGTGCAGGCCGGTCTTGATTTCGTGGACCTTGTCGACGGTCCGGGTGAAATCGAACTTGCCCAGGTACTGGTCGGTGCCGCGGTAATGCCAGGAACGGTTGTCGCCCTCGGTCACGAACAGCCCGGGCACCCCGTACGGGTACTGGCTGAGCGCGTAGGCGGTCCGGAAGTTATGCTCGCCCGGGTGGGCGTAGACCTGGTTGCTCCCGCGGTCGAGCCAGTAGGACCGGTACAGGTTCAGCACCGCCCGCTGGCGGCTGTTGCTGACTTTCTCCTCGGGCACGCCCATCGCCCGGTCGTGCGCGGCGTACTTCTCCCAGTCGAAGACCCAGTCCTCGCCCCGGAAGATGAACCGCGGCCAGATGCCGCTGCTGCGCATGAAACCCCAGAAGCCGGTGGTGTCGTCCGCCTCGGCCGCGAAGTTGCGCACCGCCCGCATCAACCCGGTGCTGAAATAGCCCAACTTCGCCTCGTAGACGGTGGTCGGGCTGAGCAGGTGGTTGATGGTGAAGTTACCCTTGTAAGAGGTCACCCGGTTGGCGAACAGCCCATCCAGGTGGAAGCGGTAGGTGTGCGAGTACGAGCGCCACTGGTAGTTCGAATGGTGGGCGTCGGCGGTCAGCTTCAGCCCCTCGTAGGCCAGCGGGAACTCCTTCGGCAGCTGCAGGGTCAGCTTCCCCTCGATGGCGTACTCCCCGCGCGGCGCCAGCCCGGTGTTGTACCGGATGTCGGACGCGTCGTCGGTCCGGTAGTATTCCCCGGACACGAAGTAGCGCAGGCGGTTGTACGGCGTCGGCCCGCCCAGCGACAGGTTCAGCCGGTGGTAGCCGTAGTTCAGCGCGCGGGTCGGGAACACGCCGTCGGTCGAGTAGCGGGCGCGGCCGGTGGTCCGGGGCCCGCCCTCGCGGGTCACCGCCCGGATGATGCCGGACATCGCCTCGCCGTACTCCGCGTCGAACCCGCCGGTGATGACGACCACCGACTGCAGGGCGTCGGTCGTCGGCCGCGGGCTGGACCAGAGCGTCCCGTACACCGCGTCCTGGGCCGCGACGCCGTCGACCAGGTAGGCCACGTCGTCGAACCGGCCGCCGCGGATGAAGGTGTGCGACGGGCTCTGGGTGATGCCCGCCTGCATCCCGACCAGCTCGGCCAGCGAGGTCACCGGCAGGCGCTTGAACTGCTCGTCGGTGATGACGCGCTCGACGCTCACCGCGCTGCGGTTGACCAGCTCCACCTTGCGGGCGGTCACCTCGACCTTCAGCCCGACGTCCATCACCGTCTCGGACAGCCGGAAATCAACCGTCACGGTCTGGCCCTGGACGACCTGCAGGTCGGTCACCTGCATCGGGTTGTATCGGATGTAGGACGCCTCGATGGTGTACCGGCCGGGCGGCACGTTGATGATCTGGAACCGGCCGTTGGCGTCGGTCGCCGCGCCCAGCTCGGTCTCCTGGACGATGACGTTGGCGAACGCCAGCGCCTCGCCGGTGGTCCGGTCGGTCACCCGACCGACGATGGTGCCGGTGTTCGCGAGCGCCGCGCCGGCCAGCAGCAACAGACACAGCGCCAGCCGCAGGCCGTTTGCTCTTGAGTTCTGGCTTGCCATCATCTCCTCCTACTCCACCACCCGGATGCGGATGCCCCAGACCGTGCCGACATACCCGCCGGAGTATTCAGGGTCCAGCTCCAGCCGGTTGCCTTCGATCTCGTACATCACCGCAATCGGGGTCTGGGTTGCGAAAAGCGTGAACACCCCGGGCTCGGTCAGCGGCACCCGGTCGGTACGCGAGGTCATGAACTCGTACCGCTTCCCGCGGAAATACTTATACGCGGCCACATCGCCGATGGTCGAGAGCACGCCGCCGCCGCCCTGCCGGATGGTCACGCTGTCCCCGACCCGGAAGGTCGGCAGCTCCTCCGGCGCGTACAGCCGCTGCATCCCGAAGTTCACCGTGTCCGGCCGCAGCAGCAGGCGCATCGTCGTGTCGGGCATGCCCAGCCGCTTCACGACCAGGTCCATCCAGACCACGTAGGGCGCGTCGTTCGCGTTCGGGGCGAAGAACCGGCTCCCGCCCGCGTACTTCCATGGCTGCCAGGCACCGTTCACCTTCTTCAGCACCGCGCCGTCGGTGTTCCAGCCCTCGAACCGCTTCTTCACGATGCGGTCGATGGGCGAAAACCGCTGCTCGTACACCTGCAGCCAGAGCGACTCGCCCGGGCTCGGCTCGAACAGCGAATCCCGCAGGTACTTCGTGTAGGCAAACGCCTGGATGCGCAGCTCGCCGGGCAGCGACTCCGCGACGGTCAAGGTCGCGGTCGTCTCCTGGGTCCAGGTCGTCTCGGTCCCCGCGACCGACATCAGGGTGTCGATGGTCGCGATGAACGATGGCTTGAACGTATAGCCCTCGGTATCGAACACATGCTGCAGCGCGTTGTACCGGATTCTCTGCTTGAACGGGTTCTCCGCGATTTCGCCTCTCATCCGGGTCGCGGTCGTGCCGGGCATGATCGTGTCGCATGCCCGGAGCGAATCGTCGTTGAACGCGGCGGAGAACAGCGAGCGGTTCGCCTCCACCCAGTTCATGATTGCGGTCGTATCCTCGCTGGACGGCTCCCAGAGCGCCTCCGGGGGCGTCCGGCCGCAACCGGCCAGCAGGGCCGACGCGACCAGGACCGCGCCCAGTGCCAGGGCGAAGAACGCCCGGGCCGGACGCTGCTGGGGCCGGGGAGGACCCTCGGGACCCTGCCGGTGGCTTGAAACTGCCACCCTGCCGGACACTGGCTTCATCTTGCCTCCTTAGCTTGACATATCCTGCGGCGGCCGGCCGGTGCCGGTGCCGCGTTTGAGAACTCGGGCTGGTGGCCGGGCGGGCTGGTGGCCTGGGCCCGGCGACCCCGGAAAACCCGGCGGCCCGGGCGCAGACGCCCGGAACCGCCACCTCCCGGTTTCATACCACTGCTAATCTAAGGACAGAAAGGCGGAAGTCAAGCCAATTTCAAGAACCCGCATGGACGACGGCCGGCAATCTCACGGCCGACTCAAACGCGGGCATTTCACGCGAACCACCTTACCCGCATCCGAGGCCGGCATGAATCGGCTCAACCTCACCGACTTCGGTTTCCGCCTCCGGTTTCTGTTCTGATCTCTGCCTTTTGGTTCTTGGTTCTTGGTTCTTGCCTCTTGACCTTTCGCTCCGGCCCTTGTCTTCCGTCTCTCACCCTTCGGTTCCTCACCTTTGGCCTCGCGCCATTCCGCTCCCTTTCCTTCCGCTTCCGCCTTCCGGCCCGGCCTGCGCGTCTCAGTTCGCAGAGTTATACGCCGGCGAGGCGGCCGGCTTTCCGGCCTGCTTCGGACCGCCCGCCGCCCGGCGGGCTATCGGACGGCATATAGATGAGTTAGCCGGTCCGGGCGACCTACCCCACCCCATCCCGGGAGCCATCCCCGGGGCCGTTCCCCCCCTGGCTCCCCCTGCGGCTCCGGTAACCCCCTCCGGGGCGGCTCGAGGAACGGCTTACCCTACGGTTAGGGTGACGGCTACGGGTAGGGCTACGGGTACGGCCAGGGTGACGGCTAGGGGTATCGCTACCGGTATGGCTCCGGGGACGGCTACCCCGGTGGCCACCCCGGTGGCCAGGGGGACGTAGCTGAGGGTGGGGGATCGGGCCGGGTTCCGGGCCGGAAATGGCTGCCACGGACGAACGCGGGTGAGGGCTGGCAACCGCAGGCCGGGGATTGACAAACCCGGACAGCGTCGTATCATCAACCGCTGGAGGAGACCAGCTGTGAAGACTGAAGTTCGGCCCTTGACCGAGAAGTTCTGGCGCGCGGCCGCGCGCCTCACCCGGTCGCTCGCCCGGGAACAGGGCATCGCCCTGTCTCGCTCGTTCAAGGCCGACCTGGCGATATATGCCTCACCCTGGCTCGGCCGCGCGGGGAAAGCGCATGTCCTCCTGGCCGGAACCGAGCTCGTCGGTCTCGGATGGGCCCGCGACGAATGCCTGTGGGGCCGGGAAGTCGTCCACACCGGCCTGTTTCTCGCTCCTTCGGCCCGGACGCCGGACCACTACCGTCCCTTCACCGACCAACTGCTCGCGTCCGCCGCCCGGGTCGGCAGGACGTTCGGCATGCGCGACAACGTGGCCATCTATCGCGCCATCGATACCATCCACCCGCCGATAATCCGCACCATCGGGTTCCGCGACCTGCCGATGACGATGATCGGGTACCGCCATGACCTGCTCCGCATCCCGGAACGCCCGCTCCCGCCCGGTATCCGGGTCAGGCCGGCCCGCCTGCCCGGGGAACTGCCGGAGATTATCGAGTTCGCCCGGCGTTGCTTCGACGACCCGGAAACACAGGGAAACGCGGGCCACCCGGACCGCTGGCAGCTGCTGCTCGCCGAACTCACCGCGGACCCTGAACTGCTGCTGCTGGCCGAGCATGCCGACGGCCTGGTCGGGTACGCCGCGGCCACGGTGAACGACGCCCCGCGCGGCGCGGCCGTAATCGGAGAATGCGGGGTTCTCCCGTCACTGCGCCGCCGGGGAACCGCCTCGCACCTCGGCTGCCGCCTGCTCCAGCACTGCCGCCAGCGCCGGCTCCACCAGGTGCTCATCTCCGAACCCGGCACCTCGCCGGCCGGCGCGCTCCTCTGGCGGCTCGGGTTCCGCCCGGATGCGCTCCGTTCCTACTACTACTTCGGCCGAAAGCTGGACTAGCCGGCCCGCCCGTCTGCGCCCGCGCCTGCCTTGACAGCCCCGGCGCTGACTCTAGAATCGCTGACATGAACACGCGTCTTGCCGGCCTGCGACGGCTCCTCGCCCGGGAAGAGCTGGATGGCATCATCCTCACCGACCTGATGAATATCCGCTGGCTCTGCGGCTTCACCGGCTCCAACGCGCTGGTCGTCGTAACCCGCCGGGGCGCCTGGTTCTATACCGATTTCCGGTACAAGGAGCAGTCCCGGCAGCAGGTGACCGGTTGCCGGGTCGCGGTGCTCGCGCGCGGGCTGGTCGACAGCCTGCCGCTCGGGCCGCTGCGCGGCCTTGCGCGGGTCGGGGTGGAAAAGCACCACCTGCGGCTGGGGGATTTCGCAGCGCTCCGGCACCAGGTCCGGCCCACCGGGGCAAGACTCCTGCCCGTGGACAACCTCGTGCTCGAGCTGCGTCGGGCCAAGGACCCGGGCGAAGCGAAACTGGTCGCCGCGGCCCAGCGCCATACCGACCGGGTGTTCGGGGAGATACTGACGCTGGTCCGGCCGGGCATCACGGAGTTGGACCTGGCCGCGGAAATCACCTACCGCTTCAGCCGGGTCGGCGAGAACGCGTTCCCGCCCATCGTCGCCTCCGGCCCGAACGGCGCGAAGCCGCACGCCGAGCCATCGCAACGCCGGCTCCGCCGGGGCGACGCGGTCACCTTCGACGTCGGCTGCCGGTACCGGGGCTATTGCTCGGACATGACCCGGACCGTGTTCCTGGGCAGGCCGGACCCGGACCTGTTCGAGGTCTACCGCATTGTGCTCGAGGCCCAGCGCCGGGCGCTGGCGCTGGTCCGGCCGGGCATGGCATGCTCGGAACTCGACCGGGCGGCGCGCGGCTACATCACCGACGCCGGCTACGGCCCGCAGTTCGGCCACGGACTCGGTCACGGGGTCGGGCTCGAAGTCCACGAATGGCCCGTCGCCCACGCCCGGAGTCCCCACACCCTCGCGCCCGGCGATGTGGTCACCATCGAGCCCGGCATCTACCTGCCCGGTTTCGGCGGGGTCCGCATCGAAGACCTCGTCCTCGTCACGAAGACCGGCCACCGCAACCTGACGCGCAGCCCGAAGCAACCACTGGTGATTGGAGCAAAATGATCACTCCCAACGAGTTCCGCGCCGGCTCGCTCATCAAATGGAAGGACGGCATCTACGAGGTGCTCTCCTTCCAGCGCAGCCGCACCGCCCAGCGCCGCGCCCGGGTCCAGGCCCGCATCCGCAACATCGCCACCGGCACCAATCTCACCGAGAGCTTCGAGTCCGAGATCAAGATCGAGGAAGCGGAGATGGAGCGCCGGAAGAGCCAGTTCCTGTACGCCGACGACATGGGCTACCATTTCATGGACCTCGAGCATTACGAGCAGTTCGCGCTGCCGGTGGACGCGGTCGACGAGAAGAAGTTCTACCTCTCCGACAACTGCGAAGTGGACGTGGTGTACGTGGACGGCGTGCCCAGCACCTTCCAGCCCCCGATGTTCGTGGTCCTCGAAGTAGTCGAGACCGAGCCCAACTTCAAGGGCGACACTGCCACCGGCGGCGGCAAGCCCGCGACGCTCTCGAGCGGGCTGGTCGTCACCGTGCCGTTCTTCGTCAAGGTCGGGGACCGGGTCAAGGTCGACACCCGCATCAACGAGTACGTCGAGCGCGCGTGAAGCCCTCTTCTCCCACCCCTGCCGCTTCTTCCCCTTCCTCCTCTCCCCGCCCGCTCCGCAAAGTCCTTATCGCCAACCGCGGCGAGATCGCGGTCCGGGTCATCCGGGCCTGCCGCGACTTGGGCGTCGGCTCGGTGGTGGCTTACTCCGAGGCGGACCGGGACTCGCTGGCGGTGATGATTGCGGACGACGCGGTCTGCATCGGCCCGCCGCCCGCGGCCGACAGCTACCTGAACGTCTCCCGCATCCTTTCCGCCGCGGAGATTTCTTCCTGCGACGCCCTGCACCCCGGCTACGGGTTCCTGTCCGAGTCCCCGGAGTTCGTCGAGGCGACCGAGTCCTGCGGACTGGCCTACATCGGCCCGTCCGCGGACACGATGCGCCTGCTCGGGGACAAGATCCGCGCCCGCCGGACCGCGCTCGCGGCCGGCATCCCGGTCCTGCCCGGCTCCGACGACGAGGTCCGGGATTTCAAGGCCGCGGCCAGGTTCGGCCGGGAGCTGGGCTACCCCCTGCTGGTCAAGGCCGCGGCCGGCGGCGGCGGCAAGGGCATGCGCGTCATCCGGCGCGAGAAGGATCTGGAGAGCGGGTTCCGGATGTGCCAGGCCGAGGCGAAAGCCGCGTTCGGCGACGGCCGGGTGTACGTCGAGAAGTACCTCGCCGCCGCCCACCACGTCGAGGTGCAAATCCTCGCGGACAAGCACGGCAACTGCGTCCACCTCGGCGAGCGGGACTGTTCCGCCCAGCGCCGGCACCAGAAACTGCTCGAGGAATCGCCCTCGCCCATCGTCGGCCCGGAACTGCGCGCCCGGCTCGGCGGCTGGGCCATCGCGCTCTCCCGCGCCGCCGGCTACACCAACGCCGGCACGGTGGAGTTCATCCTCGACGAGGAGGGGAACGCCTGCTTCCTGGAGATGAACACCCGCCTGCAGGTGGAGCACCCGGTGACCGAGGAGGTGACCGACGTGGACATCGTCCGCCGCCAGCTGCTCATCGCCGCGGGCGAGGTGCTGGACCTGCCGCCCGACATCGGCGAGCCGCGTGGCCACGCCATCGAATGCCGTATCTACGCCGAGGACCCGGACCTTGATTTCGAGCCTTCGCCCGGCCTGGTCACCGAACTGCGGATGCCCGGCGGCCCGGGCATCCGGGTGGAGTCCTGCCTGATGCCCGGCTGTCGCGTGCCGCCCTACTACGACCCGCTGGTCGCGAAAATCATCGCCCGGGGCCGAGACCGCGGCCAGGCCATCGCCCGGATGGACCGCGCGCTGGCCGAGACCGCCATCGGCGGGGTGGCGACGACCGTCGGGTTCCACCGCCGGCTGTTGAAGTCCGGCCGGTTCGTGCGCGGCCGGCTGACGACTTCAGCGCTGGACGAGCTCGGCTGAGCCGGGCCAGACGGCCTGCCCGGTATTGACACCGCGTGACCGGGGCCATAAGATTTGCGTTGCGTCGTGAATGAGCATTCAACCGCACCCTTTCGCCCCGCGCGGGCGGCAGGTTCCCCCCCCGGCTTTCGAAACGCTTCCCCGCAGTTCGCCGAGCGGCTCGGCCGGGCGGCCGCCGAGACCGATGCCCTGCTGGCGCGGAACGCCCGACGCTACCCGGCCGACCTGCCCCCGACCCACCCGGACCGGCTGAAGCCGCCCCCGGCCCTGCCCGGGGAGCCGGCCGCGGCCCTGACCGACCTGGACGCGCCGCCCGCCTGGAGCGAGCTGACCCGGCCCGCCGCCGCGGACCGCCCGGACCGCGCCGCCGCCCGGCTCATCGCCGCGGGCCGGGACCATGCCCGCGCGGTGCTGGTCGCGGAACGGCTGGGCGAGGTCATCCTCGGCGTATCCGAGCGGGAACGGCTGGTGACCCGGGCCTGCGGGTACCTGCCCGCGAGCGAGGAAGAGTTGTTCCGCGAGCTGTTGCTGGCCCCGGAGCTTGCGCCCGGCGCGCTGTTGCGCTCGCCGGCCGCGCTGGTGGACGCGGTGGGCGCGGTTTCCCGTCATTTCCGGCCCGCGACCGGGCTGGCCTGGGGGATGCTGGTGCTGGCCGGCCACCGCGCCCCGGAGCAGTTGCTGGACGCGGCCGCGAAGCTGGACCGGCTGGCCCTGCGCGTAACTTCCGCCGCGCCGGTGGTGCAGGCGCTGGACCAGGCGGCCGGGCAGTCCGACGCGCTTCGCCGCGCCGGGAGCAACGCCCCGGCCGGCGCGTCGCTGTTCGAGGCCCGGTTCGGGGTCCTGCTCGCGACCCGGGACCGGCTCTGGGAGCTGAAGCCGGAGCGGGTCTCGACCCCGTTCCTGCTCCCGCAGGTGGTGGACTGTTACCTCGGCCCGGAGGCCGGGGCCGGGAATTCGCTGGGCCTGGGCATTCTGGACGCGTTCGTGCTGGGCCGGCTGGGGTTCGAGGTTTCGTTCGCGGCGGTCGGGGACGCGGTCCTGCTGGAAGTAACGGTGGAGGGCCGGGCGGTGTCCTGGGAGGTGGTGCGGCCGTCGCCTTTGAGTTTCGTCACCGTCGGCCACGCCCTGCGGCTGGAACCTGCGGAGCTGTTCGCGCTGGCCTGGGGCAGCCTGGCCGCGGCGCATTTCGCCCAGGGCCGGGCGGACCGGGCCGTCGCGCATTACGAGCGGGTGCTCGCGCTCCGGCCGGGCGCGGTAGAGACCTGGAACAGCCTCGGGCTGTGCTGGCTGCGCCAGCGCCAGCCGGACCGGGCCGCGGACTGCGCCCGGCGCGCGCTGGAACTGAAACCGGAATGTGCGGAGGCCCACCACTGCCTGGGCAACGCCCGGGCGATGCAGCAGGACTGGCCTCGGGCGATCGACTCCTACAAGCGGGCGGTGTCCGTCCGGCCGGACTACGTCGAGGCGTACAACAACCTCGGGTTCGCGTTCCAGCGCGCGGGCACGCCCGAGCAGGCGGTCGCGGCCTACCAGGCCGCGCTCGACTTCCGGCCCGATTACGTCCAGGCGCATTTCAACCTGGGCAACGTCGCGCTGGAGCTGGAGCGCTACGACGACGCGGTCCGCAGTTACCGCGAGGCGGTGCGGCTCCAGCCCGCGTTCGCACAGGCCTGGTACAACATGGGCCAGGCGCATTACGGCAAGCGCCAGCTCGACCAGGCGCTGAACTGCTACCGCCGGGCGGTCGAGGTGAACCCGAAGCATTTCGGGGCCTGGCACAACCTCGGCATCGTGTACCGGGACAAGGGCCAGCGCGACAAGGCGGTCGAGGCGCTGGAGCGGGCCATCTCCCTGAACCCGAACCTGATGAGATGAAAGAGCAAAGGGTACCGTGAGCCTCGCCGATTCCCTGCGCAGTTTTTTCCGCCGCACCTTCCTGCGCGAGCAGCCCTACGTCTGGAAGCCCGGCCGCATCGGCCCGCGCTTCCGCTGGATGGACCACACCCACATCCGCGTCCTCGAAGGCGAGCTCAAGGACCAGGACATGCTCATCGAGACGGTCATCGAGGAGAAGAAAGCCGCGGTTTACGCCACCCTCGACGGCAAGCGCATCGGCCGGACCTACATCGAGCGCGACCCGCCCGGCAAGGGCATCGAGCTCTGGGATATCGCGGTGCAGGAGAAGTACCGCCGCAAGGGCATCGCCTCGATCATGACCTACATCATTTTCCGGGAACTGCTCTCCATCCAGGAGACCGCCCAGTTCAAAATCAGGATGATGCGGCTGATGAAGCCCGCGGACCGCAACATCGAGCTCCAGAACGTCGGCATCGGGGTCATCGGCAACCGGCTCGGGTTCACCCCGGAGTTCAACATCGACAAGGTCCTGCACCCCTCGAACGTCACCGGGCTGGAGGTCCTGCCCGCGATGGGCAACTTCCCGCCCAGCTTCAAGATCATCATCCGCACCTTCCCGCTGGTGCTCATCGCGTTCGTGCTCGACTCCGACACGCTCAAGCCGGTCGCGGACTTCAACACCTACGCGAAGCTCATCAAGGACGACCGCACCATCTTCGACTGGGTCCGCCGCGGGCTGATCGTCATCGGCAACGGCAACTACTGGCTGCGCCGCAACGGGCTGGACCAGTTCGTCGACCACATCGCCACCGACGAGTACGAGGCCCGCGTGTTCCGGCGCCGGATGCGCGGGGTCTGAGCTTGCCCCCGCCCCGACTCCGCCTCGACGTCGAGCGCTCGATCGAGATTTCGCTCGCCCGGCTCTCCCCGCGCATCGGCTGCGGGCTGATGCTCGCCGACCTGCCGAAGCACAGCTCCTCGGACGCGCTCAACAGCATCATGGAGAACTACGGCTGCGCCCGGCTCGCGGCCGACAAGCCCGCCCGCAAGATTCTCGACAACTCCGCCATGCTCCGAACCTTCCACGAGAACGCGTTCATCCAGAAGCTCCCCCTGCGCCGGAACTTTCACACCGTCTACGGCCAGCGCGACATCTGGCTCGCGGTCGACCTCCGCGAGGGCGCGGCCTGGTTCGTCGGCGACGCCCAGAACCGCATCGCGCTCGCCAACTACCACCGCGACGCGCTGATGCTCGGACTCAAACCGCACGGCGTCCTGCTGGTCGGGTCCACGGTCCGGCTCTCGGCCATCGGCTGGCAGAGCCTCTGCGAACTGGTCACCGACAAGTTCCTCGACGCCCACCGCGAAATCCAGCGCATCGAAGTGATGAGCGTGCTCACCGGGGTGCGCTGGCGGCCGCCGACTCTCAGCATCGGCACCTCGTTCCTGAACTACAAGGACCCGGAGCGCATCGCCGCCGCCACCGAGGCGGTGCTCCGGGGCGAAAACGGCGGCGAGCTCGAAGGCTGACCTGGTGCGCCCGACGGCCTGGCTCCTGCTCCTCGCGCTCGGCCCGGCCCTCGCCGGCACGATCGGGGTTGACGAACTCCGACCCGGGATGACCGGGTACGGCCTGAGCGTATTCGACGCCTCGGGCATCATCGACACCTTCCGGGTCGAGCTGGTGGACGTGATGCGCAACACCTCCCCGGGCGGGGACATGATTCTCTGCCGGCTCGCCGGCCAGGGCCTCGAACACTCCGGCATCGTCGCCGGGATGTCCGGCAGCCCGGTCTACTTCGACGGCCGGCTCGCGGGCGCGCTCGCCTACGGCTGGAGCTTCTCGAAAGACCCGCTCGGCGGGGTCACGCCCATCGCGGAGATGCTCGCGGTCCTGCGCGAGCCCGACGCTCCGGCCGGCCGCTCGCCCCGTTCCTCAATCGCCCATCCGCAATCCGCCATCCGCAGTCAGCCCCTGACGATTCCCCTGCCCCTCGGCATTTCCGGCTCTGCGCCCGGCCTGCTCCGGCTCGCCGGCTCCCTGCTCGACGGGTCCGGCCTGGTCCCGGTCGCGGCCGGGCGCGCCGACGCCGGCCGTGCCGGCGCGCCCGGTTTCCGACCCGGCAGCCCGGTCGGGGTCCTGCTCGCGGACGGCGACGTCCGGTACGCGGCCACCGGCACCGTCACCTGGGTCGAGGGCGACCGTCTGCTCGCGTTCGGCCACCCGATGTTCCAGGCCGGCGCGGTCGCGCTGCCGATGTCCGGGGCGGACGTCCACGCGGTCGTGCCCAGTTACGCCAGCTCCTTCAAGCTCGCCTCGACCGGCCCGCCGGTCGGCACCATCCGGCAGGACCGTTTGCCCGCGGTCAGCGGGGTGGTCGGCCCGGTCCCGCCGATGCTCCCGGTCCGGGTCCGGCTCGACCGGCCCGGGTTCCGGCGCGAGTACAACTTCCGGCTCGCGGAGTTCCCGCCCCTGCTCCCGGTGTTCGCCGCACTCGGGGTCGCGGAGGTAGTGTATGCCACCGAGGGCGGCGCGGAAGAGATGACCCTCGAGGCCCGGGTCCGGGTCAAGCCCGCCGGCCGGCCCGGGGTCGCGTTCCGGCACGTGTTCACCGGCCTCGCGCCCGCGGACCTGCTTGCCCGGTCGGTGATGGAGAAGCTCGCCCTGCTCACCGACAACCGCTTCGAACCGGTCCGGCTCGAAAGCCTCGACTTCGCGCTCGAGCTCCGGCCCGGCCGCCGCCGCGTCACCGTCACCGGCGTCCTGCCCGGCCGCACCACCGTCGTGCCCGGCGACAGCCTGCCGCTGTACCTCGAACTGCGCGACCAGGACGGCCGGGTCTCCTCCCGACGCGTCACCGTCCGCATCCCGGCCGCCGCGCCCGCCGGCCGGCTGACGCTGTCCGTCTCGTCCGCGGACACCTTCCTGCTCCGCGAAAGCTACCGCGCGCCGGGCACCGTCGAGCCGGCCGGTCTCGACGCCCTGCTCCGCCTGCTCGGGCGCGTCGGCGACGAGGACGTGCTGGTCATCGCCGGCTACTCCGGCGCGCCCGGCCTCTCGGTCGGCGGGAAGGAACTCCCGGCCCCGCCGCCGACCCTCCGCCGCCTGCTCGGTTCCGGCCGCCGCGGCCGGCAGGTCGGTGAAAGCCGGCTCTTCGCAGACCGGCTCCCGCTCGGCGCGGTCGTCGCCGGCAGCCACGAAATTGTCCTGGAGGTGAGAAAGTGACCACCCTGCCGCTCATCATCGCCCTGCTGCTCGTCCAGCCGGTCTGGACCGCCACCGGCCTTGACATCATCGCGTCCGACACCGCGCCGGCGCTCGAAAACGTCCTCCTGGACCACGACGGCACGGTCCGGCTCTCCGCCGCGCTCGCGGTCCGGGCGGAGCTGGAAGAAAACTCGGTCTGGACCATCGTCCCCGGCCCGGGCGGCAACTGGCACGCCGGCACCGGCTCCGCCGGCCGGCTCTACGCGGGCGGCGCCGGCACGGGCGCATCCGCCGCGGCCGCGGTCGGCGAGGGCGACCTGCTCGCCGTGGTCCAGCTCCCCGGCCAGGGCCTGTTCTTCGGCCTGACCCCGGGCGGCGACGTTTACCGGCTCGTCCCGGGCGGCGACCCGGAAATCGCGTTCGCCACCGGCGAAGACTACGTCTTCGACCTGCTCGCCGGTTCGGACGGCGACATCTACGTCGCCACCGGACCGGCCGGCCGGCTCTACCGCTTCCGGCCCGGCGCGGGCGGCGAGGTGGTGTACGCCGCCCCGCAGGCCCATCTCACCAAACTCGCCTGGCTCGAGCCCGGCCGCGTCCTGCTCGCGGGCAGCTCGCCCGGCGGGATGGTTTACCGGCTCGACCTCCGGCCCGGGTCCGCGCCGGAAGTCTCGGTGCTCTACGACACCCCGGCGGAGGAAATCCGCGGGCTGACGGTCACCCGCGAGAGCGGCGTCCGCGTCCATATCGCGGCCAACCCGCCCGCGGACACCCCCGGCGAGACCGGCACGGTCCTCTGCGTCGGCGAGAACGGCGCGCGCATCTGGCAATGGGCCGTCCCGGACTCCGCAGTGTACGACATCGCCGCCGCCCCGGGCGGCCTGCTCGTCGCCACCGGCCGGGAAGGGCTCATCTACCGGCTCGACCCGCTCGGCCGCGCCGCCATCTGGCAGAAGCTCCCGGCCGCGCGGGTGCTCTGCCTCGCCCCGGCCGGCGACGGGTTCCTCGCCGGCACCTCCGACCCCGCGCTGGTCGTGGCGCTCGCCGCCGGCCCGGCCGCGTCCGGCTGGGTCGAATCCCCGGTCCGCGACTGCGAGGGCCCGGCCGCCTTCGGCCGGCTCACCCGGCGCGCGGACATCCCCTCCGGCGCCTCGCTCGCGCTCGACACCCGCACCGGCAACTCCGAAACCCCGGACGAGACCTGGGCCGAATGGCAGCCTGCTGACGGCACGGTCCGCTCCCGGCCCGCCCGGTTCATCCAGTGGCGCGCCCGGCTCGGCTCCGGCTTTCCCGGCCGCACCCCGGCGCTCGAGCGGGTGGACATCCATTACGCGATTCCCAACCGGCCGCCCTTCATCTCCGGGCTCGAGCTGGAGGAGATCGACCCGGCCGATGCCGCCCGCGGCGAGCCTGCCCCGGTCCGGGACCTCGGCTGGAGCGCGGCGGACCCGGACGGCGACTCGCTCCGCTACACCATCGAGTACCGGCCCGACGCGGCCGGCCGCTGGCTCCTGCTCGCGGACGACCTCGCCGAGTCCAGCTACCCGCTCGACACCCGGCTGCTGCCCGACGGCTGGTACCGGTTTCGGGTCCGGGCCACCGACGCGCCCTCCCGGCCCCGGGACGAGGCGCTCGAAGCGGAGCTGGTCTCCGCCCCGGTCCTGCTCGACAACACCCCGCCGCGCATCACCGGCCTGCGCCTCGACGGCGCGCGCCTGCGCTTCACGGTCACCGACGAAAGCTCGGTCATCAGCGCCGCCCGGGTCTCGGTCAACGCCGGGCCCTGGCTGCCGGCCGCGCCCGACGACCGCCTGTTCGACCGGCCCGAAGAGAACTTCTCGGTCGAACTCGAACTCCGGCCGGGCACGAACCACATCGCGGTCCGGGCCGCGGACGCGCAGGGCAACTCCGTCACCGCCGCGCTCGCCGCGGAACGCTGAGTGCCGGGCACGGGTCGCTGGCGCCGGCTCGAACACACCGCGGACCTCCGGGTCGAGTTCTCCGCCCCGGACCTCGCCGGACTGTTCGCGGCCGGCGCGGACTGCCTGTTCGACACCATGCTCGACCGCGCCGCGGTTCGGCCCGTTGAGCGCCGCGCGGTCTCGCTCCGCTCCGCCTCCCTGCCCGAGCTGTTCCTCGACTTCCTGCGCGAACTGCTCTTCCGGTACGAATCAGGGTTCGCGGTCGCGACGGTCGCCCGGCTCGCGGTCTCGCCGGAGACCAACTCGCTCGAGGCCGAGCTGGCCGGCGAGGAGACCGACCCCTCCCGGCACGGCCTGAAACTGGAAATCAAGAGCCCGACCTACCACGGGTACCTTTTCGAGCCGGTTCCCGGCGGCTGGCGGGCGGTGGTGCTGTTCGACCTCTAGCCGGCCGGCCGGTTCTTCCAGAGCGGCGATATCGCCCGCAGCCGGGCCACCACCCGCTCGAACCGGTCCAGCGCGTAATCGATCTCGTCCGCGGTCGTCTCCGGCCCGAGCGAGAACCGCAGCGGCGAGTTCCGGAACACCGGCGGCACCCCGATTGCGGCCAGCGTCGGCGACACCCCGGCCTCGCCCGCGGAGCAGGCCGAGCCCGAGGCCAGCGCGATGCCCTCCAGGTCCAGGCTCAGCAACAGCGCCTCGCCCTCCACGTACGCCACGCTGAAATGCGCGGTGTTGGGCAGCCGCTTCTCCGGGTGGCCGTTCAGCCGCACCTCCGGCACGCGGGCGAAGATGCCCTGCTCCAGCCGGTCGCGGTTCGCCTTCATCCGGGCCGCGTTCTCCCGCCACTCCCCGGCGAGCAGCTGGCAGGCCCGGCCCATCCCGACGATGCCGATGACGTTCTCGGTCCCGGCCCGCAGTCCCCGCTCCTGGTGCCCGCCGTGAATCAGCGGCTCGATCTCGACCCCCTCCCGGATGTACAGCGCCCCGACGCCCTTCGGCGCGTGCAGCTTGTGCCCGGAGATGGTCAGCAGGTCCACGCCCAGCTTCCGGACGTCCACCTCGACCTTGCCCGCGGCCGCGACCGCATCGGTGTGGCAGGTTACTCCCCGCTCCCGGCAGACCGCCGCGATCTCCGCCACCGGCTCGACCGTCCCGATCTCGTTGTTCGCCAGCATCACCGATACCAGCACCGTGTCCGGCCGGAGCGCGCGCCGGACCGCCTCCGGGTCCACCAGCCCGTGCTCGTCCACCGGCAGCCAGCTCACCTCGAACCCGCGGCCGGCCAGGTACCTCGCCGACTCCAGCACCGCGCCGTGCTCAATCGGGCTGACCACCAGGTGCCGGCCCCGGCTCTCGTGGCGCCGCGCGGTGCCGATCACCGCCCAGTTGTCCGCCTCGGTCCCGCTGCCGGTGAAATGGATTTCCCCGGGTTCCGCGCCCAGGAACTGCGCCACCTGCTCCCGGGCCTCGGCCAGCCCCTCCGCGCATTCCCGGCCGTAGCTGTGCAGGTTGGAAGGATTGCCGAACACCGGGCCGAGGTACGGCCGGACCGCCTCCGCCACCCGCGGGTCGAGCGGGGTGGTCGAATTACTGTCGAGGTAAACGCGCTGCATCACCCGGCCTGCTAAGGCTCCAGCGCCTCCGGGCCGGCGGGGTCCGGCTTCCCGGCCTCCTGCCCGCCGGGCTCCTTCGCCGTCCGCTTACCGAAGAACTCCCAGGCCAGCAACCCGATTATCCCGACCACGATAAACGCGTCCGCCAGGTTGAAAATGAACCACCGGAACCTGAGGCTGGGCAGGCGGAAATCGATGAAATCCAGCACCCAGCCCAGCCGGGCCCGGTCCACCAGGTTGCCCAGCGCGCCGGCCAGGATCATCCCGTAGGCCAGCGAGGCCAGCCGGTACCGGCTCCGCCACGCGAACCAGGTCACCAGCGCGCAGCCCAGCAGCGGCAGCACGAAGTACATGAACCGCGGCCCGTAGTTCATACTGAACAGCCCGTCCGGGTTCCGGGTCGGGGAAATCATCAGGTACTCGCCGATCAGGCGGACGGTGCGCCAGGTCCCCGGAGGGCCGGCCATGTACGCGCCCTGCACCAGCAGTTTGGTCAACTGGTCCAGGAACAGCCCGATTGCCGCGGCCCAGACGAACAGCCGGCGGGGTGACGCCTTCATCGCGCAAACGTCCGATTCGAAAGCATCTGCCAGTATAGAATCACCGGCCCGGCCGGTCAAGCACCAGCGCCGGCGCTACCTGTGCTTGCAGACCGGGCAGCGCCATTTCGTGCCGGCCACGGGCTCGGGGTGCTCCTCGTTCTCGAGACCCGCCGTCTCCGCGAAATCATGGTAGTTCCGGCACTCCCGGTCAAACGCCTCCTTCTCGGAAGCCGCGTAGGCCCAGGCGAACCAGGTGCTGCCGTCGGTCTCCTGCTCCTTCAGCGTCCGGTTCAGGTCCGCGTCGGCCCGGCCCACGTAGCGGACGACGAATGCGCCCGAGTCGGTGCGGTAGCCCACCGCGAAGTTGCCCGCGTGGACAGTCGGAACCTGGCGGTCAATCTCCTCCGGCGTCAGCCGGTACGGACCCTTCATGCCGAGCGAAGGCATCGTTCACCTCCTGTGGGTTGTCGGTGGCTTTCCTGCGGGCGGGCGGTGCGGCTGGTTCCGGCGTGCCCGGCGAATGCCGGACGGTGCGTTCCGTGCCGGAACGGATGTAACACAACTAATGGTAGGACAGGGAACGCGGCCAGTCAAACGAAGCCGCGCCCGCCGGGCGGGCTTGCCCGCCCCGCGTCGCCGGGCTATAATCCCTGCGATGAAGACCCGCGCGCGCGTCGCCGTCCTCCGCACCCGGCCGGAAACCGTCCTTGATGACTACCGCCGCCTGCTCAAGCTCGCGGAAGCGGACCGCTGTCTCAAACCCGGCATCACCACCATCCTCAAAGACAACATCTCCTGGCATTACCCCGCGCCCGCGGCCAACACCACCCCCTGGCAGCTCGAAGGCACCATCCTCGGGCTCAAAGACCTCGGCTACCACGACCTCTCGGTCGTCCAGAACAAGACCGTGGTCATCGACACCCACAAAGGCGAGGACCTCAACGGCTACGTCCCCATCTTCAAACATTACGACCTGCCGGTGCTCTACAACTTCAAACCCAAAGACATGGCCTGGGTCCCCTGCGAGCCGAAAGCGGACCTGCTCGTGCTCCGCGACATCTACCCCGAAGGCATCCGCATCCCGGACTACTTCTGCGGCAAGAACATCGTCCACCTCCCGACGGTCAAATGCCACATCTACACCACCACCACCGGCGCGATGAAGAATGCCTTCGGCGGCCTGCTCGCCACCCACCGCCACTACACCCACAGCTGGATTCACCAGACGCTGGTGGACCTGCTCAAAATCCAGCGCGAAATCCACCCCGGCATCCTGGCGGTGATGGACGGCACCACCGCCGGCAACGGCCCCGGCCCGCGGACGATGGACCCGCAGGTCAAGAACGTCATCCTCGCCTCCGGCGACCAGGTCGCGATTGATGCGGTCGCGGCCAAGATGATGGGCTTCGACCCGCTCTCCATCGGCTACATCCGGCTCGGCCACGAACACGGCCTCGGGGTCGGGGACGTCCGGGAAATCGAAATCGTCGGGGACGACATCTCGGGTGAGAACTGGGACTTCCGGGTCGGCCGCAGCTTCCACAAATTCCTCGGCTGGCTCTCCTGGTACGGCCCGACCAAGTTCCTCCAGAAACTCCTCTTCCGCACCTGGTTCGTCAACATCCCGATTTTCGTGTCCGAGGCCAACCACGACTTCATCCACTGGCCGCTCAAAGACGCGAAGGTCTATCGCAAATGGCGGGCCGAGACCCCGTGGGGCCGGCTCTTCGCGCAGTACCAACAGCACGGCCACATGGCCGGCCGTTCGGTCGAACCCTAGCCCCCGCCCTCCCGCGCCCGCGTCACCCCTGCGCCCCCGGCTGTGAAACCCGGCCGGGCGGCCTTGACTGACGCGGATGGAAGACCCGGCTCACCCCTGCCCCCGGCCCGGTCAGGCCGGAAGCGAAGCGGAGAATGCGGCTGCTGTCAGCGGTTTTCGCGGGCCGAGAAAGGAATGCTGCGGCTTAGCGTGATACCAGATAGCATTGACAGGGTCGGATAATATGGGAAGTGTCCCGGGTTTGCCCCGGTCTCAAAGTGCCCCGGTTCACTACGGTACTCGGTATCCAGTAACACACCCCCAATATACCGATGGCCTCAACCTCTGCAAGCCAACGGTTCTGCCCCCAGTAGGCTCCGTTGCCTGCTCGCTCCAATGCGACCTGTGCCAGGCGGCAGTATAGAAGGCAGGCGACTGTCGCGCGAGCCGCTCACAAGCCGTTAGCAAGCTCCACCCTTGTCTGTCGCTTTCGGGCTTCCACCCCGATTCTTCTCAGTGCCTTGCTGTCCGGACCGACCCGACAAACGCAGTCCGGCTCCTAACCTGCTATCTTCCCCTCATCTGATACGCGTACTGTCCGCCACTCGAGGTTACCCTTCTTCAAGACCTTCTGCATGGAGCGCTGAGCCCGCTCACGGCGCTTGTCGCGCGGCGGTCCATCCAGCAAGACAAGCCGCTCCAGGGCCGGCTTCTGGCTCATCCCGTCGAACACCACGAAATCAACCGGGTCGAACATCGCCTTCATATC
>JAWOIB010000084.1:0-22164 GCA_046484845.1 bacterium
TTCATTTTGAAGGCGACGGTGCAGGCCAGCCCCACCATGATGAGCGGCGTTGCTTTGACGAGGGTGTCGGAAAAGACAGGCCAGCTGCCAAAAGTGGCATTAAAAAAGAAACGCAGCACTACCAGCGGCTGGCCGCCGATGAGCTTGAGGATAATGCCCGCAATGATGAAGGCGATGATGACAGAGCCGAGGGAAGTAGCCGCAGGCAACCAGCGGGGGATATCTTCCACGCGCTTTTCGATGTGCAGCGTATAGGGAAAGGTGCGCTGGGGAGTTTTGGGAGTGGTGGTACTCATTGGGCTGCCTTTTCCTTGACACTGCCGGTCATCATCAGGCCAATTTCGTTTATGTCTGCCTGTTCAGTTTCGACGATGCCCATGATACGGCCGTCATAAATCAGGGCGATCAACGACCCATTCCCTCGGCGATTGTCATTAAAGGGGGATGCATGTATGATTATGGTGTTGTCCTAATCATCTTCCGGAGTGTTCATGGTCCGCAGGAGAAATCAGCCGGCCCTACGAGGGCTACCCGGTCCGGGCGCTGCTCATCGCCGGCTGGGGAGTGGCTGCGTTCCTGCCTTTGCTGGCGATACTCCTCTCGGTCGTGAGAGGAAAGCGAGCAGGGGAGGAGCAGGTCGAGGTTGACGACCGGGATTGACCGTAGCCGCGGAGGACTCCGCAGCACTCGGAGCAAGCGGGTAGGCGCGGCTTTCCTTCTCGAGTATGAGGAGGGGTCGTGTCTGCGGGCTTCCAGCACTGCCGTCTGGAGATGAAGCCCGGACAGCCGGCAGGAATCGTTTGACCCGGCCTGCCGGGCAGGCTAGTATCTAAACTGGAGTTGTAGAAGCCAATTCGGATCCACGGCGTCCGCGGATGAGAGATGGATGTTGTCCTCTCATTCCGCGCCGCTTCCTTTTCGGGCAATTGACCGAAAGTGGTCGGTGCACTAGGAGGTGCAATGAAGAAGTTCGCGCTTTGCCTGGCAGTAGTTGCCTTGGCAATCGGCGGCAATATCGTCCCCGAGCTGGAGGAGATTCTCTCCAGCGCCCGGTCGGACGAGATGGTGGATGTGATCGTCCATACCAGCCTGCAGGCGGACCTGGAGCAGTTACCGCCCAATACTAGTTACGACGAGAAGGTCGGCTACCTGCAGTATGTCGCCGGCACTGCCCAGCGCGACATCCTGGGCTGGCTGGCAACGACCGATGCCGAGAAGGTTCAGTCGTTCTGGCTGGCGAGTCGGATTGCCTTGTCCGCAACCCCTGATGTTGTCCGCAAGCTGGCCGCTCGTTCGGATGTGGATTTCGTGATCGACGACTTCGTCGTCACGCTCGACGCGGTAGAACGGCCGGCCGCTGAACCGGACTTGCTGCAGCAATGGAACATCACCAAGGTCAGCGCCCCGGCCTGCTGGGCCGAGGGCTACGACGGCACGGGCATAGTAGTCGGGAACATTGACACCGGTGTCTATGTCCAGCATACGATTTTCGGCAGCCGCTGGCGGTCGACCGATGGATGGTTCGATGGTGTTAACGGCCGGGCTGACCCGTACGATGACAACAACCACGGCACGCACTGCATGGGAACCATTGCCGGCGGCAGCGGCTACGGCGTGGCACCGGGAGCGACGTTCATTGCCGCAAAGGCGTTCAATTCCTCTGGTTCGGGCCAGACGTCCTGGATCAGCGCCTGCCTGGACTGGTTGGCCGGCACCGGCAGGCCGGACGTGGTCTCGAGTTCGTGGGGCGGCTCACGGACCGAAACCTACTGGTTTACCCCGTACAACAACCTGCGCAGTCTGGGCATCGTGCTGGCGACGTCCATCGGCAACTCCGGCCCGGGCAGTTCGACTTCGAACGCGCCCGGCAACTACCCGATCTGCATTGGCGTCGGTGCGACGAACAGCAGCGACGTCATTGCCAGTTTCTCCTCGCGTGGTCCGGCCCCCAACCAGAGTCCCTGGAACGATAGCCAGTATTGGCCCCGGCCGGACTGGAACCTCATCAACCCGGGCGTGTCGGCACCGGGAGTGAACATCAGTTCGGCTGCGCGCAACGGTGGCTACACGTCGATGGACGGTACCTCGATGGCCGGACCCCACGTCGCCGGCGCGGCCGCGCTGTTGCTCCAGAAGAACCCGAACCTGACCCACAACGAAGTTTTCAATCTGCTTGCGGACTACGCCGACCGGCCTTCGGGCGGTGCGCCCTACCCCAACAACAACTACGGCTGGGGACGCATCAACTGCAAGGCTGCGCTCGATAACGTCGGTTCGCAGACCGCACCGAATCTGCTCCTGACTCGGACCGTGATAGCGGGCGATGGCAACGGCAACGGCCGGTTGGACCCGGGCGAGACCGCCAATCTCGTTGCTTATGTTCGCAATGCCTCCGGTATCGCGGCGACCAATCTGATCGGTACCCTGCGGGTTTCCGATCCGTACGTTTCGGTGCTGGATTCGTCCACAAGCTTCGGGACGGTCGCCGGCAATGACAGCGCCAGCAATTCAGGGAGCCCTTTCCGCGTCTCGGCATCCGGGTCCTGCCCGGAAGGCCACCGCGCCCAGTTGAGCCTGTTGCTGGTCTGCAGTGAGACTACTGTTACCCGGACATTCGATCTGGTTGTCGGCCAGCCGCCGACCCCCGGCATGTTGCTGATGGACCACGATACCGGCTACTGCCGGCTGACGGTCTCGGCGCAGGGTTCGATCGGGTACGACGTCGCTGCTGACGCGGGCAGCGGTTTCCGGTACCCAAAGACCACTGCTTCTGCGCTGTTCTATGGCAGTTTCGCGGTGGGCAACTCGGACAGCTATGTTGCGGACCGGCATTTCGGTCGTCCGGCCTCGGGGCCGCAGAACTCGGACCTGCGGGTGGTAGACTCGCTGCGAGCAGTTGACCCACCGCGGGCTGGTGACCAGCACTACCGAGGCAGCTACAGCGATGCCGGGCATCCTTCGCCGAAGGGCCTGAGAGTAACTCAGAACAGCTACCAGGCCGCGCATGCCGGGTACGATGATTTCGTGGTGTTGACGTTTGATATTGCCAACGAGGGTGCGAGCGCGGTGAACGGGATGTACGCGGGCGTATTCGCGGACTTCGACATCGGGAGCAACCCGGCCACGAACACCGCGACGAGCGACGAGAGCCGCCGGTTGACCTACATGCGGCAGAGCACAAGCGCGAATCCTACCGTCGGGGTCAAGATTCTTTCTCCGACCTCGTTCGCGAACCTGGCCGCGGTGGACCACGACCGCTATGTCTATCCTGATTCGGCGATGACCGACGGGATGAAGTGGCGGCTGCTGAACGGGACCATCGTCCAGCGCAACTCGAACCGTGCGTACGACTGGTCGACGTTGACCTCGGTCGGGCCGTTCGACCTCGTGGTTGGCGAAAGCTATCATTTTGCGGTGGCATTTGTCGGCGGGACGAGCGAGGACCAGGCGCGGGCGCACGCGGACTCGGCGCAGAGCTGGTACGACGGCAACGTCGGGCTGGCGGAAGGGCCGGGGCGGTCGGACGCGCCGGCGCAGCTGTGCGAGGTACTGCCGAACCCGTTTGCGGGCCGGACGACGGTGCGGTTGCAGCTGCCGCGCGCGGGCCGGGTGCGCGTGAACGTGGTGGACATCAGCGGTCGGACAGTGGCGACGCTGGTGGACGGCGAGCTGGCGGCCGGGTCGAGTTCGTTGACCTGGCAGCCGGGCAAGCTGGCGGCCGGCGTGTATTTCGTGCGGGCCGAGACCCCGGACGGGGTCGCGACCCGGCCGGTGTTGCTTACCCGCTGATTCCGAATGGTGTGGAGCGGGGTCGCGTCCAGCGACCCCGCTCTCCAATTGCCGCCGGCAGCAAGGTGGCTTCCGTGTTGTTTGGCTCAATTCGTGTGGACGAGCATGTGGAGTATCGTCGCGCTTCATCTGCAGGTACCCTGTCTGTCCGGTTCCAGATAACGGGTAGAATCGTCTGACTCCTGAGCGGTCGTCTTGAGCTCGGACCAGCCCAAGGTCGGCCGTCTTCTCTATAGCACGCTGCACGACCGTCAGGTGAGGCCAGTGCTTGACGACGGCGGTTTTCAGATTATAGTTTGCATCGTGGCTGAGTGCTGTTGAGTGTGTTTGCCGACATAGCTCAGCTGGTAGAGCAGAGGTTTTGTAAACCTCAGGTCGTGGGTTCGAATCCCGCTGTCGGCTCAGGCTGTTTTTGAGGACGGGTTCCCGAGTGGCCAAAGGGGGCAGACTGTAAATCTGCTGGCAAACGCCTTCGGAGGTTCAAATCCTTCCCCGTCCACTGAGTCAGGACGTAGTCCTGAGCAGACTCCCCCTGCGGGCGTGGTGTAGTGGCAGCACAACAGCCTTCCAAGCTGTTTGCGTGGGTTCGACTCCCATCGCCCGCTTCCGTGCGGTCGTGCCAGATGGGCTAGGCCGCCGTAACTTCTTGCAGCACATTCTTTTAGGTCAAGCGCGCCGGGCGAGTCGTCGGTCTGTTCTGTGGCGCGTGTCGGGTCAGTTTGACAGGCCCAGTGGACTATTTAGTGATTGACAGGCCGGCAGTTGAGTCTATAATTGCGGATTGTCGAATAATGCCCATGTAGCTCAGTCGGTAGAGCACTTCCTTGGTAAGGAAGTGGTCGCCGGTTCGATTCCGGCCGTGGGCTTCGGGTGAGTGCCCGGTTTTGTGTTCTGAGCCGAAGGCTGCCAAGTAGAATACAGGAGGATATGGAAAATGGCTAAGGCGAAGTTCGAACGCAACAAGCCACACGTCAATGTCGGTACTATCGGTCACGTCGACCATGGTAAGACAACGCTGACGGCCGCGATTACTAAGGTCCTGGAGAAGAAGGGCCTCGCGACCTACATCAGCTATGACCAGGTGGCCAAGGCAAGTGAGTCTCAGGGTCGGCGCGACGAGACCAAGATCTTGACGATAGCGATCTCGCACGTCGAGTACCAGAGCGTAAACAGACACTATGCACACATTGACTGTCCGGGACATGCGGACTACATCAAGAACATGATCACCGGTGCTGCCCAGATGGATGGAGCGGTGTTGGTTGTTTCAGCGGCGGATGGCCCGATGCCCCAGACCACCGAGCATGTCCTTCTTGCTCGTCAGGTGAACGTGCCTGCGATGGTTGTCTACCTGAACAAGGTTGATCTTGTCGATGACCCGGACCTGATTGACCTGGTTGAACTCGAGATCCGCGATATTCTGAGCAAGTACGAGTTCGACGGCGAGAACACCCCGATTGTACGCGGGAGCGCGCTGAAGGCGTTGCAAGAGGACGAGGGCGAGGCGGTTGATTCCATCATGAAGCTGATGGAGGCGCTTGACAGTCACATTCCTGAGCCGGTGCGGCAGACCGATAAGCCGTTCCTGATGCCGATAGAGGACATTTTCACGATTACCGGTCGTGGGACGGTTGTGACCGGGCGTGTCGACCGGGGACGACTGTTGCCCGGTGCTGAAGTCGAGATCATCGGGTTCGGCAAGCACGACAAGTGCATCGTGACCAGTATCGAGATGTTCCGGAAGATCCTTGATTCGGCAGACGCCGGGGATAACGTCGGTTTGCTGATGCGGGGCGTGGGCAAGGACGAGGTTCAGCGTGGGATGGTCATCGCCCAACCCGGCTCGATCAAGCCACACCGGAAGTTCAAGGGTGAGGTATACGTGTTGACGAAGGATGAGGGCGGCCGTCATACCCCGTTCTTCCCGGGCTATCGTCCGCAGTTCTACATCCGAACCACTGACGTGACCGGTTCGATCACCCTTCCAGAGGGCGTCGAGATGGTGATGCCGGGTGACCACGTGACGATGGACATCGAGTTGATAACACCGGTGGCCCTTGAGCCGAACTCGAAGTTCGCGATTCGTGAGGGCGGCCGCACTGTTGGGGCGGGCACGGTTGTCGAGATCGTTGAGTAATCATGCGCGTCCCGGTCATCCTGAGCTGTGAGCAGTGCAAGAACCGGAACTACCATTCCGGCAAGAACAAGCGGCAGTCTGAGAGGCTGAAGCTGCGCAAGTACTGCCCCGCATGTCGCAAGCACACCTCTCATAAGGAGGCTAAGTAGGCCAGTAGCTCCAACGGCAGAGCGGCGGACTCCAAATCCGTAGGTTGGGGGTTCAAATCCCTCCTGGCCTGTTGAAAACATGAGATTCTTGAAACGCATTCGTAGCTACCTAGCTGATGTTGTGGCCGAGATGAAGAAGGTCACCTGGGTCAAGCGCAAGGAGTTGTTCACGACCACCTTGGTCGTGATTGTGTTCTCCACTATCTTGGCCGCCTTCATTGGCGTCGTCGATCTGGTTTTCTCTCAACTGCTGCAGCTGGCGCTCAGGTAGCATAAGCTCGGAGATGAAGTTCTACGTGGTCCACACCTATACGGGGCGTGAGCGGCGTGTGAAGGAGTTGCTCGAGCGCGCAATAGAACACCGTGGCATCAAGGGATTGTTCGGCCAGGTGATCGTGCCCGCCGAGAAGGTTACGCGTGTACGCAAGTCGAAGATCGTTGCCGAAGAACGTCAGATGTATCCCGGTTACATCATTGTTGAGATGGAGCCGAGGGAGGAGACTTTGACGCTTGTGAATTCCGTCCCCGGCGTCACTCACCTCCTGGGAACCAGCACGGAGCCCATTCCGTTGACCGAGGAGGAGGTTCGTTCGATGCTCGATCAGATCGAGCGCGGACGGGAGCGGGCGGAACCCGAATCTCCCTTCGAGAAGGGCGAAAGTGTCAAGGTGACAAAGGGACCGTTTGCTGGCTTCACCGGGACGGTCGAAGAGATTTTTGTGGATCGTCGGCGGGTTAAGGTCATGGTGACCATTTTTGGACGCCCGACGCCTATCGACCTGGACTTTCTGGATGTCCAGGCAATCTAGCAACACAGGAGGAGCGAGCAATGGCTAAGAAGGTCGCAGCCATCGTGAAACTTCAGATCCCGGCCGGACAGGCAACTCCGGCCCCGCCGGTGGGACCGGCATTGGGTCAGCACGGAGTCAACATTGCGGAGTTCATCAGGGCTTTCAATGATGCCACCCGCAAGGAGTCTCCGGGCATGATGATCCCTGTTGTCCTGACCGTCTACTCGGATCGGAAGTTCACTTTCGTGACCAAGAGCCCGCCCGCGTCGGTACTCCTGAAGCAGGCTGCCGGCCTTGCCAAGGGATCGAGCGAGCCCAATCGCGGCAAGGTCGGCGTTGTTTCACGGAAGCACCTGATGGAGATTGCGGAGCGGAAGAAAGACGACCTGAATGCGGATACCATCGAAGCTGCGGCGCGTATAATCGCCGGTACAGCGCATTCGATGGGTCTCCAGGTGGAGGATTAATGATCCGAAGCAAGCGCTACTCCGCGCTCCGCGGGCAGTATGATCAGCAGCAAGACTATCGTCTTTCAGAGGCTGTCGAACTTGTCAAGAAGAGTGCCACGGCGAAGTTTGACGAGTCGGTTGATATCGCGGTCAAGCTCGGCGTTGATCCGAAGAAGCAGGATCAGATGATCCGCGGGACGGTCGGTCTTCCGCATGGCACCGGCAAGGAAGTCCGCGTGCTTGTCTTCTGCAAGGGCGAAAAGGAAGAGGAGGCAAAGGCGGCCGGCGCCGAGTTCGTCGGTTTCGAGGATCTCGTCGAGAAGATCCAGGGTGGCTGGAGCGACTTCGATGTGGCGGTCGCGACTCCGGATACCATGCCGGCGGTTGGGCGGTTGGGCAAGATTCTGGCGCCCAAAGGCAAGATGCCGTCCCCTAAGACAAAGACCGTGACTTTTGATGTTGCCGAGGCGGTGAAGGCGCTGAAGGCTGGCCGCGTAAACTATCGCACCGACAAGACCGGCAACGTTCATGCTCTGGTGGGCCGAGTGAGCTTCGAAGCCTCCGGGCTGGTCGACAACATCAGGGCCTTCGTAGCTGAGTTGGTCCGCGTCAAGCCTGCGGCGGCCAAGGGGCAGTATGTCCGTTCCATAACGTTGTCCTCGACAATGGGCCCGGGAGTTCGCGTCGACGCTCGCGAGTTCACCGAGACGGCCCGGAAGGGGGCGTAGCATGCCGAGCGCGAAGAAAGTCCGAGAGCTTGCGGCACTCAGCGAACTCGTTCAGGGAATCTCCGGCTACTATTTCATAGACTTCACCGGTGTTCCGGTCAACGAGTTCAACCAGGTGCGAAGACAACTGAGGTCTGCCGGGGCGCGGGTGAGAGTCGTCAAGAACAGGCTGGTTCTGAGAGCGTTGACTGATTCCGGAGTTGGCGAACAGGTTGCCGAGTTTCTGAAAGGACCGACCTCCATTGTACTCGCTGGCGAGGACGCTGTTGTTCCGGCTCGGGTGCTGAAGGAAGTTGCGAAGAGGTTGCCGATGTTGAAGGTCAAAGGCGCATACGTTGATCGGGCTTTCTTCGATGCGGATCAGTTTGCCCAGTTGGCGGCGCTGCCTTCCAAAGCTGACCTGAGAGGACATCTCTACGCGGTTCTGTCGGCACCGATCCGGGAGTTCGTGATGACGCTGGACGGGTTGATGAGTGAGTTTGGTTACGTGCTCGAGCAACTCCACGAGCGGGGGGCGGCTGTGCCTTCCGATGATGTTCCCGGCCCGATGCCCGCTGATCCGCAGGAAGCGGGTGATGCCTGAGCAACGAACAGCTGGAGTTTGCTGCTTCGAGATGGCCGAACGGTGCTGCCGTGATGCCGGAGTGCCGTGGATCCGCAATGTCTTAGGAAAACTGCTAGGAGGATATGATGGCTGAAGGTAAGATCCAGGAGATGATTGCCCAGATCGAGTCACTGACCGTCACCGAGTTGGCGGCGTTGGTGAAGGAACTGAAGGAGAAGTTCGACATCACGGGGCCCGTCTTTGCCACTGGGGTGGTGCCGACTGGTGTTCCGGGCGCGGCAGCCGAGGGCGAGGGCGAGGCTGAGGAGAAGACCGAGTTCGCAGTGGTATTGACATCGGTCGGTGACAAGAAGATACAGGTTCTGAAGGAACTGAGGGCACTGACGCAGCTCGGCCTTAAAGAAGCCAAGGACATTATCGATAGCGTTCCGAGCACCATCAAGGATGCGACGACGAAGGAAGAAGCAGACAAGATAAAGGCGAAACTGGAGGAAGTCGGGGCCAAGGTCGAGGTGAAGTAACGTGACGAAGCAGAAGGACTTCTCCAAGACGCGTACCTTTCTGGAGATTCCGAATCTGCTTTCGCTGTTGCTTGATTCTTTCGCCGCTTTCGTCCAGGCCGGCGTTGACAAGTCCGAGCGAAAGCCTGTCGGGCTCGAGGGCGTACTCCGAGAGACATTCCCGGTTGAGGATGTGCACAAGAACTTCGTCCTTGAGTATCTCGGCTACGACTTCGGTGAGCCGAAGTACTCCCCCGACGAGGCGATTGCCAAGGGCGTCAACTACTCGATTCCAATCAAGGTTGCGTTTCGCCTGGTGAAGAAGGAGTTCGGCGAGGAGGAGAGCCGGGTCCGGGACATGGTCGAGCAGGAGGTCTTCTTCTGCGAACTGCCCTGGATGACGGCAGGTGGGACGTTCATCATCAACGGTGTCGAGCGCGTTGTGGTCAGCCAGCTTCATCGTTCTCCCGGCGTTTACTTCTCCGAGGATAACCTTGAAAGTTCGGCGTTGCTTGTGCCCCTGCGCGGGGCCTGGTTCGAGGTTCTGGCTGATCGTCATCGTTCGCTGGTTGTTCTGCTGGACCGTAAGCGGAGGATTTCGGCAGCGACTTTCCTCCAGGCGGTGGGTTTCACTCACGAACAGCTTGTTGAGAGCCTCTACTGGGTTGAGGAGAAGCGCCTGGCACCCGGGCAGATGGTCGCTCGTACCATCCGCGAGAACAACGAAGTGCTTGTGAGGGTCGGTGAGTTCGTGACGGATGGTTTGATCGAGTTCTTGGAGTCCAAGGGGATTGTCAAGGCATCGGTGGTGGATGGTAGTCCCGCTGGCTTGGAGATTCTCGCGAATACGCTTCGCGCAGATCGAGCGGAGTCGCGTGAAGACGCGATCAAGCGGATCTACTACCGGCTGCGTTCGATTGCACCGCATTCGCTCGAAGTCGCCGAGAACGTCATCTTGGGGATGTTGTTCGATAAGCGCCGGTTTGACCTGAGTTCAGTGGGGCGCTATAAGCTCAATCGCCGGCTGATGCTCAAGGTCCCGATTGAAGAGACTGGCCTGCGTCGAGAGGATGTACTTGAGATAGTCCGTCACTTGTTGAGGTTCGCAGATGATGGCCGCAACTTCGCCATCTCCTGTCAGGTGCCTGAGGGTACGAAGCCAGAGGCCGCGCTCAAGCTCCTCTCCCGGGAGGGGTTGGAGCCGGGCGAGAGCTTCTGGCACGAGCGGAGGGACCGATTGGAGTTGACCTATACCTCTGAGGACACGGGCAAGCGGGCTGAGGAAGTGCTGAGACGAGAGGGCTTCAAGGTGTCTGCCGATTCAGTCCGGTTGCAGCCAGATGACGTTGATCACCTGTCAAATCGTCGAGTGAAGCAGGTTGGTGAGTTGCTTGAGAACCAGTTCCGAGTGGCACTCATGCAGCTCGCCCAGAACATCAGGGAGCGGGCGGCGTTCGTCGATGACAGCCAGATGAACCCGCAGGAGCTGGTGAACACACGGGTCGTGGCGAACGCGATTCTGAAGTTCTTCACCCAGAGCCAGCTATGTCAGTTCATGGAGCAGACGAATCCGCTGGCCGAGCTGACGCACAAGCGGCGCATCTCAACGCTCGGCCCCGGGGGGCTGACCAAGGAGACCGCCGGGTTTGAAGTCCGAGACGTCCACTACTCGCATTACGGGCGCATCTGTCCGATTGAGACGCCAGAAGGACCGAACATTGGTTTGATATCAACCGTGGCGACTTACGCGCGGATCGACGAACACGGCTTCCTGACCACTCCTTACTGGCCGGTACGCAATGGCAGGGTACTGGTGGGCAAGGGTAAGGAGGTCTTCCTGACCCCGGAGGAGGAAGAGCACTTCACGATCGCTCAGGCCAACAGCAGTCTTGGCCCGGATGGCCGGTTCGACCGAGACGTTGTGATCTGTCGCCGTCGCGGTGACGTGCTCGAGGTCGCGCCAACCGACGTCGATTTCATGGACGTCTCGCCGCGACAGCTGTTCTCCGGGTCAACAGTGCTGATACCGTTTCTTGAGCATGACGATGCCGACCGCGCGCTGATGGGGTCCAATATGCAGCGTCAGGCGGTACCCCTGCTGTTGCCTGAGAAGCCATTCGTTGCCACCGGGGTTGAGGGGAAGTTCGCTGCTGAGTCAGGCGCGGTGTTGCTTGCGGAGGCCGATGGTCTTGTCACCAAGGTCGATGCACGTTCGATCATCATCCGCAGCGACAGCGGGTTGACTGAGTACCGTTTGCGCCAATTCAAGAAGTCGAACCAGTACACCTCTCTGTCGCAGCGACCGGTGGTTCGCGTCGGCGACACGGTGAAGATGGGTGACCTGCTGGCAGATGGTCCTTCGACGCAGGATGGCCAGCTGGCGTTGGGTCGTAACGTACTGGTCGCTTTCCTGCCTTGGCGTGGCTACAACTACGAGGATGGCATTGTTGTTTCGGAGACGCTACTGGGGCAGGATGCCTTCACCTCGATCCAGATACTCGAGTTCGAGATCCAGGCGCGTGAGACGAAACTCGGTGCTGAGGAGATTACCCGTGACATCCCGGGGGCGACCGAGGAAGAGTTGAGCAACTTGGATGAATTTGGAGTCATTCGACTCGGTGCCGAGGTTGGGCCCGGTGACATCCTGGTCGGACGGATAACGCCGAAGGGTGAGACAGAGTTCACCCCTGAGGAGCGACTGCTGAGAGCCATTTTTGGCGAGAAGGCGTCGAACGTCAAGGACAGCTCGTTGCGAGTGGACGCCGGTGTTTTCGGCGTGGTTGTGAACCGCCGGGTCTTGAGTCGAAAGGTAAACGATGCCATGGCTCGGAGGTTGGAACGCGAGAGAATTGGTGAGGCCGAGCGGCGTTACAACTTGAGGAAGCAGTTCCTGCTTGATCGGCGCAACGAGAAGTTGCGGGCAGCGCTTCGTGGTCAGAAGGCGGCCGCGCCGGCGAAGGACGGCAAAGGCAAGGTCCTGCACAAGGCCGGGCAGCCGCTGACCGACGAGTTTCTTGAGTCGGACGGGTTCGACAGGGTTCGGGACTACGAGAAGCTGGTTTCCAGTCAGAAGCGGCAGATGGAGATAAGGGTCGCTCTGAAGGAATTCGATGAGGCGCTGGCCGAGGCGGATCGCGAGAAGCGTCAGGAAATCGAGCGCGTCTCGCGTGGTGACGAACTTCCCCACGGCGTACTCAAGTGGATCACCGTCTTCATCGCCCAGAAGCGCAACTTGGCCGTGGGTGACAAAATGGCCGGTCGCCACGGCAACAAGGGTGTTGTCTCAAAGATCCTGTCGGTGGAGGACATGCCTTACCTCGCGGTGTCGAGCGAAGGTCAGGACGCGAGTGAGACGATTCGCGGGATGCGTGGACTGCCTGTTGACATGATTCTCAACCCGCTGGGAGTGCCCTCGCGGATGAACCTCGGTCAGGTTTTCGAGGCGCACCTTGGCTGGGCGGCCCAAGTCCTTGGCTACCAGGCGGTCTGCCCGGTGTTCCAGAGCGCGACACCCGATGACATCCGACAGGAACTGATCAAGGCTGGGCTGCCCGAGGATGGTAAGCTGGTGTTGTATGACGGCAGGACGGGCGAGGCTTTCCGTGAGAAGGTCACGGTCGGGATGATGTACATGCTGAAGCTGATTCACATGGTTGACGACAAGATTCACGCCCGCTCGACCGGACGCTACTCGCTGATCACCCAACAACCATTGGGGGGTAAGGCTCAGTTCGGGGGACAGCGTTTCGGGGAGATGGAAGTGTGGGCGCTGGAGGCCTACGGCGCCGCACATGCCCTGCAAGAGATGCTGACCATCAAGTCCGATGATGTTGAAGGAAGAAGCGCGCTTTTTGAAGCACTCATGAGGGGCAAGAATCCGCCACGGCCGAAGCCGCCCGCTTCGTTCTCGGTGCTCGTGAAGGAATTGCAGGGTCTTGGTCTCGAGTTGATACCGGAACGCGGAGAGGAGTTCTGATGATGTCAGATCGCGATTTTCAGGACTTCGACGCCCTGCGACTGCGTATTGCCTCACCGGAGACGATCAGGAACTGGTCCAGCGGGGAAGTCGTGAAGCCAGAGACCATCAACTACCGAACCCAGAAGCCGGAGCGGGATGGGTTGTTCTGCGAGCGCATTTTCGGGCCTGTCAAGGACTACGAGTGCAATTGTGGCAAGTACAAGAAGATCCGGTACAAGGGCATAGTATGTGACCGTTGCGGGGTCGAGGTCACAACCTCGGCGGTCAGGCGGCAGCGGATGGGGCATATCGACTTGGTCGTGCCGGTCGCGCACACGCTGTTCTACCAGGTGCCACCGTCCAAGGTCGGGTTGATGCTGGCGCTGTCGATCAACCAAGTCGAGACGGTGCTGAACTACGAGGCCTACGTAGTTATCGAACCTGGTGAGTCGCCGTACAAGCAGAATGAGCTGTTGACGGAGGACGAGTACCGGGCCAATAGCGACCGCTATGACGGTTTCGAGGCTGCGGCCGGGGCGCCAGCACTGAAGAGACTCCTGAGCCGTATCGAGCTTGATGACCTGGCGGCTGAGTTGCGAGCCCGCATCAAGCACGAGACATCCAGACGTTTTGACCTGCTGCGGCGGCTGCGCGTAGTGGAAGCGTTTCGGACATCAGGTGCCCGGCCGGAGTGGATGATCCTTGAGGTGCTTCCAGTCATCCCTCCCGATCTGCGGCCGCTGGTTCCATTGGAAGGTGGTCGCTATGCGACCTCGGACTTGAATGACCTCTACAAGAGAGTGATTGTTCGTAATAACCGCCTCAAGCACCTGATGTCGATCAAGACCCCTGAGATCATCCTGAAGAACGAGAAACGGATGCTTCAGGACGCGGTTGATACGCTCTTCTCCAATGAGACTCGACCGCGTCCGGTTCGCGGGCGAGGCAACCGTCCTCTGAAGTCGCTCTGCGAGGCGCTGCGCGGCAAGCAGGGACGGTTCCGTCGTAACCTGCTCGGCAAGCGGGTGGACTACTCGGGACGCTCGGTCATTGTGGTGAACCCGACGCTGAAGCTCCATCAGTGCAGTCTGCCGAAGGAGATGGCGCTTGAGCTCTTCAAGCCGGTTATCCTGCGCAGGCTGGAGGAGCGCCAGCTGGCCGAGAGTGAGCGGGGCGCGAAGTCAATGTACCGCCGTGAGGCTCCCGAGGTGTGGGAGGTGCTGGAGGAAGTGACCAGCCGGCACCCGGTGCTTCTGAACCGGGCGCCGACGCTGCACCGTGTTTCGGTTGAGGCGTTCTTCCCGATACTTGCCGAGCAGCGTGCAATCGGTATTCACCCGCTTGTCTGCCCGCCGTTCAATGCGGATTTCGATGGAGACACGATGTCGGTTCATGTGCCCTTGACGCCCGAAGCGATACTCGAGTCTTCGGTACTGATGCTTTCCTCGCAGAATATCCTGTCGCCGGCCCACGGCCGCCCGCTGATGATGCCCTCCCAGGATATCGTGGCCAGCCTGTACTACATGACCAAGACTCGCGCAAGCCTTGGGAAGGCTCAGCGCTGCTTTGATGACTTCGGTACGGTTCGTTCCGCGTACGACTTGGGCGTACTTGACCTTCACGAGCCTGTCCTTTTCCGATACGACGGCACGACTCACGAAACGACGGTCGGGCGGGTACTGCTGAACGAGATACTGCCGCACGAGTTGCGCTTCGCAAACGAGTTGTACGCCAAAGCTCAACTTGGGGCGCTGATCGACCGTGCTGCCCGCAAGCTCGGGCTGGATGTGACCGCGAAGCTGCTCGACGACATCAAGGATCTGGGCTTTGAGATGGCGACGCGCTCAGGGTTGAGCATCGGGATGGACGACGTCGTGGTTCCGCCCGAAAAGGGTGAGATCCTTGAGCGCAGTGAGAAGCAGGTTCGCAAAGTGCAGCGCGCCTACGAGCGCGGTCTGATGGATGACACCGAAAAGTATAACCTGGTAGTCAACACCTGGACGCTGGCGACAGCCGAGGTCGAGGAAGCGCTGTTCGAGCGGCTCTCGAAGGATCAGGAGGGGTTTAACCCAGTGTATATGCTGATCGACTCCGGCGCCCGTGGTTCGCGCGCTCAGGCGGCTCAGATCGGAGGCATGCGTGGATTGATGGCTAAGCCCCAGCGTCGGTCGGTCGGGGAAGAAGTCATCGAGACCCCGATCAAGAGCTCGTTCCGAGATGGGCTGTCGGTTTGGGAGTATTTCATCTCGACGCACGGAGCGCGCAAGGGACTGACCGATACCGCGCTGAAGACGGCCGAGGCAGGGTATCTCACCCGGCGGCTGGTAGACGTTGCCCAAGATGTGGTAATCACCACAGAAGACTGTGGTACCATTCTCGGGCAGGAGATTACGGCGCTGCGCGATGGGGGTGAGATCGTTGAGCCACTCGGCGAGCGTATCGCCGGCCGTTTCACCGTCGACGACGTGGTCAACCCGGTTTCGGGTGAGATCCTTGTCAGCGCTGGAGAGGAGATCAGTGACGAGTCCGCGCAGGAGATAGAGGACTACGGCATCGAGATGGTCCGGGTGCGGTCGGTATTGACCTGCGAGGCATCCTACGGTCTCTGCCAGAGATGCTACGGCCGCAACTTGGCCACGGGCCGGCTGGTGGAGATCGGCGAGGCGGTCGGGGTGGTTGCAGCCCAGTCCATTGGCGAGCCGGGTACGCAGCTGACGCTGAAGACATTCCACATCGGTGGCGTTGCTCAGCGCGCAGCGGAACAGACCAAAGCGGCAGCCCGTTTCGATGGGACGGTCACTTACGAAGACCTGAAGACCTCGGTGCGTAGCGATGGCGAGGTTATCGCCCTTGTTGCCGGTCGGCTGGTGCTGACCGCGCCGGACCGCGTGGTGCCGTTCAGCGTCCCGGCCGGGGCGGTAGTCAGGGTTGTCGATGGTCAACAGGCCGCCGCGGGTGACGTGCTGTTCGAGTGGGAGCCGTATTCGATTCCGATTATGGCACAGGCGGCAGGGAAGGTAGTCTACCACGACATCGAGGTCGGGGTAACGCTGCGTGAGGACATAGACGAGCGGACCGAGCGGATGCAGCGGATCATCACTGCGGATCGGACGAAGAAGCGTCATCCGCGAATCGCGGTGGTCGGCAAGGCGGGTAAGGAACTGGAGTCTCATGCTCTGCCGGCGGGTGCCTACCTGATTGCCGACGACAAGCAGGAAGTCGTTCCCGGAGATATCCTGGCCAGGATGTTGCGGGAGATGGGTCGCACCAGGGACATCACGGGTGGACTGCCCAAGGTCGCGGAGCTTTTCGAGGCCAAGAAGGTCAAGGACCCGGCGATCATATCTGAGATCGACGGCACGGTTGATGTCGGCGAGCCCAAGGAAGGCATCCGTCTCGTCCGCGTGACCTCTGATGGTGGTTCGGCCAAGGAGTATGATGTTCCTTACGGAAAGTACCTCCTGGTTGCCACCGGTGATGCAGTCAGGGCTGGGGACAAGCTTTGCGAAGGCTCGGTCGACCCCCACGACGTACTCAAGGTCAAGGGCTGGTTGTCCGTGCAGGAGTTCCTGACCAATCAGATCCAGGCCGTTTACCGGCTCCAGAAGGTCAAGATCAATGACAAGCACATCTCGGTTATCGTTCGCCAGATGTTGCGCAAGGTCAAGATCATCGATGCGGGCGACTCCAATTTCATCGAAGGAGAGATTGTCGAACGACGCCGGCTCTATGAGGAGAACCAGCGCCTAGCGATGGAGAACCTCCGGCCAGCCGGCTTCCAGCCGATTCTGCTCGGGATCACCCGCGCTGCGTTGCTGACCGAGAGTTTTCTCTCCGCGGCGTCCTTTCAGGAGACAACCCGGGTGCTGTCAGAAGCAGCGATCCAGGGCAAGGTTGACCGGCTGCGTGGACTGAAGGAGAATGTCATTGTCGGGCGGCTTGTCCCGGCAGGTACCGGATTCCGTGAATTCAGCCGGCTCAGGCTCGTGACCGAAAGCCCGACACCGGAGATACCAGAAGAGAACCAGGAGGCTGTCTAGATGCCGACGATCAGTCAACTCATACGCCGGCCGAGGAAACAGGCCCGGCGTAAGTCCAAGACCCCTGCGCTGAAGGGTAACCCTCAGAAGCGCGGGGTGTGTACCCGCGTCTACACCGTGACACCGAAGAAGCCGAACTCCGCCCTGCGCAAGGTTGCGAAGGTGAGACTGACTTCGGGTTTCGAGGTGACGGCGTACATCCCGGGTGAAGGTCATAACCTGCAGGAGCACTCGATGGTGCTGGTGCGTGGCGGCAGGGTGAAGGACCTGCCGGGTGTGCGCTACCACATTGTCAGGGGCGTACTCGACACGGCCGGGGTTGAGTCCCGGCGGCGCGGGCGCAGCCTGTACGGTGCCAAGCGGCCCAAGCCGTCGGCCAAGTAGGGAGCGGGTATGGCAAGGAGACGTTCCATCCAGCCGCGCGTACCGGCGCCTGACCCTCGATACGGCTCAGTGTTTGTTGCTAAGTTCATCAACAACCTGATGTGGGATGGTAAGAAGGGTACCGCGCAGCGGGTCTTCTACCAGGCAATGGATTTCATCGAGCAGAAGGTCAAGGAGGACGGCTACGCCGTGTTCCAGAAGGCGATCGCCAATGTCAAGCCGGTGCTTGAGGTCAGGCCCCGCCGGGTCGGCGGCGCGACCTACCAGATTCCGATGGAAGTGCGGCCCCGTAGACGGGATGCCCTAGTGACCAAGTGGCTCATCACCGCGGCCCGCTCGAGGAGTGAGTACACCATGCCCGAGCGTCTGGGCAATGAACTGATAGACGCCAGCCGCAACCAGGGCACAGCCATCAAGAAGAAGGAAGATACTCATAAGATGGCCGAAGCCAACCGCGCTTTCGCTCACTATCGCTGGTAACCTGCCACAGCTAACTGGTTCAAGCCGGCCGCCGGACTGGCGGCCGGCATTTCTTCGAATTGCCCGGCGCCGTTGGCATGGGTGGCGTTGCAGACCGCTGTCGAAGGGATAAAATAGCACTGTGCTCACAGCCAAGGTTCGCCGAGGTGCCGGGATGCACTGCTTCTACTGCAATGCCCAGGTGGAAGATAATGTTGAGTGCTGTCCCGGTTGCGGCCGGCAGTTGGCTCGGCCCGCTGGGCGGCAGGATGGTGCGGTTGGTTCTGTCCGAGACGGCGAATCGAGACCAAGGATGGCGCGGCGGCCGGTGAGTCTGGGTGAGCGGGTCCGGCTGGCGAACCACGGGCGTCGTCGCGGCTACATGACGGTGGTGCTGGTACTGGGCATGCTGGCGGCAGTGTCGGCTGTATTCCTGCGTACTCGCGATGCCCCCTCGGAGGTTCCGCGCCCGGGCTTGCCCGAGGTTGATTACGCGGTGTTCGAGATACGCGAGCACCCGGCGGGCAGGGTCGAGCGTCGCAGTGCGTTTGCCCGGGTCCGACCCGGTCTGCCTGCCGATTCGCTCCGTGCGGCACTCGACTGGCTGGTGTACCGGACCGTCGACGAGCGAAACCGGGTCGAGCGCGGTAACCTCCGCGTTGTATGGGCCTACCTCTACGACGAGGAAACCGCGTCGCTCACAGGTTGGCGGGCAATGGCCATATGGCAGATGCCCGGGCTGACTGAGGCGGTTCGTCCGTCGGGGATCGGGGGGGAGGCTTTCCGGGAAGGGAACGTGCAGTATGCTCTTGCGAACAGGCTGTTGTCTCTGACAGGAGGTGCTGATGGCAGGTAGGTTCTCTGCCGCGCTGCTGCTGCTGGTCGGGTGCGCATTCGGCTACGGCGGGTTCGAGTTCGGCGGTTCTTTCGTCGACTACGCGCCAGAGGCGCGGCGTCTGAGCGAACTCAACCGCGAGTGGGAAGGTGCCGGTGAGTTTCGCCCGAGCCTGCCGACGGTCTGGTTCGGCGGTCACGCCGGCGGACACGCCGGGCCGGTGACGGTCGGGGGAAGAGGCGCGGTGACGTTCCGCAGCCTGGCCGCCGACGCAATCGAGGTCCAGTTCGGTGGCGCGCAGGTCGCGCTTGATCTCGGGTGGCATTATGCGCCGGTCGCCTTCCTGGCACTCAGGCCCGGGGTCGAGCTGGGCGGTGCGGGTTGGGTCTACTACGTTCATGACCGTGACACGCCCCTTTCCGACCCAGACTTCAGCCGCTGGTTTGTCGGTTGGACGATGGGCGCGACACCAGCTTTCGAGGTGATGGGCAGGCTTCCCGGCGGAGGGAACCGGTACACCGGGTTGTTCATCAAGGCCGGGTACTTCCTGCCGTTCTACGGACCGGCGTGGTACTATGACGAATCACCGCCCGGGTTCGACTTGAAGGGGTTCAGCCTCCAGTTGGGGATTCGTTTCGGACGATTGCCCCCGACCTTCTTGCGCATCTAGGTGAAGGCCAGGCAGGTTGCCGCACTGGTCGCAGCAGCGGTCGCGGTCGCTGCGGCCGGCGATGTCAGTTTCCTCGGCCGGTTCGAGAGCCGGCTTTCGTTCGCGCAGTATCGTGCCGGCTCGGTGCTGTCCGGCGACAACAGAATTCGTATGGCACTTGATGCCCGTCCCGGTCCGGGCTTTGTGGTGGACGCCGCAGTGCTGGCGCGGGCCGTCCACGGCGCCCGAGAGCTTGACCTGGTCCTGTTGCTGCCCGAGGTGAAGGCCGAGTCCCTGTCCGACTCGCTCAGGGCTTCGCTCCGGGTGACGGTGACCGGTGGACTCGAACTTGACCGGGCTTCAGCCACGCTGGGCTGGTCTCGGTTCCGGCTCCGGGTTGGCAAGCAGCCGATGGCCTGGGGCGTCGGCTATCTCTGGAACCCGACTGAGGTCTTGCCATCCAAGTCGTGGCTTGACCCGACGTACGAGAGGGGAGGCGTCAGTGCGCTCCGGCTCGAATGGCTGGGAGCTGTGGGTGTACAGGTTTTCGGTCTGCCCGGACCGGACCTGGCTGGTTCGGCCGCAATCGGTCGAGTCAGTGGCAATGTGTCGGGGTTTGACTGGGCTCTGACCGGGTGGCGTCGACCCGGCGAGGCGGTGCCGACGGATCTCTTCTTCGGTGGACAACTCAAGGGCGAGATCCTTTTGCCAGGGATCTGGTGCGAGGGAGGTTTCCATCCCGGCCGGGACGTGAGGCCCAGCTGGTGGGAATTCGTGGCAGGGACCGACATAACGCTAGCCACCCGCACGTGGTTGGCGGTCGAGTACCGCCACAACAGCGCGGGCTATGCCGGGCACAGCGGTTACCCGGTGGCGGCTTGGCTCGAACAGCTGCTGGGTGTGCGAAACGGGCTGGGCAGGGATCAGCTCTATGCTTCCGTGCGTCATCCGCTGGCGGGGTTCAGCAGTATGGTCCTCGCCGGCCTGGCCAATCTTGGTGACCGCTCCGCGGTGCTGCTGCCCGGGTTGCAGCTTGGCGTCGCCGACAACGTGGACCTGTACGTTCAGGCGATGTGGTCGGTTGGCAGCGGTGTCAGTGAGTACGGGGCAGCAGGTGTCCGGGGTGCGGTCTGCCGGCTGGCGCTTCACTTCTAAGTTCTACCAGTAGGGATGCAGGAGGCGGGGTTTGACCGGTTGACTTCTGCGGACATGCGGACTATTGTTCTTCACTCATAAAGGAGGTTATGCCATGAGATTGGTGCAGGTGACGGTTGCCGCAGGCATGCTGTTTGCCGTTGCTGGTTGCGGGTTGTTTGAAAGTGAGCCGGATTACTTCCCGACCAGTGTCGGCAGTTCTTGGCGTTACGAGGCAGAGATGGTTCTGAACCAGTCCGACGCCGGGGCGGATACTCTCTGGACCCAGGTGACCAACCTCAGGGTTGCCGGTACCGCTGTGCTCGGGGGCGGAAAGCAGGCGGCGGTCTTCGTGACGGTTGATTCTTTCCGTCAGCGCATGCCCCATGATACCCTGATTATGACGAGCGACACATCCTGGATACTGAAGAACTCGAGCTGGGTACTGGATTTTGACGGCCCCAATGATGACAGGCCTGATACCATGCTTGCACTGCCGTTGGAGCAGGACAAGACCTGGCAGGTGTACGCGCGGGCCGACACAGCGCTATGGGCGACGGTCACCGGGAGGGAGGACATCACCGTTCCGGCCGGGACCTACGCGAACTGCTTGGAGGTTGAATACGAATACTCGTTCTCCGGCGGTAACTACAAGCTGACGCACTGGTATGCTGAGGAGACCGGCTGGGTTCGCGGGCGCTCGAGCTTCTCAGCCGGCGGCTACACCGGGATCACCGAGCAGCGACTCACCGGCTGCGATATCAAGTAGCGACAGCAGGTGAGTTGGCTCTTCTGGCGCCGGGGGTGCGTCCCCCGGCGCCAAGGCTCACCTCCGGACGTATAGCAGGAACGTGGTCGCGAACCAGATGGCAAGCGCGGCCCAGCCGAACCAGGTCAGGCGCAGGAACCGACGGTTGGGCGTGTGCCGGCGTACGACTATGAACAACCCGGCCAGCAGCGTACCCGCAAGCAGAGCGATGACATTCTCCGCTCTTGCACCCGCGAACAGGCTTCCGCGCCAGTACGCCAAGTCCGCCACCCCGAGAATGGTGAGATTGAAAACGTTGGAGCCGATCATCCCTCCTGCCGCCATTTCCGGCGCGCCGATGCGCACCGCGGCAATCGCGGTGACCAGTTCAGGAAGCGAAGTGACGAAGGCGACCATCGTCGAGCCGATGAAGGTATCGCCAAGCCCGGTGGCGGCAGCCAGCTGCGTAGCCATTCCGGGGAGGATGATCGCGGCGACGATGACCACCAACGCGAACACCGCGTAGCGCAGAACGGCGCCGCGGAGTGTTACTCCCGACCGAGGCGTCGAGGCGGGAGTCACGCCGGTCGTGGTCTTCGTGCCGCGCATCAGCACGAGGTAGATTGCGATCATCAGGAGGGCGACCGGCGAGACTGACAACACCGAGGGCAGTCGGTTGCCGAGAAGCAACCCGGTAAGAGCAAGTCCTGACATGACAATGGCATACAGGGCTGAGCGTTCGTGGAAGCTGTGCAGACCCCGCAGGCAGGTTCCGTTGCGGCACGACCAGTCCAGGCAGCCGAGAATAACGAGGTTGATGACGTTTGAGCCGGCCACACAGCCGACCGC
>JAWOIB010000017.1:0-25769 GCA_046484845.1 bacterium
TGGTATTAGCCGTAACCGTGGCGTTATTGGTGTATTGTCCCGCGATGGCTGTGCCTTGGGTACTGCAAGTCATCGTTATACCGACTGCCAGTGATGTCGCTGGGCAGGTGATTGGGCCTTCCTGGTCATCCACCAAGCTCACATCGGTCAGATCGACATTGCCGGTATTCGTGATCTCATAGCGCCAGGCAACCGTTTCACCCACCTTGATCATCACCCCCGGAGCTGTCTTGGCATCCTCGTCATTGGTGGTCTTGGTGATCTCAATTAACGGTTCGACGCCAAAGTACCCGCTCTCATCCGAGTCGCCCACCTCTCCAATGATGCCTTCCAGTCCTTCCGGTGTCCCCTCGGCATAACCGGTATTGGTATAAACACCTGCTTTAGCCGTGCCACTGGCCGTGCACACCATGTCTTCTTCGGGCGCCAGCGTGGTTTCCGGGCACGAGATGACCAGGGTTTCATCGCTATCGGTCACGGCTATCCCCGTGATGGTGTAAAGACCGATATTGGTCACCTGATAGGTCCAACTGACGGGATTTCCCACCTTGATATTGGGGGGCGGCGAGACGCTGGTATCCACACCATCGGTCAACTTCTTAATGGCGACTCCGGCTTCACTGCCATAATAATGGCTGGAATCGCTGTCTGTAACCGGGGCAAATCCTGCGGGTGGGTTAGCGGTAACCGTGGCCTGGTTGCTGTACTGACCCTCCATAGCTGTACCCGTCTTGGTACAGGTCACTGTGGCACCGCCTGCGATCGTCGTCGGGCAGGTGGTGATAGCCCCTTCTTTATCATCCACCACACTCACGTCAGTCAGATCAACATTGCCAGTATTCGTGATCTCATAGCGCCAGGTGATATTTTCTCCGATCAAAATCAACGGCCCAGGGGCGTCATCGGCATCAAAGCCATTGGTCCGTTTCTCAATGTTGATCCCGGTGATCACGCCGTAATAATGGCTGGTATCGGTCAGGATCAGATTCCCTAAACTCCCGGGCCGGGTGACGGTCAGCGTGGCCGTATTGCTATATTGACCCGCCACTGCCTCACCGGAGGCGGTGCACACCACCTCATCCGTCGGGTCGAGGGTGTTTTTCGAACAGCTGATGGCCACAACCGGGTTATCGACAACCGTAAAGGGCAGGGACACATTGCTGCTGCTGGTGATGGTATAGGTCCAGTCGACCGCCCCACCCACACCAATCAGGGGACCGGTGCCCGTTTTGGCATCCTCGCCGTTGGTGCGCTTGACGAAGGTGACGTTGATGGTCGCACCAAAATAATACATCCAATCCGAGCCTGAGGTGATGTTTGCCAGCCCGCCGGGAGGTGTGGCCGTCACCGTGGCCGAGGCGCTCTGCTGCCCTGCTTGCGCAGTAATCGTACGCCGACAGGTAGCTGAATCTGTAGCACCTGCCGCCAGGCTGGGAATTGTGCAGACCGTGGTTCCCCCCTCTTTAACCACCAGGTTCGTCAAAGCCACATTGCCCGTATTGCTGACGGCGTAATCCAACGTGATGCTGCTGCCTGTTAGCACATACTCCCCCGGGCTGCTGTCGGCGTTCTTCCCGTTGACCTTGAATTCGACAGCTACCCCTGGGCTGGCGCCAAAATAGTACATCCAATCCGCTGGGCTGGTGATGTTCGCCAGTCCGCCGGGCGGCGTGGCCGTGACCGTGGCAGAAGCGCTTCGCTGACCCTCCAGCGCCGTGATGGTCCGCCTGCAGGTTGTCGTATCCGTGGCACCTGCTGCCAGGCTGGGGATCGTGCATCTTGTGGACCCCCCCTCCTTAACGACCAGGTTCGTCAAGGCCACATTGCCGGTGTTGCTGACGGCGTAATCCAGCGTCAAAGTGCTGCCCGTCAATACATAAGGACCCGGGGCGGCTCCGGGAATGCGGGTAGGGATGGGGTCGAACTGTCCAAGTCAGCACATGGGTAACACATTATTGTCACGACATGGGTAACACTCTTGTCTGCCGGCAGCCCGGGACGGCGAGCACGAGGCCCGCAGGGCGAACCCGGGGAAACCGAGGTGTAACAGCTTCACCTTCGCTGGCAGGCGGAAAAAGAGGGCGGGGTGTTACCCCGCCCTGAACCGGGCTGGAGAAGGCGACTAGGCCGGCTGCGCTTCCTCCAGAGCCCGTAGCCCTGAGAACTCTGCTTGCGCTCTCGACGGATGTCTCCGCCGCTTCGGAACCCCGGCGCGGGCACGTGCTCCGGCGGTTCCGGCTCATGTGTCCTTCCTTTCTCGGCCCTCAACCGTTACGACGCCCGTACAGCCGCAAGGGATGCACCGACGAACGGCCGCGCCGCGCCGTTCGCGCTTGACAAACGACCTGAGTTACGTATCGTGTCGAGTTGCTGAAGGCAACCAACAGCAAAGGAGGAAGCACGATGAAGAAAGCCCTGAGTCTCGCAGTCCTGCTCGCGGCCCTGGTCACCATGCCGGGCTGCGGCGCGATGATCGCCATGGGCGGCGGCGGGTTGTTCTACCAGGACACCAAGACGCCGCACTTGGCCGCAGCCTACTACGGCCCGACTGCCAACACCCAGGCCAAGGTGGGTGAAGCTTCGATGCAGTCGATTCTTGGCATCATCGTCACCGGCGACGCCAGCATCCAGCGGGCGATGCAGGTTGGCGGCATCACCAAGATTCACCACATCGACACCCAGGTAACCAACATCCTCGGCATCATCGGGACCTACAAGGTCATCGTCTACGGGGAGTAGTCGGAAACCGTCCTATCTCATCGGCGGGGCACCTCTGCCCCGCCGTTTCGTTTTCCGGCTTGACGCCCCGCCCGTCCGTTGCTAGATTTTGCTGACCGGGTGGATGGGCCACCTGGAAAGGAGGATCGCTTGAAACGGATGCTACTGTTCGCCGCCCTCTTCGCCGTGCTGTTCGTGACCATGCCGGGCTGCGCGACGCTGTACGTTGACGCTCCCCCGGGCCGGGACGTGAAACTCCTCGCCCGCGAGACCCCGCCGTCAACGGTCTTCAGCACCAAGGCCTGGTTCTTCCTCTGGGGACTGGTGCCCTCGGACATCGGCACCGCCGAGCACATCAGCCGGCTCGGGCTGGACGCGGTCAAGGTCAAGTCCCAGACGAGCATCGTGGACTGGCTGATCAGCGCGGTGACCGGCGGCATCGTCATGCCGCGGACGGTAATCATCGAAGGCCGGCGCAACTGACCGATAGCTGACCAGGGGAACGGCCGGGCGTTGCGCCCGGCCGTTTCTTCGGTAACATACCGCCATGAACCCGCTGATCTTCCGCGAATACGACATCCGTGGGCTGGCCGAGTCCGAGCTCCGGGACGACGAAGTCTTCACCCTCGGCCGGGCTTACGCGACCACGGCCCTCGGCCGGGGCGCGACGAGCTGCGTCATCGGCCGGGACGTCCGGCTGTCCGGCCCGCGCATCCGCCGGGCGTTCTGCGACGGCGCGCTCGCGACCGGGCTGAACGTCATCGACCTCGGAGTCGTGCCCACCCCGGTCTTCTACTACGCGCTCCACAAGCTGGCCGATGTCGGGGTGATGATTACCGCCAGCCACAACCCGCCGGAATACAACGGCTTCAAGGTCGGCCTGGACCGCACAACCATCTATGGCGCGGAAATCCAGCGGCTACGGGAGCTGATGGAATCCGGCCGGTTCGCGACAGGCCGGGGCGAACTCAGCGAGCATGACATCGTGCCGGCCTACCTCGCGATGTGCCGCCGGAAGGTCACGATTCCCGGCCCGCTGCGGGTCGCGTTCGACCCGGGCAACGGCACCGCCGGGGTCCTGCTCGAGAGGCTTTTCGCCGACACCCCGGTCGAGCCGCACTACATCAACCTCACACCTGACGGCAACTTCCCGGCCCACATGCCCGACCCCACGGTGATGAAGTACGTCACCCAGCTCATCGAACTGGTGGACAGGACCGGCGCCGACTGCGGCATCGGGTACGACGGCGACTCGGACCGGATCGGCGCGGTGGACGAGCAGGGCAAGATGGTCTTCGGCGACAAGCTGCTGGGCATCCTCGCCACCCCGATCGTCCGGGCCCGCCCGGGCGCGAAGGTCGTGTTCGAGGTCAAGTGCTCGCAGGGGCTGGTCGAGTACCTCGAAGCGATCGGCGGCAGGCCGGTGATGTGGAAGACCGGCCATTCGCTCATCAAGGCGAAGATGAAGGAGGAAGGCGCCCCGCTGGCCGGCGAGATGTCCGGCCACATGTTCTTCGCCGACGACTACTACGGCTACGACGACGCGCTGTTCGCGTCGCTCCGGCTCCTGAAGCTCATGGCCGAGACCGGCAAGAAGCTGTCCGAGCTTGCCGCCGCCATCCCGACCTACTTCTCGACCCCGGAAATCCGGGTCACCTGCCCGGACGAGCTCAAGTTCCGGATCGTCGATGAGCTCCGCGACCAGTTCCGCCGCGAGTACGAAGTCCTCGACATTGACGGCGCGCGGGTGCAGTTCGGTGATGGCTGGGGGCTGGTCCGGGCATCGAACACCGGCCCGGTGCTGGTCCTGCGCTTCGAGGCCCGGTCGGAGGAACGACTCGCCGCCATCCAGGAGCTGTTCTTCTCCCGGCTGCGCGACTACCCCGAAGTCCGGCTCCCGCAGGAGTAGTCGCCCTGGCCTGGTCGGCCGGCCGAACCCGGCTCTACATCAAGAAGGCGCTCGACAAGTTCCGGCTCATCGAACCGGGCGAGAAGGTCGTCGTCGCGCTGTCCGGCGGCGCCGACAGCCTCTGCCTGCTCCACGCGCTCAAGGACCGCAACGAACGCCGGCGGTTGAACTGGCAGCTCCTGCCGGTCCACGTCAACCCCGGCTTCCCGGGCTGGAACCCCGACCGCGTTGTCCGCGCCTGCCGCCGCCTCGGGTTCGATTGCCGGGTGCTCGACCTCGACATGCCGGTCAGGCTGGCCGCGACCGGCAAGACCCCCTGCTTCTTCTGCTCGCGCGCCCGGCGCAAGGCGCTGTTCGAGACCGCCGGCAGCCTGGGCGCGCGCAAGGTGGCGCTCGGGCATCACCTTGAGGACGTCAACGAGACCTACCTGCTCAACCTGATGATGAGCTCGTCTTCCGCCGCCATCCTGCCCCGGCAGGAGCTGCTCAACGACGAGATCGTGCTCATCCGCCCGCTCTACTACCTTGAGAAGCCGATGATCATGGACTACCTGCGCCATTACCGGCTCAGGGCCGCCCGCAACCGCTGTCCCCACGAACGGCAGGGCGCGCGGCTGATGCTGCGCCGGTTCCTGGAGCGGCTGTACCGCCAGGACCGCCGGGTCCGCACGAACATCTTCTGGGGAATCCACAACCTGAAGCCGGCATACCTGCCCCGGCCTGTCGCCACCCGCGGTCGGTCTCCCGCCGGCAAAGAGCCGGGCGGGAACGGGCAGTAGCAGGGAAATGGCCGACCGGGCTGCGGGCCGTGCGGTCCGCGCGCGCTACAGGCTGTCGACCGCGATCGCGAAGCCTTGGGTGATGATGTCGGAGCGCCCGGTGTCGCCGCCGCTCCCCGCGTCCCGGGCCTCAACCGTGAACTGAAAGTCGCCGGCACGGGTCGGCACGCCGTGCAGGATGCCGTCCCGCTCCGACACCCGCAACCCGACCCCGGGCGGCAGCTGTCCGTCAACAAGCCGCATCACGACCAGGCCGTGGCCGCCGATGGTGCGGACCGTATCCGCATATGCCTGCCCGACGGTTCCGTCACGCAGGCTGAAGGTCGCGAACTGGAACGGTTCCAGCATATCGCAGGCTGATACGCCCAGCAGCAGCAACAGGCCGGCTGTCCAGAGGCCTCGCGTCATGCTACGCCCGGCTGCCGCGCCTGCCCGACAGCTTCTTCTCCAGCCATTCCAGCCACCGGCCAAGACCCTCACCGGTCCGACAGGAAAGTTCGATTACCGGCGTTTCCGGCCTCAGTTTCCTCACCGCCTGCTTCACCCCCTCGATGTCGAAATCAACGTAGGGCAGCAGGTCGGTCTTGGTGATGATGACCAGGTCGGAGCGCTCGAACATCAGCGGGTACTTCACCGGCTTGTCCGACCCTTCGGGCGTCGAAATCAGCGTGACGTTGAAATGCGCGGGCAGCTTGAACTCCGCCGGGCAGACAAGGTTGCCGACATTCTCGATGATGAGCAGGTCCAGCCCGGCGAGTTCGATACCCGGCATCGCAGCCTGGAGCATCATCCCGTCGAGATGACAGGCGCCATGGGTGTTGATCTGCGTCACGCCGGCGCCGGCGGCCGCGATGCGCTCCGCATCCAGGCTGCCCTGGATGTCGCCCTCGATGACGTAGATGCCGAGCCGGTCGCGCAGTTTCTCGACCGTCCGCTCAATCAGGCTGGTCTTGCCCGCGCCCGGCCCGGACATCAGGTTCAACCCGAGCACCCCGTGCCGGTCAAGCTCGACCAACTGCGCCGAGGCCAGCGCGTCATTGTTCGCGAGCACCCGCTTCATCACGCGGACTTCAGCCACTTGAGCGCTCCCTTCCTGGCTTCAAGCATCGCGCGCCGGTCACGGCCGACCGACACCAGCACGACCGGGCAACCCGTCAGTTCCTCCAGCCGGCGCACGTAACGCCTGGCCGCCAGCGGCAGTTCGCGCCAGGAGCAGCAGTCGCCGGTCGGCGCGCGCCAGCCCGGCAGCATTTCGTAGACCGGCTCCAGCTCCCCGGCGTGGACCGCCGCGAACTCGGTCTCAGACTTCCTGCCCCGGCGGTAGCCGGTCGCAACCGGTATCTCCGGCAGGCTGTCGAGCACGTCCAGTTTGGTCAGCACCAGTCCCGTAAACCGGTTGTGGCGGACCGAAGTCCGGACCAGCCCGGCATCGAACCAGCCGCAGCGGCGGGGGCGGCCGGTCGTCGCGCCATACTCGCCGCCCAGCCTGCGCAGTTCGTCTCCCTTCGCGTCCGCCAGTTCGGTCGGAAACGGCCCCGAGCCGACCCTGGTCGTGTACGCCTTGACGATACCCACCGCCTCGGTCAGCCAGAGCGGGCTGATGCCCGTGCCGGGACAGACCCCGTTCACCCCGGTCGAGGAGCAGGTAACAAAGGGATAAGTCCCCAGGTCCAAGTCGAGATGGTGCCCCTGGGCGCCTTCAAACAGCACTCGCCGGCGTGCCTCGAGCGCGGCCTGGATGGCCACGCTGCCGTCGCCCGCCATCGCCGCCAGCGGGCGGGTCAGTTGCCACAGGCCGTTCGCCAGCTTGCGGTAGGAGATCGGCTCCGCCCGGTACTTCTCCATCAGCAGCCAGTTCGCCGCAGCCAGGTTCTTCTTGAGCTTGTCCCGGAAGCGGTCTTCGTCGAGCAGGTCCGCAACCCGCATCCCGACCCTGCTGACCTTGTCCGCGTAGACCGGGCCGATGCCCCGACCGGTGGTGCCGATGCGGGCCTCACCGGCCCGCGCCTCGCGCAACTGGTCGAGCTGCCGGTGCCAGGGCATGATCAGGTGCGCGCGCAGGTCCAGCACCAACCGGGTACGATAACTCACGCCAGCCCTGGCCAGGCTCGCCAACTCCACGGCCAGCGTCTCCGGGTCGATGACGCACCCGCAGCCGATAACGCAGGTGACGCCGGGGGTCAGGATCCCCGAGGGAACCTGGTGCAGGATGGTCTCACGCCCGCTGACGCGAACCGTGTGCCCGGCATTCGGCCCGCCCTGGAACCGGACGACCAGGTCGGCGGTCCGGGCAAGATAGTCGACGACCTTGCCCTTGCCCTCGTCGCCCCACTGGGCGCCGACCACGACCAGGTCAGGCACGGTCGAACCCCGCCCCTGCCGCGGTCACCCCTGTCGCGTGGGCCGACTCGCGCGGGCCTGCCGCCTCAGAACTGGTATGAGAAGGAGAACTTGTAGTTGTTGGTCGGGAAGTCATAAACGTACTGGTCAACGCTGACATCGAACTTGAACCGGGCGTACTCGATGCCGCCGCCGAAGCAGAGCCCGAGCGACTGGAAGCTCCCCAGGTCCTTGCGCGTCAGCAGGTCCCAGATTCCGACGTGCTCGCTCGCCGCCCCCTCTTTCTTGACGACGATACCTCCGCGGGCGCCGGTCAGGTCTTCGAAGTAGCCGACCCGGGCCGCCAGCGCCAGCTGGCTCGCCCGGAACTGGCCCTCCAGCGCAAACGTCTTCCACGCGTCCCGGAACTCGGCCTGCAGCAGCTGGTTGAACGGCTTCTGGCCGGTTTCGTCGTGGAACATCCCGACGAGCACCTTGGTCAGCTCGGGCGTGATGCCGAGACGAAAATGCTCGGTCCGCAGCGGGTAGTAGGTCAGGCCCGCGCGCAGCATCCGCGGCAGCGGGTCGGACTCGCCCGACGAGGTGTAGGCGATGTTCGGGCCGAGATTGGACACCGCCAACCCGAGATTCACGAACTCCCACGGCTTGTAGAGCACGCCGAAGTCCAGCGCCCAGCTGACCCCGGTGCCGCCGGCCGAGATCCCCAGCTCGGGCATTACCTCCCAGACCCAGTCCGGGACAAGAAACGAGTAGATGAACTTGGCCGCGAACCCAACTCCCAGGTTGTGAAGCACCGGGTAGCCATACCCGGCCGCCAACGACACGTCGAACGTGGTGTAGCGGCCAAGGAACTGGCCCTGCTCGTTGATGACGTCCGTCTCCCCGGTGGTCAGGTAGATGACGTTGAGGCCGGCGCTGCCCTGCTGCTGGAACTTGTGGGTCAGGGCCGCATACTCGTAGTACATCCCGGGGTACAGCCCGGGCAGCCAGTTCGCGTGCATCAGCGTGACGTGGGTCCCCCCCATGAACGCAAGCCCGCCCGGGTTGTAGTAGACCGTGCTGGCATCGTCGGCGATCGAAGTGAACGCCCCCCCCATCGCGGTCGGCCTGGCAGCAGGCCAGATCATCAGGAACACCGCGCCCGGGTTCTGGTTGGCGCCGGCCGAGCCGGCGATTGCCGCTAGCATCGATACCGCAAGTCCGAAAGAAAACAGCCGACGCCGACTGGCGCTGTGCTTCATACGCTGGCCTCCGTCTCGCCCCGAGGGCGACCATTCGCTTTCATGCGACTCATAGAGGAAAGTATAGACTGGCCCGCAACAGGGTCAAGACAACCTGACGCCCTCCGGGCCATCCAACGGCAGGGAGTAACCCGCCTGTGATACGCACCCCGGTCGTTCCCACGGCCGGGAGAACCGCCGTTCTCAACGCAGAACCAGCAGTCGCTCGCGCAGCCGGACTGTCTCGGTCCTGTCCTCGCCCTGGGCCCGGGCCGTGATTGTGAACAGGTAGACCCCGTTGGCAATCGGGTTGCCGGCGGCATCGCGTCCGTCCCAGTCGAACTGGTTGTAGCCGTAGCCGGCCGGCCGCTCGCCCAGGTCCCGGACGAGCCGGCCCGAGAGCGTGAACACCCTGATGCGGACGCCTGCCGGGCGGTTGAGCTCGAACCCGAACCAGGCCGGCCCGCTGACCGGGTTGGGATACACCAGCACAGAATCGAGCCGGAGCGGCTCGGCGGACGACCAGGACTTGACCGCGACCGCGTACAGGGTCCGGTTGAGGAAGTTGTCGCTGACCAGGGTCCAGAGCGTGTCTTCACCGTCGCTTAGACGCACCGGCAGCCGGAATCGTGCGGTCGTTACCGTCGAGTCGTCGAACACCAGGTGGTCGCTCAGGTCAATTGGCTCATCACGTCGGCCGCTGAAGAAGACCGGGGTCGAGCCGGGCACCGGCGCGACAAGGATCCCGGCAGGGTCGCTCACCACGCCCTCGAGTTCAATCGTGGCCGGCAACCGTACCCCGTCGGCGAGCTCCTGCCCGGCATGGTAGAGCCTGACTTCCGGGCCCTCCCCATCCTCCGCCGCGAGCGGCAGCGCGGTCCAGTTCAGCGTGTCCTCGAACACACTGAACCCTGCCCGCGCGTCGCGCCCCGGTCCCGGGGCCACGGTCGCCGCGAGCCGGCATGACCTTGATAACGGAACGTAGTTGCCGTCACTGGCCCACACCGTGTCCAGCGCCACCCCGAGCGGGAAGCGCCCGTCAAACTCCAGCCGCCCGGAGCGAACCGGCAGGTTACCCCTGGCCAGCGTCACCCCGGGCAGGACATAGACCGCTTCCCCGCGCTCGGAGCGATAGGTGCGAAGGCGCAGCGGCCCGCTCAACCGCCATTGGGACTGACCCTCGGTCGCTCCCAGCAACGCCCGGGCCCGGAAGCTCGCCCCCGGTCGCAGGGTATCGGGCCGGACCGCCAGAGGCTCGGACCAGCTGTCCAGCATGCGCAGGCGCGTCGCCGGGTCGCCGAACAGGTGATACAGCCGGTCCGTGGGCCACGCCTTGAAGAACGCCACCCCCACCGTCGAATCCGGCTGGCCGAACAGCGGTGTCAGCATGTTCCGGGCAAACACGGTGTTCGAACTCGAGGTCGTCGCCTTGGTTGCCCCGACCGCGACGATGGCGCCGCCCTCGGCCTTCCGCACCAGCTCCTCCGCGATGCACTCGGTGCGGGTGTCCTCGAACCGGCCCACGCTGCAACTCCCGAAGAAACAGACCGGCAGCCGGCCGACGTTGGTTGCGTCCGGCACCTGCATGATGTTGAAGGTGCTCTCGTGACACAGGTCGAACGCGTCACCGTGCCCGAAGAACGCGAGCACCAGCGCCCCTGCCTGCAACTCGCGCAGGAACTCCGCCCGTGCCCCCGGCTTGTTCTTGATGCCCGCGAACGGGTGCTCGGTCAGGTAGACCTTCACCGGGTCCATTGCGCTGCCGGGCAGGGCCGCCATCATCTCGCACTGCTCGATGTGGCGGAACCCGATCGGGTCCGGCCGCCCCGGCTCGCCGTTCCACTCGTCGTCGCCGAGCAGCAGGAACCGGCGGTTCCATAGCCCGGCCGGGACGGACTCGTACGCGATCAGCTTGTCCACGTACGCGCTCAACTCGGTTCCGCTCCGGCAGGTTATGCGGCCGAGCACCATGTCCGGGCTGCTGCCGGCGCCCTCGAAATCGGCATACCAGGCGTCCAGCGCGAAGGCGTCCCGCCCGCTGATACCCGAAGGGTCAAGGCTGTATCCCACTTGCCAGCAGGGCACGGCCGGGCTGGTCCGCAACCCGAGGTTGTTGCGGTAGTCGTACGTGGCGTCTCCGGCCAGCAGTCCATAGACCGGGCGCTTGTCCGCGAAGAAGGCCTTGATGGCGCGCGGCTCCTCGCTGCCAAAACCGTAGTCGTCGTAGATGTCATCGAGCGTCGCCACCGCTGCCCGGGCCCCGGGCAGCCAGGCAATATTGCGGTCGCGATAGCGGGCCAGCCGCGTCGCCGCGGGTGCGAACTCCCGGGGCGCGACAATCCAGTAGTCGGCGGTCTGCGCGGCCCGCAATCGTCCCGGCCTCCGCAGCTCGACCGCGACCGGTTTCAGCAGCCCCCGCGCGTCGGCGACGCAGAACTCAGCCGGCCGGCCGACGTGGCGGGAGAACACCGCGTCGCCTCGGTCGTAGCGGATGCCGTCCGCCACCATCGGCCTGTGCGGATCGGTGACATCGAGCGCGAGAACCGTTCCGGCCGCGTCCCTGATCCGGAATCGGAACCGGCCGGTGTCATCCTGCAGGAACCGGCACTGGCCCTCGCTGACCGACAGCTGCCGGACGATGTCGTACTGGAGGTAATCGAGCATGACCTGGCGCGAACCGTCACCGTAGAGCTCCAGACGCAGGATGTTGTTCCGGCCCATCAGCGGGACCATGGTATCGATCCTGAAGCTGAAGGGCTGGGTGGCGGGTGCGGCGTGGAAGCGCAGCGTATCGAGCGCCGCGCCGTTCAGCATCAGCAGCAGCCGGTTGTCATTCGTGGCCGCGAACAGGCTGCCGCCGAGACTGGTCAACCGGACCGGGGTTTCCGCCAGCAACGGCACATCGAAGCCCACGCTCGGCCGGTAGGAATCTTTCAGGATGGTCTGCCAGACCCAGAGCAGGCCTGACCTCGCCGGGCATTCCCGGTCCTCCTCGTGGTGAACCCGCCAGCGCCCGCTGGTGACAACCCGGGTTCCCGCGGTGTCCGGACCCAGTCCCTTAGCCATGCGCAGACCGGGTTCCAGCCCCCATGTCAGCCAGTAGGCTGTCTTGCCCGTATACAGGTTCGGAACCCAGGTCGAGCATCGGTTCGCCCAGAAGTCGGCCGCCCGGGCGAAGAAGAAGATTCGGTCATCCGGGTCAAGCCTGCCGTCATCGCCGTCCAGCACGTGCAGGGCGACCGGCACCATCGTGTCGGGGAACGAACCGCCCGTGAGCCGCTCGCCGAGCGTGTACAGCGCCAGCGTCCGTGGGTCAACACCCGCGATTGGCACGCCCGCCTCGGCCAGCTCCCGGCCGGTGAGAACGTAAGTCCCGGTCCGGGCGATCGACAACTTCAGCCAGTGCGGCGAACGGTCGAAGAATGACCCCTGCCGGTCCATGACCGGCTGCTTCCAGTCCACTGCCAGCGACCCGTTCACCAGCATCCCGGAGACAATGCCGTCCATCGGGTCCGGCACCGGGTTCGCGGAGGGTGACTGCTCAAACTGCAGCTCGACCTCGACCCATTCCGGAACCGCGAGCCGCCGCGCATCCGGGTCATACTCACACAGGTTGAGTCGAAGCTCGACGAACCTGATGCCCCGCAACTCCTCAACCGGCCCGACTTCGAGCGCCTGCCGTCCCGGTAACCCGCTCCCGCTCGCTCGTTCCCGGCCCGCGCCGTCCGCCTCCCCACCGCTCCTGGAAACCGCCACCGCGCGGGTCGGCTCGACATTCTCGTACACCTGCACTGCTCCCCTTCGATAGCCGGTCCGGAACCCTCCGACCTGGGGCAGACCGACCCGGACTCGCTTGACGGGCAGGTCGTACTCCCCCGGCTCGGCCGGGTACTCGGCATCGGGCAACTCAACCATCACCCGGCCCTGTCCGTCCCGGCTCAAGCCGGGCGTCCCAGCGTCATACCGCAGGACCACACCGGCCTCATCGCTGCGCGACAGCCTCAGCGCAACCGGGGTCGGCGGCAGTTCGGCCGCGCTCGGACCGGCAGGGACGGACCGGGAGGGAAACCGGAGAAGCGGCGATACGGCATCAGCCCCGCGGGCAGAGACAACCAGCAGCAGGAACAGCGCGCAGCCCCCGCGCAGGACCGGTCCGGGGCCGACAATGCGGGCAGTCATATGGTAGTCTAGAAGCGGTGCCCGGGCAGTCAAGGCAGCCGGCGCAGACTCTCGGCCAGCAGCCCTGCCGTGGCCGGCAGGCCGGCAATCACCACCAGCACCGGGACACGCTCGCGGCTGCCCGCATCCGCGAACTCGAGCCTGCCGCCGGACACACGGGCGACGTCAACCACCCGGCCGTCCAGCACCAGCGCAACCGCCCCGCTGTCCGGCAACCGGGTCGCGCCGTCCTGCTTCCGGCCGGCGACCGTCAACAACGGCCGGGCCACAAACTCGAGCGTGGTGCCGACATCGAAATCGCCGTTCCCACCCAGCCGTTCGAACAGCCGGACCCGGCGCGATGCGTCTCCGCCGACCTCCAGGATGGAAGCATCAACTGCTGAAACGGTATCCAGGACCGGGACCTCCTCCGCAACCCGGAACTCAACCCGGCCGGGCCCCAGCAACAGGTCCAGGACCGCTGCCGTCTCCTCGCGCTCAAGCTGCAGCACAAGCTGACCCCTGCGCCGGAACAGCCGGTACCGCCGCTCGCTCGCCTCCAGGCGCTCCCTGACGACCCGAACCGAGTTGCCAAGCTCCTGGCGGGTCTGCTGTCGAGCCGGGGCCAGCAGGAGCTCCTGAACGGGCAGGAACGGGACCCGGACCCAGCCCGCCCGGTTGAACCGGGAAAGGCTCAACGTCCAGCGCGCCGGGCCATCCGGCTCGTGACAGCGAACCTGCCTCGGCAGACCGGTACGGCGGTCCAGCTCCATCTCGCCACGCAGCTGCTTGCTCCCCGATGGGTCCAGCACCGGCAGCTTCGGCTCGAACTCGTACCGGTACGACGCGCCGGCTTCTCCGACGAACTCCGGCCGTGTGCGCAGGACCTGTTCGAGATGGTCAAAAATCCTCGACTCGTTTCCCCGCGGCTCGCGCTCCCAGCCTTCGGCCGACTGTGTGTACTGCACCGCGCCGTCGCCGACGACCACGAACTCGCTCCGCTCCGACCCTCGCCACCAGGTCCCGCGCCAGGACTCGCGGTCAAGCGAGTCACGAACCCCGGTGAACGAGGCCCCGAGCTCAAAAGGCCGGTCGGTGCGATATTCGAGCCGGAACGCGAAGCTTTCGAGCCGGCCCAGTCGCGCGTCCACCTCGCCGGGCGCGCTCTGCGGGTCGGGCGGCGGACCGACGTTCACCGCGTGGTGGCACCCGGTGGCGAACAGCAGGAAGATCGCCAGCAGTCGGTCGAAGCGTCGGTAACCCGGGCAGCCAGGCAGCCGGCCCATCAGTACTCGGTCCCGAGACCGAAGTGGAACTTCCAGCTCCGGTCCTCGGTCACGGACAGCGGGTAGCCCCAGTCGAACTTCAGGTAGAAATATGAAATCTGCAGCCGCAGCCCCGCCCCGACCCCGAGCTTGATATCGTCCAGCCGCCTCTGCTGACTGTTCCAGAATCGGAAGCTGTCCTGCGGCACGTACCCGGCGTCAAGGAACGCCACTCCCCGAATACCGCCCAGTTCGAGCGGCAGCGGCGCGGCGATGCTCAGCCGGTCGATGAAAGGTAGCCGGAACTCGATGCCGCCCAGCGCCAGCGCCGGGCCGGTCCGCTCGTAGAACTCCCAGTAGCGGTACCCACGCACGTGCTGGCCGCCGAGATAGTAGCTGGCCGCGTCCGGTCCCAGGCCGCCGACCCCGAGCAGCCGCGAGGCAAACACCGTCCTGCGGCCGATGCGCTGGTAGTTCCGGAAGTCCGCGTAGAACTCCGCGTACTGGCGGCTGGACAGGAAGCTGACGTCCGACCCGAGCCGGACCCGCGTCCCCCGGGCCGGTCCCTGCCAGGTCCAGTAGGTGTTGTCGAACACGAACGCCGGGCTGACGTAGAACACCCGCTCCCAGTATGACGGCTCGGAAACGTACTGACGGAACTGCGGGTCCCAGGTCCAGAACGTGACGTTGCTGGCAAAACCGGACAAACCCAGTTCGACGCGCGTGAACCGGTCGAACGGGTACGCGGCCAGGACCTGCCCGCCCCGGTTCATCCGGTTGATGACCAGCGACTCCGGCGCGAAGAACGGGACGTCCCGGAACTGGAAGAACGTGAACCCCCAGTCGAGCCGCCCGGGCAGCAGCCAGTACTGGAGCACGAGGTCGGAGTTCAGGATGTCGCCGTAGATGTCGGTGTACAGCTCGAACCGGTGGTTGCCCAGCATGTCGCTCAGCGCGACGTTGACCGTTCCCGCCGCCCCGCCGGCGCTCGACCAGGTCGCCGCCCCGACCGCGTAGTCCGGCGAAAGGCTGAACCCGACCGGCCTGACCCGGGCGAAGTCCAGTCCCTCGGACCGGAACCGGGTCGTGTCGGTCTCCTGGCTGAACAGCCCCGTGTCCGGCGGGATGCGTTCCAGCGGGTTGTGGATTATCACGACGTCCCAGCCCACGTTCTCGAAGTAGGCGAACACCAGCCGGCGGTCGTCCCGGGAAAGCGAAAGGTACGAAGCCTCACCGGTGAAACGGGTCCGGGCGATGTTACGGCCTTCTTCAAACGAATAGACGTAGATGTTGCGGGCGGAGTCGGCCGCGGTGTACAGGAGCCGGCTGCCGTCGCCGGTGAAGACCGGCCGGCCCAGCTCCGGGCAGCGCTCGGTCAATCGGGTCAGCCGCCCTCGTTCGTCCCGCAGCCAGAGCGCGTAGCTGCCCGGGACCCATTCGCCGCCGGGGTCCGGACGGTCCGAAACGAAAACCAGGCTGTCGCCGCCGGGCGAGAACGCCGCGTCGCGGTCCTCGTAGGCGTCGTAGGTCAGCCGCTTCGGCTCACCTCCGCGTACGTCGACCAGGTAGATATCGCAGAACCCGTTCCTGATGCCCTCGAAAGCGATGCTCTGCCCATCCGGCGCGAACACCGGCGAGCGAATCGCGTCCAACCCGACCGCCAGCCGCTTCCGCACCCTCCCGGTCTCGTACTCGACCAGCGTGATGTTGTCCCGGCCGGCCGAACTCGTCGCCAGCGCGAGCAGCTTCTCATCCGGCGACCAGGCAACCCCGGGCCTGAGCAGGTGCATCCCCTCGAACCCGCCCGACCGTCCGCCCCGCACCAGCCGCTTGAGCACCCGGCCGTCGAGCGCGGACATCACGTACAGGTCCGCGTACTCCAGCCGGTCGGAGATGAACGCGACCTTGGTCCCGCTCGGCGAGATGACCGGGGCGGTGTTGTATATCGACCCGTCGCGCCGGTGGTCGGTCAGCCGCTGGGCCAGCGTATCGAAGTTCGCCAGCTCGACCACCTGGGGCCAGTAGCGCACCCGCAACCATTTCTCCCAGTCCTCGCTCACCCGCTCGACCCCGGCCCCGAACACCCGGTTGAAGGTCGCCTCCAGGTTGCGCCGGTTCTTGAGAGTGTGCAGGAACTCGTACACCTTGCGCCGGCCGTACGTCTCCTCGACGTACTGGTAGAACGACTCGCCCAGCCGGTACACCAGGTAACCCATCCCATCGTGCAGGTGCTGCAGCGGCACCAGCCGGTTGTTGAGCACGATGTCCCGCATGAACACCTCGGACCGGACATTGACCCAGCCCGACTGGAACTCGGCGTGTCCCTCCAGCACCCAGAGCGGCACCGAGAACTCGTCGACCGCCCCGAGCAGGCTCGCCACCCTGGACCGGTAGAACAGCGCGAAATGGAAGATGTGGGCGATCTCGTGACCGATGACGTGATGGAACTCGGCGTAAGACCCGGTGAACGGCAGCACCACCCGGTTCTTGAACAGCTCGGAGAACCCCCCGACGCCTTCCTCGATGATCTGGGTGATGACGTTGGTCTCGGTGAACTGCCCGGGCGAGAGGTACACGATCAGCGGCACCTTGAAGTCCAGCTCGAACCCGAGGTCCCGCACCAGCCCGGCGTAGTACTCCTCGGCCGAGCGCGCCGCAAACTCGGCAATACCCTCGCCGCCCGGGTAGAACAGCACCCGGAAATGCTCGGTCTCGTAGGACTGGAAGCGGTAGTCCCGGGTCTGGACCTTGTTCTTGCCGAACCAGCCGTACTGCCCGAGCGCCATGGTCGCGACCAGCAGCAGGCAGGCTGAAACCCTGGACCGGCTCACGCGCGCTTCTTCTGGTCCCTGCCGTCGGTGAACATGAACAGCTTGTCGGCAATCATATAGCCGTATGACATCCCCGGGGTCGTGTGCCCGAAAGCGAACCCGGCCCGGGCGTCGAGCCCGACCGCCCCGACTTCGGCCTGCCGCTTCCGCGCCTCGCTCATCGCCAGCGTCATCGCCACCGAGGCGGGCATCGTCTTCATCCGCTCGACGATTTCCCGGGCCAGCATCAGCCGTAGGATCGCTTCGCCGTGGCCGGTGCAGGAAACCGCCCCGCTCGGCGCGGCATAGGTCCCGGCGCCCGGGATGCCCGAGTCCCCGACCCGGCCGAACAGCCGGCCGTTGATGCCGCCGGTCGAGGTCGCCACCGCCAGCCGCCCGCGCCGGTCGATCGCGACCGCGCCGACCGTCCCGTACTTGCGGTTCTTCTCCAGGCTGAAGTACTTCGACTCGCCCTTCTCGAGCAGTTCGGCCAGCCGCTCCCGCGCGCGCTCGGTCGTCACGTCAAACTCCTCGAACCCGCACTTGCGGGCGAACGCGGTCGCGCCCTCGCCGGCCAGCAACTGGTGGTCGGTCTCGGTCATCACCTTGCGGGCGACCAGCACCGGGTTCCTCACCCGGGTAATCGCCAGCACGCCCCCAAAACCGCCGGTCTGGGTCATCACCGCCGCGTCCATCTCCGCCCGGCCGTCAATGCTCAGCGACGACCCGGTCCCGCAGTTGAACACCGGGTTATCCTCCAGCACCCGCACCGCCTCGACCACCGCGTCCTCCGCGCTCGCGCTCTGCCGCAACAGGCGGTAGGACTCCTCCAGCGCGGCCGCCAGGCCCCCGGCGGCCGCGTCGGGGTCGCTGACGACCCCGGCCCCGCCGTGGCAGATGATGCCGAACACATTCCCGACCATGTTCCGTCCTCCTAACGCTGGCAGACCGGGCAGTAGCTACTGCCCCGGTTGCCCAGCTTCACTTTCCTGATGACTCCCCGGCAGCCCCGGCGCCGGCACCGCTCCCCGGCCCGGCCGTACACCCGCAGCCGGCGCTGAAACTCGCCGGACTGGCTCCCGGGCCGCTGGTAGCGGCCGTCGCCCAGCGTCGTGCCGCACCAGCGGATGCCGTCGCTGGTCACCCGCCGCAGGCTGGCCGCCAGCCGGCGCACCTCGTCCGCGTCAAGGCTGCCCGCCGGCCGCTCCGGCCTGATGCCCGCCCGGAACAGCGCCTCGTCCGAATAGATGTTTCCCACCCCGCAGCAGACCCGCTGGTCCAGCAGCAGGCTCTTCACCGCCGCGCGCCGGCCGGCCAGCCGCCCGGCCAGGAACCCGGCGGTGAACCCCGGGCTCACCGGCTCCGGTCCCATCCCCAGCATGCCCTTGAGCACCGCCGGGTACGCGCCGGGCCGGACCAGGTACACCCGTCCCAGCACCCGCGGCTCGACCAGGATCAACGCTCGTCCCCCGCTCAGCCGGAACCGGCAGCGCTCGTGCCGGGCGGGCGGCTCCGCCGCGGACCGGACCGCCAGGTGCCCGCTCAGGCGCAGGTGAATGACCAGCTCCCGCCCGGCCAGTTCAATGACCAGGTACTTGCCCCGCCGCGCGACCCCGGTGACGCGCCGGCCGACGGCTTCGCGGCTGAACTCCGCCGGCGAAGGCCAGCCGACGATATCCGGCCGCCGGACTTCGACCGCGGTGATGCGCCGGCCGACCAGCAGCGGCGCCAACTCGCGCCGGATGGTCTCGACTTCGGGAAGTTCGGGCATCAGCCTGCCCGGCCCGGTTCCGGGCTCAACCTGCGGGGCGTATCGCGGCCGGGCGTCCTGCGACCAGCAACCAGCAAGCTACAACTGCTTCAGGAGCGCCAGGTTCGAGTCGGCGCCCTTGAGCAGTTCGAGCGCCCGGCTCACGTGCACGTCGTGCCTCAGCCGCATCTGGTACTCGCCCCGCATACCCTGCAGCTTGCCGCCGACTTCCCGCTCGATCTCCTCGACGAACCCGGACCGGGCCTCGTCAAACTCCTCGTCGGTGAACTCGACCTCCTTGACCTCGCGCAGGTACCGACGGAAATCCTCCAGCACCGCGGCGTCGGCCGCGAAGCCCATCGTCAGCCCCGGGTACCGGTCGTAGTAGTCCACCGCGTAATCAAAGAACATCCCGCGCGTCAGCCGCATCTCGAACTCGTTCCGCCGCTCGTACGAGACGTACACGTCCGGGACGATCGCCCCGCCGCCGCAGACCGTCCGGCCCAGCGTACCCAGGGTCCGCGTGGTGGCATTCTCGCCCGGCCGGTCGAGCCGGCGCGGCACCGGCCGGACCGCTTCCTCGTCTTCGTACTCGTCGTCCACGAACTCGCCCTCTTCATCGCGCGGGCGGTTGATACACCGGCCGCTGGGGGTGTACCAGTAGGCGGTGGTGATCTTGACCGCCATCTGCGGGTCGAGCTGGTGAATCGTCTGCACTGAGCCCTTCCCGAACGTCGTGTCGCCGAGAATCAGCCCGCGCTCCCAGTCCTGGATTGCGCCGGCGACGATCTCGGCCGCGGACGCGCTGCCGCGGTCCACCAGCACGACCATCGGGAACTCGCCCCTCAGCTCCGGGGTCTCAGAAAGGAACTCCTGCCGGCTCTGGGGCACGCGGCCCTCGGTGCGCACCACCACCCGGCCCGGCGGCAGGAACAGGTCGGACACGTCGCGCCCCTCCCGCAACAGCCCGCCCCCGTTCGAGCGCAGGTCGAAAATCAGCTTCTTCGCCCCGACCTCGAACAGCGAATCGATCGCCGCCCGCAGCTCGCTGGTCGCGACCTTCGAGAAATCCGCCAGCCGGACGAAACCGACGCCGTCGGACACCATCCCGGCGAACGGCACCGCCTTGATGTTGATAATCGCCCGGGTCAGCTCGACCGGGATGCGCTCCCGGACCCCGGGCCGGGCCAGCCCGATGTTCACCTTGCTGCCCGGCTCGCCGCGCAGCAGCTTCACCGCGTCCGTGCTCGTCATCCCCTCGGTGCTCGCGCCTTCGATCTCCGCGATCCGGTCTCCGCCCCGGATGCCCGCGCGCTCCGCCGGCGTCCCCTCGATCGGCGAGATGACGGTCAGCTTGCCCTCGACCGTCCCGATGTGAATCCCGATGCCCCCGAACTGGGCCTCGGTCCGGACCCGGAGCTCGTCGTAATCGCTCTCCTCGAGCAGGTCGGTATGCGGGTCGAGCGAGCTCAGCATCCCCTTGACCGCGGACCGGATCAGCTCCTCCGGCTTCACCGGCTCGACATAGCTGGTCAGCACCAGCCCGACAACCCGGCTGAACATCTGCAGGCTCTGCCCGAGCGTCGCGCTCCGCTGCGCCCACAGCCGCCCGAACAGACCCCCGACGACCAGCGCAACCGCGACCGCCGCGGTGATGGCTACTCTTCTCTTCATTGCTTAAAAAATCCTTTTCGCTTCAGCAGTTCGGTCACGAGCCCGCGGACCTCAACCTGCAGCTCCACCGCCGGCTTGGTGCCGTCGACAACCCGGACCCGCTTCGGCGCCCGCCGGGCCAACTGCAGATAGCAGTCCCGCACCCGCTGATGAAATTCTACCCGCTCCTGTTCCAGCCTGTCAAGCAGCGCCCGGTCTTTCCGGCGCCGGCCGACCTCCACCGGCAGGTCCACCAGCACCGTCAGGTCCGGTCTCAGCCCGGCGGTCGCCAGCTTGTTCAGCCGCGACACCACCTTCAGCCCGAGTTCCCGCCCGCCGCCCTGGTAGGCCAGCGAGGACTCGGCGTAGCGGTCCAGCACCACCACCGCCCCGCGCTGGATCGCGGGCAGCAGCTTCTCGCGGACGTGCTGGTTGCGGCTGGCCAGGTACAGGAACAGCTCGGTCCGACCGTCCATGTCCCGGCAGGCCGGGTCGAGCAGGACCTCGCGGATGCGCTCGCCGATTTCGGTGCCGCCCGGCTCGCGCGAAAGCACCACCTCCAGCTTCTGCTCGCGCAGCCAGTCCGCGAGCAGCCGGACCTGGGTGGACTTCCCCGACCCTTCGACGCCCTCGAAGGTCAGCAGCGCGCCGCGCACCGGCCTACTTCCCGGCCGGCTTCTTCTTCTTCGGTGCGGGCTTGCGGGGCGCGGCCTGCTGCCCGTTGCGGCGGATGTACTGCTCGGTCTTGTTCCGGCAGATGTCGTCCGGGAACTGGACCGGCGGGGTCTTCATGAAATAGCTCGAGGGCTCGATGATGCTGCCGGACAGCCCGCGGTCCAGCGCCAGCTTGGCGCAACGCACCGCGTCGATCACCACCCCGGCCGAGTTGGGCGAATCCCAGACCTCCAGCTTCAGCTCCAGGTTCAGCGGCACGTCCCCGAAAGTCTGGCCCTCGAGCCGGATGTGCGCCCACTTCCGGTCCTTCAGCCAGGCGATGTAGTCCGACGGCCCGATGTAGATGTTGTCCGCCCCGATGTCGTAGGGCAACAGCGAGGTCACCGCGCCGGTCTTCGAGACCTTCTTCGAATGCAGCCGGCTCCGCTCGAGCATGTTCAGGAAATCGGTGTTGCCGCCGACGTTCAACTGGGAAGTCCGGAGCAGCTTCACCCCGCGGTCGTTGAACAGGGAAACCAGCATCCGGTGCAGGATTGTCGCCCCGACCTGCGACTTGATGTCATCGCCGATGACCGGCACGCCCGCGGCCTTGAACCGGCGGTGCCAGTACTTCTGGGACGCGATGAACACCGGGATGCAGTTCACCATCGCGCAGCCCGCCTTCAGCACCTGCTCGACGTACCACTTCGTGGCCTCTTCCGAGCCCACCGGCAGGTAGTTCACCACCACGTCGGTCTTCGTCCGCTTCAGCGCGCCGACGATGTCCGCGGTCGGGCCCGGGGCGGGCTCGATTATCTGGGACAGGTAGTAGCCCAACCCGTCGTGGGTCATCCCGCGCAGCACCTTGACCCCGGTCTTGGGCACGTCCGCGAACTTCCAGGTATTGTTCGGGTGCGACTCGATCGCCTGACCCAGGTCCTTACCGACCTTGCGCTTGTCGATGTCGATCGCGACCGTGAACTCGATATCGCTGACGTGGTAACCGCCGAGGTTGACGTGCATCAAGCCCGGGATCCTGTCCTCGGGTTTGGCGTTGCGGTAGAAATGGACGCCCTGCACGAAACTGCTGGCACAATTACCAACTCCGATAATGCCGACTCTGACCTTGGGCATTAGCTGACCTCCTGTATTCTAAACAAGCACCTGCTGGACAAGTTCTGCGCGTCCCGGTCCCGGGCGCGCCGGTCCGACCGGCCCGAGCATTTTCCCGCATCCGCCGCCGGATGTCAAGCCGGCCAGAAACTCCCCAGGAAAGGGTTCACCAGCAGCGCCCGGCCGAAACTGCCGGTATCGCCGTGGCCGGGGTAGAGCATCGCCTCCCGGGGCAGCCGCGCCCGCAGCATCTGCACCGACTCCTGCATCTGCCGGTTCGACCCGCCCGGAAAATCGGTCCGGCCGATCGAATCCAGGAACAGCGTGTCGCCGGTGAACACCGGCCCGTCCCCGAACAGGCAGATGCCGCCCGGCGTGTGCCCGGGCGTGTGCACCACCCGCAGCCGGGCGTCGCCCAGCGCCACCTCGTCGCCGCCCTCGAGCAGCCGGTTCGGGGTCAGCGCGCTCACCTCCACCCCCATGTACGCGGCCAGGCTCGCGTCCGGCTCGGTCAGCATCGGCGCGTCCTCCGCGTGAATCAGCAACTCCGCGCCGGTCGCCTCGACCAGCACCGCGTTGCCGCCGACATGGTCGATATGGCCGTGGGTGTTGATGACGTACCTGACCTGACCGCCCAGCTCCTCCAGCCGGCCCAGGATTCGGCCCGGCTCCGCGCCCGGGTCGATGACCGCCAGCTCGCCGCCCGCGGACAGGATGTAGCAGTTGGTCGCCAGCGGCCCGACGACCAGCCGCTCCACCTCGAGCCCTGCCGGGGTCCCGGCCTGCTCCGCCGCGGTCATTCCGCGCGGCCTCGCGGCCGGTGCTCGACCCGAAAATCGGGAAGCATACGACGGCCATCATATTCCCGGCCGCCGCGAAGTCAAGAACCCGCCCCGGCCCGGCACTTGCACGCCCCGGCCCCGCGCCTACAATGGCCGATGCCCAACCCGGCCGGAAACTGGCGCCCGCGATGACCCCGGCGACCTGCGCCGCGGTCTTCGGGCCGGGCGGCCGGCTGACCGGCACCATCGAAGACTGCGAGCACCGCCCCCAGCAACAGGCGATGGCCGAGGCGGTCGAAGCCGCGTTCGCCGGCCAGGGCCGGCTCGCGGTCGAGGCCGGCACCGGGGTCGGCAAAAGCCTCGCCTACCTCGTCCCGGCCGCGGCCTGGGCCGCCCGCACCGGCTCCCGGGTGGCTGTCTCCACCTACACCCGGATTCTCCAGGACCAGCTCCTCACCCGCGACGTCCGGCTCCTGCGCCGCCTGCTCCCGGACGCGCCCCGGGTCGAGGTCGCCTACGGCCAGGAGAACTACCTCTGCCGGCTCCGGCTCCACGCCCGGGTCAACCACGGCCTGTTCGACACCCGGGAACAGGCCGAGGCCGCGGACGAACTCCTCGAATGGGCCGCGGACACCGAAACCGGCATCCTGCTCGAAGCCCCGGTCACCCTGCCCGCGAAACTCCAGCGCCGGGTCGGCCGGGACTCCGCCGCCTGCCCGCGCCAGCGCTGCCCCTCGTTCGGCGAATGCCACTGGTACCGCGCCCGGCGCGCCTGGGAAGCCGCCGGCATCCTCGTCGTCAACCACGCACTCTACTTCGCGGGCAGCGGCGAAGGCGGGGTCCTGCCCGAAATCGCGGCGGTCGTGTTCGACGAAGCCCACCGGCTCGAAGACGCCGCGGTCAGCCACTTCGGGGTCCGGCTCAACCAGCACTGGCTCACCGGGATTCTCGACAACCTCTTCCCCGCCTCCGGCCGGGGCCTGCTCCAGTCCCTGCCCCGCTCCGGCATCGCGCCCCCGCTCGAAGCCGCCACCCTCAACTGCCGGGCGGAGCTCGCCGCGTTCTTCTCCCGGCTCCAGCCCGACCCGGCCGCGGAACCCGGCCGGCGCAAACTCGCCGACCCGGTCGAAGCCGGCCCGGCCCCGGCGCTCGAAAAACTCGGGGCCGCGCTCGCCCGGGCCGCCGCGGACCTCGGCGACGAAGAACTCGGGGTCGAGCTCGGCGGCGCGGGCCGCTGGCTCGGCGAGGCCGCGGCCGGCCTGCGCCGGTTCGAAGAACCGGACACCGAAAGCTCGGTCCGCTGGCTCGAATGGGGCCAGCCCGGCGTCACCCTCAACCTCGCCCCGCTCTCGGTCGCCGAACAACTCGCCGCGGAAATCTACTCAAAGCTCCGGGTCGCGGTGCTCACCTCCGCCACCCTCACGGTCGCGAACAACTTCGAATTCACCAGCCGCCGGCTCGGGCTCGAAGGCTTCACCACCCTCCAGCTCGACTCCCCCTTCGACCACGGCCGCAACAGCCTGCTCTACGTCCCGGACCGCCTGCCCCTGCCCACCGACCCCGCCTTCACCGAACAGGCCGCCCGCCAGGTCAGCGCCATCACCCGGGCCAGCCGGGGCCGGGCGCTGGTCCTGTTCACCAGCTACGAGATGATGCGCCGCGTCCACGAAGCCTGCGACGACAACGGCCACGCCCGGCTCATCCAGGGCGAACTGCCCCTGCCCCAGCTCCTCGAACGCTTCCGCACCGACATCGACTCGGTCCTGTTCGCCACCCAGAGCTTCTGGCAGGGCGTGGACATCCCCGGCGAATCCCTCTCCTGCCTCATCATCTGCCGGCTCCCCTTCGAAGTACCGGACGACCCCCGGCTCACCGCGATCGCGGACCGCCTCCGCGCGGACGGCATCAAACCCTTCACCGCCTACCAGCTTCCCACCGCAGTCCTCCGCTTCCGCCAGGGCTTCGGCCGGCTCATCCGCAGCCGCCGCGACCGGGGCGTCGTCTGCGTCCTCGACCGCCGCATCCTCACCAAAGGCTACGGCGACACCTTCCTCCGCTCCCTGCCGCCCGGCATCCGGCTCACCACCAGCCTCGCGGACATCGAACGCTTCTTCGCCGCCTCCTGAACCCCGGACCGGCCTGCGCCCGGCCGGGCCCGCAAAGTTATACACCGGCAAGGCGGCCGGCTTTCCGGCCGGTTGCAGACTATCGAGGCCCGAACCGGCTATCCAACGAGATATAGATGAGTTACCCGCTCGGCGCGACCCGCCCCACCCCATCCCGGGGGCCATCCCCGGGGCCGTTCCCCCCCTGGCTTCCCCTACGGCTCCGGTAACCCCCTCCGGGACGGCTGGGGGAGCGGCTTACCCTACGGCCAGGGTGACGGCTACGGGCAGGGCTACGGGTACGGCCAGGGTGACGGCTGGGGGTATCGCTACCGGTATGGCTCCGGGGACGGCTACCCCGACCGCCCCCGGGGCGGCTCCGGGAATGCGGGTGGGGATGGGGGTGAAACCGACTGCCGGGTCAGCAATGGCGCGGACCGCGCCGGGGAACTAACATCAGCCGCCGCCGGGATTGACGATGCCCTGGTACTCCTCGTGGCTGATGGCCTGGAT
>JAWOIB010000090.1:0-9855 GCA_046484845.1 bacterium
TCCGCCTGCCTGATATCCGCCCGGTCGAAATCGAAGTGGACCGGGCCGAACTCCGCGGCACCGGCCACTGCCGGGACCGGCGCCGGCGCGGCCGGGCGCGGTGCGTCCGGGGGCTTCGGGACAGGCTCGGGGGGAACCGGCTCCACCGTCGGGCTGACCGGCTCTTCTGCGGGCCACGCCCGTTCCGGGGGAGCCGGCGGCTCGGGCGGCGGTGCTGGCTCAGCCGGCGGGGTCCTGCCGGGTTCCATCCCGGACGGGTCGGGCGGCTTCTCCGGCGGCGGTTCCGGCCTCTCGGGCGGCGGCGGGGCCGGGGCAGGGGGGGCGGAGGCGAGTTCAGCCGGCTTCTCGCGCGGCGGCGCGGGCAGGCCCAGCCAGCGTTTGGCCTCGTTGGCGTACTCGGTGCCCGGGTAGCGGGAGATGATGTGCTGCAGTTCCGGCACCGAGCCGACGCTGTCGTCCTTGACATACACGGTGATCCAGGCCCGGGCCAGCAGCGCCTTCGGCGCCCAGTCGGTTTCCGGGAAGGAGTCGGCCACCGCCTGGTAGAGCCGGCGGGCCTCGTCGTGTTCACCAAGGTTCAGGTTGTGGACCTCGGCGAGCAGGAAGACCACCTCGGCCGGGTCCCGCTCGCCCGCGGAGTCGGTCTGGGCGATGGCGTCGAGCAGCGCCAGTCGCTTGGTCGCGAGCAGGCCGTGCTCGGAGTTGCCCCGCCGGGCGCGGGCGGTGTCGTAGTGCGCGCGGGCGAGCTCGAACTCGCGCCGTTCTTCGTAGAATCGGCCGATGCGGAAGCGGGCTTCGGCCCCGAGGTCGCTGGCACCCTGTACCTTGAGCCAGGTCTCGAGCGCCTGGTCGGTCTGCCCGGTGGCGGCAAAGGAACGCCCGAGCAGGATGTGCGCCTCGTCGTCCAGTTCCGGGTACCGGCCCAGGACCTCGCGGACAATCGGCACGGCCTCCTCGTGGCGGTCCTGCGCGAGCAGCGCGCCCGCAATCCGGAGCCGGGCCTCGGCGCGTTCCTTCGGATCGGTGGCCAGCACGGCCAGCCGGCGGTAGGACGCCTCGCAGTCTTCCCAGCGGCCGAGCCGCTCGCAGCTCCGCGCCAGCCGGCGCAGGGCCTCGACCCGGTGGGTAGATTTCGGGTGCTGTTCGACGAACGCGGAGAGCGAGTCGGCGGCGCGTTCCCAGTCTTCCCGGTCGTAGAACGAGCCGGCGAGGTGGAACGCCGCCCCGTCCTGCAGTTCCGGGTGGTCGCGCCGGACCTGGTCGAGCAGGACCCGGGCCGGCCCGTACTCCCGGTCCCTGAGCATCGCCAGCCCGCGGTAGTAGCGGGCCGTCGGGACAAGCGGGGATTCCGGGAAGGCCAGCACGAGCTGGTCGAAATGGCGGACGGCCCGGCCGTACTGGCCCATCTCGTAGTAGCTCCGGCCGATAAGGAAGGTGGCGTCGTCGGCCCAGCGGGAGTTGGGCCAGCGCGACAGCACCAGCGCCGATTTCTCAATCGACTTCTCGAACTTCGCCCGGGCCTGGCCGACCTGGCGCTGTTCGGAGAGCTGGACGCCTTCGCGGTAGTAGGTCCGGGCGTTGTGGAAGGTGTTGAAGTAGGCGCAGCCGGTCACGAGCAGCAGGGCCGGCATCAGGAGCGGCCAGCAGCTCACCGGCGGTCGCGTGAATCTCACAGGCGCATTCTCCCCACTAATCTAACGGGCCGGGCCGGGAGAGTCAAGCTGCGCCCGGCTTTGACTTGCCGCCACCCCGCGGGCATAATCATTGTTGTACCGACAGCGAGGACTCAACCAAGGAGATGATAGTGATGACAATTGAACAGGCCGCCATTGCGGTCCGGGCCCAGCTGGACCGGATGCGCTCCGCGGGCTGCAGCTTCGCCGACGCACGGCTGTATGACGAAGACGCCAGCCAGCGGGTTGTGCTCTACGACGGCAACCTGGAGAGTAATAACCGCGGGCTGGAGCGCGGCATCGGCGTCCGGGTGCTCTACCAGGGCGCGTGGGGGTTCGCCGCGACCGCGGACCTCGATACGATTACCGCCTGCTTCGACCGGGCGCTGACCAACGCAAAGGCCGCGGCCCGGCTGCCCGGGTTCCCGAAGGAGATGGGGGAGGGCCGGCCGGCGAAGGGCGAGTACTGTGCGCCGGTCGTGCGGGACCCGTTCGAGGTCCCGCTGGCCGAGAAGCTGGCTTTCCTGACCGGCATCGACGCCCGGCTGAAGGACGACTCGGTCAAGCAGCGCATCGTCCATGCCCGGTTCCAGCGCCGCCGCATTCTCTACTGGAATACCGAGGGTACCGAGGTCAGCCGGCTGGTCAACAACACTTTCGCGACGATGATGGTGATGGCGCCGGACAAGGACGGCCGCACCCAGCGCCGGAGCCTGGAGCTCTTCTCGGATGGTTCGGGAACGCGGGGCTGGGAATGGCTGACCAACCCGGACTGGTTCTCCGGCCACGCGGAGCGCATCAAGCGCGAGCTGGCGGAGGTGCTGGCCGCGGAACCGATGCCGCCCGGCAAACGCGACCTCATTGTTCTGCCCGGGCAGGGCTTCCTGCAGGTCCACGAGACGATCGGACACGCGCTCGAACTCGACCGGATTCTCGGGTACGAGCTGTCCTTCGCGGGCGGCTCGCACGTCCGGCCCGAGATGATCGGCAAGCTCCGGTACGGCTCGGACAAGCTCAACTGCCGGGCGGGCGTCACGCCCAACTCGCCCGGGACGTTTGGTTTCGACGACGAGGGCACGCCCCAGCGTGACTACTACCTCATCAAGCAGGGCATCCTGGTCAACGTGCTGTCCTCGCGCACCGACCTGGCCGAGGCCAACGCCAAGGCGGGCCGGGAGGTTGTCACCGAGTCCGGCACCGCGGCCCGGGCCTGCGCCTTCTACCGGACCCCGATAGACCGGATGACCAATATCAGTATCGACCCGGGCGCGGACGGGACCCTCGACGACATCGTCGCCGCGACCGAGAACGGCATCATTGTGGACGTGCCGGTATCCTGGTCCATCGGCTCTAACCGCGAGCACTTCCATTTCGGGACCGAAATCGCCTGGGAGGTCAAAGACGGCCGGCGCACGCGGGTGTTCAAGAACCCCACCTACCAGGGGCACACGCTGGAATTCTGGCGCTCGCTGGACAAGGTCGGGGACAAGTCGACCTGGCTGCTCCAGTCGGTGCCGAACTGCGGCAAGGGCGAGCCCAACCAGATCATGGAGCTGGGCCACGGCATCCCGGTGATGCGGTTCAAGGACGTCCAGTGCGGCGAGGCCGAAGCCGCGGCGAAGGAGTAAAGATGCTGGAAAACAGGATTCGCGAATTGCTCTGCCGGGCCCGCGACGAGGCCCGCAAGGCGGGGATGAACGTCGAGCTCAACTTTCACCGCGAGCAGTCGAGCCTGATCCGGCTCGGCAACTCGTCGGTCGCGCTCTCGACCCACGAGGCGCTGACCCGGCTCGACGTCTCGGTCCAGGACGGCCGCAAGGTCGGCTCCTTCAGCCTGACCGCGGACATCGTCTCGGCCGACCAGCTCCGCGAAGCTATCGACCACGCGGTCGAGAACTGCCGCGCGGCGCTGCCCAAGGACTACGACCCGATTTTCGGCACGGCCGAGGAAGCGGTGGACGACTCCACCGGTTTCGACCCGGCGCTGGAATCGCTCTCCGCCGAGGACAAGACCGACCTCTGCGCCCGGGCGGTCAAGGAGCTGAAGCCGCGGGGGCGGTACGATTTCTCCGGGTCCTGGTCCACCGGCTCGTCCGAGATGTTCTTCACCTCGACCGCCAACGGCCGGGAATGCTACCGCCGGCTCACCGACGGCCGGTTCGTGATGGTGCTCAAGGAGCAGGACAAGAAGTGGGAACTCCAGGTCGAGCGGAGCCAGAAGGCGGCGGGCGAGTTCACGGCCGAGGAGGTCATCGCGGCGTTCGAGGAGCTCCTGCCGGTGTACGAGGGTCACGACGGCTTCGGGACGAAGCCGGGCCGCCAGCGGGTGCTGTTCGGCGCGCAGGCGATTTCCGAGCTGGTGACGCTGGCGCTATGGGGCGGGTTCTACGGCCGGTCCTGGGAGGAGAAGCGGTCCTGGACCGCGCAGAACCAGCCGGGCGACAAGCTGCTGAGCGAGCGCATCAGCATCACCGACGACCCGACCAACCCTAACGTGTTCGGGATGCCGTTCGACCTGTCCGGGATCCGGCGCCGGCCGTTCGCGATCGTCGAGCAGGGCGTGTTCAAGGGCCTGCTCTACGACTCGGGAACCGCGGCGCGGTACGGCAGGAAGCCGACCGGCCACGACATCGCCACCGGCGACGTCGTGCTGGCGACCGGCGACGGGCCGGCCGGGCTCGAGGCCGCCCGCAAGCTCGCCGGGGACGCGCTCTACATCCCGCACCTGCATTACATCCACCTGCCCGACCCGACGAAGGGGATGTTCACCGGGTCCTCCCGGTTCAACGCGATGCGGGTCAAGGGCGGCGAGTTCGTGGCGCCGATGTTCTCGACCCGGGTTACCGACACCAGCCCGTCGGTGTTCAGCAACGTCGTGGCCGTCAGCTCGCGGGCGGCGGTGGTCAACGGGAGCGCGACCTACGGCCGGCGCGCGCCTGAGGCGATGAGCGTGCCGGAATGGCTGCTCTGCGACAACGTCCGGGTTACCGACGTTGCGGACAGCTTCTAGCCGGTTCCGAGATCAGGGCGGGCGGGGTTTCCCGCCCGCCGCCGTTTCCACGAGGCCGGGCAGCCTCACCGGATTCGGTACCGACCTTCGGATGACAGGAGGAGCAAACGTGACCAGAAACCTTCTGCTGCTGCTGCTGCCGCTGGCGGTTGTCGCCGCCCCGCTCGGGAACGTCTCCGGCGTGGTGCTTGACGTCGCGACCCGCGCCCCGCTTGCCGGGGCCACGGTCGTCATTCCCGGGACCGAGCTCGGCACCGCCTGCGACCCGGACGGCCGGTTCCTGGTCGCCGGGGTCCCGAGCGGGACCTGGTCGGTCGAGGCCTCGATGATCGGCTACCGCGACCAGGTGCGGAACCCGGTTGTGGTCAATCCCGGTCACACCGCCGAGGTCGAGTTCCGGCTCGAGCCGGCACCGATTGCGATGACCGCGGTGACGGTCCGGGCCGAGCAGTTCCCGAAAGTCAAGGACGCACCGGTATCCGAGCGCAACTTCGCCTCCGAGGAGGTGCGGACCGTGCCCGGCGGACTGGGCGACATCCAGCGGGCGGTGCAGGCCATGCCCTCGGTGGTATCCTCCGGGGACCAGGACAACGAGGTGGTGGTGCGCGGCGGCAACCCGGGCGAGAACCTGTTCCTGATTGACGACATCGAAATCCCCTACCCCAACCACTTCGGTTCGTTCTTCGCCCAGGGCGGGCCGGTGAGTATGCTCAACCCGCTCCTGGTACGTGAAGTTGACTTCATCGCCGGCGCGTTCCCGGCCCGGTACGGCAACCGCACTTCGTCGGTGATGGATATCAGCCTCAAGCGCGGCTCGACCCAGGGGCTCGACGGCAACATCGACATGGGCATGGCCGGTATCGGCGGGGTGCTCAGTTTTCCCCTGCCGGGCCGGAGCAATTCGTTTATCGGCTCCTATCACAAGAGTTTCCTCGAACTCATGGCCAGGATGGGCGTCTGGGGGATGAGCGCGGTTCCGTACTACGACAATGCGCTGGGCAAGGCGACGCTCCGGCTCCACCCGGCCCATGACCTTTCCCTGCTCGGGCTGTGGGGCAGGGACTACATTCGCATCGAACCGGGCGAGGACCTGGTCGAGGATACCTACACCGCAATCCAGACGACCGAACGGTACGCCGCGGGCATCGGCTGGCAGACCTTGTTCGGGGATGCCGGTTTCGGCCGACTGCTGTTGTCGGCGACGAATACCGACTGGGACCTCTTCGCGTACGAAAGCACCGACGTCCGGGACACGCTGACCCTGAACCGGTCGAGAGAGGGTATGATGTCCGCGAAATACGACGGCTCGCTCCGGTTCCTGCCCGGACAGGAGGCCCGGGCCGGTATCGGCGTCAGCCGGACCCCGGCCGACGTCCTGCTCCGAACCAGGCCGGATTCACTTTTCCGCTACGTCTACAACCCGGATAGCACGGTCCGCGACTCGTTTCCGCTCCTCGATTCGCTCGGCAACCCGGTCGTCCGCGAGTTCGGCGCGCAGGGCGAGGTGGTTTCGGTCAACCTGAGCGGCTACCTTCAGCACCGGGCCCGGCTCGGCGGGCTGGGCCACCTCACCGCCGGGGTCAGGTTCGACCGGTTCGGGTACACCGGCCATACCGCGCTCGCGCCCAGGGTCGGCTTCTCTTCCCAGCCGCTGGCCGGCGGCATCCGGCTCAACGCCGGCTGGGGCTGGCACCACCAGCCGCCGCCCTGGTACGTCCTGCTGCAGGACAGCGCCGCCAACCGCACGCTTGCGGACCGGCGGTCGGACCACTACGTGGTCGGCATCGAGCGCCTTTTCGGCGACGACGTCCGGCTGTCGCTCGAAGGCTACCTCAAGGAGAATATCCGCCTGCCGATTCGCTATTCGAGGACCACGCCCGACACCTGGGCCTTCTCGCCCCAGTACGTGGCCGAGGGCCGGGGCGGCGCGCGCGGGCTTGAGCTCTTCCTGCAGAAGAGACACTCCCGGAACTGGCACGGCAGTCTTGCCTATTCCCTGGCCGAGAACTGGACCCTGGACCCGCTTGACTCCTCGCGCCGGCTCCCGGCCGACTACGACCACCGCCACGTCCTCACCGCTGTCGCCAGCTACAAGTTCGAGTTCCACAAAATGGACTGGTACCGCAACCTGCCCGGCTGGTTCCGGGCCACAGTCGGTGGCTTCCTCTTCTCCGACGAATCCGACCTGGGGCTTCGGTTCCGATACATGTCCGGCCGTCCCTTCACCCCGCCCGACTGGAGTCCGGAAACCCGGCGCTGGATTGCGACTGCCGATGTCCGCAACTCCGAACGCTACTCGGACTACCACCGGCTCGACATCCGCCGGGACCACAAGTTTCTGTTCCGGGGCTGGAGCCTTGCCTGGTACTTCGAAGTCCAGAATCTCTACGGCCGGCGCAACGTGTCGATGTACCGGTACGCGGACGGGAACCCGGAACGGCAGACGGTCTACGGCCTGGCCTTCTGGCCGATGGCCGGGTTGGTCGTGGAGTTCTGAAGCCCTGACGGTGCTTGACTCCCGGGCGGCCGGCGGCTATTCTTTAGGCCGCTTTCGACAATCAGGACCGTGCCGAGGTGGCGGAAATGGCAGACGCGCTAGCCTCAGGAGTTAGTGAGCTCACGCTCATGGGGGTTCAAATCCCCCCCTCGGCATCCTGCGCCGGGCGGCTCGGTCGCTCGGCGCGACCTTCCGCGGGCTGGCCGGAATTGACTTCCCGGCCGGTTATGCTAATCTGCGGCGGGTGCAATGGTACAAACACCGGCGAAAGGAGCCAAAATGCCCGCTAAGAAAGGCCTCGCAGCAATCACCATCAACGCCGACGCGGCCCTCCAGGCAATCTACGGCAAGAAGGAGCTCAAGCCGACGGAGCTGATGAAGGGCTTGTCCGACTACGCCAACAAGCACGATCTGAAGACCAAGGGCGCGGGCAAGGGTCTCGCCGCGCTCCGGGTCAAGACCGACGACAAGCTGAAGGTCATCTTCGGCAACAAGGCCGAGATCAAGTGGTTCGACCTGATGAAGGGCATCTGGGCCTACATCGACAAGAACAATCTGCGCTAGCCAGGACGAAGAGGAGTCAGGGGCGGCGGGTTTCCGCCGCCTGTTCTTTCCAGCAGGTAGAACCGGGCTTGCGTTGGCCGGCCATTCGGGTATCGTTCCGCGTGCGCGATTGTGTCATCCGCCCGGCGAGAATCACCGACTACAGCCGCATCTGCGAACTGGCTGAGCACATGGACCGGATGCACCGCGAGGGCCTGCCGGACCGGTTCCGAAAGCCGGATGGCCCGAACCGGGCGCGCGGGTACGTGGAGAGCCTGGTTGCGGACCCGGATACATTCCTGGCAGTGGCCGAGGTGCGGGGCGCGGTCGCGGGGCTCATTAACTGCGGGCTTGGCCGGTCGCCGGAGGTGCCGGTGAAGCGGTCCCGTCGGTTCCTGAAGGTGCGCGGGCTGGTCGTCGATGAGGCACAGCGCCGGCAGGGCATCGGCGGTGCGTTGCTGGACGCGGCGATGAGCTGGGCAGCGGGCCGCGGGGCGGAGGAGGTCCAGCTCAGCGTGTACGAGTTCAACTCGGATGCGGCCGCGTTCTACCGGAGTCGCGGCTTCGCGCCGCTGGACCGACGCTACGTCCGGCCGCTGGGCCGGGCGTCTGGGTGAGCGGGAATGGCGTGCGCGGTTCAGTGCTGCGGCCGGGTGTCGGTGGACACCGGGTTGGGCAGGTTCCATGTCCTCTGGGATGATGGCGGTGCGGTGGTGCGTGTCGCGCTTCCCGGCGAGCGGTTCGAGAAGGCCGGCGCCGGGCCGGGCAGCCCGGCGGTCAGGCGGCTGGCCCGGGATATCCGGCGGGTGCTGGACGGCGAGCCGGTCCGTTTCGACCTGGACAGCATCAGGCTTGAGTTGTGCTCGCCGTTCCAGCAGGCGGTGCTCCGGGCCGAGTTCCGGGTGCCCCGCGGCCGGGTGACGACCTATGCGGCGCTCGCGGCCCGCGTCGGCCGGCCCGGCGCGACCCGCGCGGTCGGTAACGCGCTCGGCTGCAATCCTTTTCCCATCGTCATTCCCTGCCACCGGGCGGTCCGTTCCGACCGCACGCTCGGCGGGTACCGGGGCGGCCCGCGAATGAAGCGCGCCCTGCTGGAGCTGGAGGGAGTCGGTTTCGAGGCCGGCGGCCGGGTGCGGCCCGAGTTCTTCTGCTGAGCGCGGTCAGTTCCGGCCGAACCAGCGGCGGAAGCGGAGTTTGATGACGAGCCAGAACGCGGACCAGATGATCTTCTTCGACATCTTAGAAACCCCGGCCTGCCGTTCGGTGAATACGATCGGGGTTTCGACCAGCCGGAGGCCCTTGCGCCAGATGGCGAACACGATTTCGATCTGGAACCCGTAACCCTGCTGTTTGAGCGCGTCGAGGTTGATGGCTTCGAGCGCACGGCGGGAGTAGCCTTTGAACCCGGCGGTGAGGTCCCGGACCGGGCAGCCGGTGCCCAGCCGGGCGTAAATCGAGGCGCTGTAGGACAGCAGCAGTCGCTTCATCGGCCAGCGGACGATGCTGATGCCGTCGCAGTAGCGGGAGCCGATGACGAGGTCGTGCTCGCGCAGGAGCCGGAGCATTTCGGGCAGCCTCTCGGGCGGGTGCGAGAAGTCGGCGTCCATCTCAAACAGGTAGTCGTAGCTGCGTTCGAGACCCCATTTGAACCCGGCGACGTAGGCGGTGCCGAGCCCGAGCTTGCCCGGCCGGCGCAGGAGGTGCACGCGCGGGTTGGCTTCCGAGATGCGCTGGACAATGTCGCCGGTGCCGTCGGGGGAGTTGTCGTCAATGATGAGCAGTTCGATCTCCGAGGACTGGGCGAGCGCCGCCTCGATTATCCGGGCGACGTTCTCGTGCTCGTTGTAGGTCGGGATGCAGACAAGCGCACGCGCCACAGGGTATGATATGGACGAGGCCAAGGCTGTCAACCTGCGGAGTGGCGGTTGTGATGCCACAGCGATAACGTCATAGGGTTGTGCCACAGGGATTACGTCAGTCTTGACGTGCAGCCGGCGGTCGCCGGGTCGTTTGGCCATGCTGGAGGCATAACAGGAACCCGGGCTCCGCTCACGGAGCAAAGGCCGGACCGACCCGGCGTCATCGAGAAGGCCTTGCCGCGGGCCTGCCGGCGCACAGCGCGGCCGATACCT
>JAWOIB010000126.1:0-13319 GCA_046484845.1 bacterium
TCGTGGAGGGGCCTGCACAGATCCGAAACAAGTGTCGGCGAACCCACCTGACCCGTAACGACCTCAATCACTGGCTGTTGCGCTGCCTTATCTCGAATCGTATCAACGAAGTTTCTGCCGTGCCGGCCGTAGAGCCAGCTTGTCCGGACAATCGAACTGCGTCGCGCGGTCCGGCGCACCGCCTTCTCCCCCATCAGCTTGCTCCGGCCATAGATGGAAAGCGGGTTCGGCTCATCCCTCTCCAGGTAGGGCTTGCCCTCTTGCCCGTCGAAGACATAGTCGGTGCTGACATACACAAGCCGGCACTCGGTCTCGGCTGCGGCCAGCGCGACCGCCCAGGTACCTTGGAAGTTCACCTTGGTGGCGCGGGCCGGGTCAGACTCACAGCCGTCCACGTCGGTCCATGCCGCGAGGTGGAACACCACATCCGGCCCAACCCCGTGGATACCGTTGATGGTCCTTTCTATGTCGCTGACATCGTGGTCAGGCAGGTCCCACTGGATTACTTCCTCGTTCTGCCCACGAAGGTACGAAACAAACTCACGGCCCAGCATTCCGCGAGCCCCGGTGACAAGACAACGCATCGACACCATCCTAGTTCAACCCGGCTTGGGGTCAAGCGCGGTGCCCGAACCTGAACCGGGCGACGCGCACACAACCTCGACTCTCCATGTCTGGGTCGGCGACCCCGTCCTCCGGGCTTTGCGCCCGCAACAGCTTGACCCGGAGGCGGTCGAACGTATCATCGGGCGGTGAGACGGATTCTTACGGCCCTCGCGCTGGCGGTGACAACCACAAACGCTGGCTACGACGCAGCCGGGGTGGCCGGTCGTTGGGTGATTGACGCCTACAAGGTGATCCTTTCATCCCGACAGCCTGCAAGTACCTGCAACTTCCACCCGACCTGCTCCCAGTTCACCCGGCGAGCGATTGAGTCCAAAGGCCTCGCTGCCGGGATTATTGTCGGCGCGGATCGACTGACGCGCTGCAACCCCCACGCATGGACCCAGCTGGGGCTCGCTTACGTCGGCACCACTGATGGCCGACTCAACGACCCGGTCTCAAGCCCTGGCTCCGTCTCTCTGGCAATCGCCTCGTCTGCCCTTCTCCGCACTGAAGTCACGGTCGAGCGCGATAGCGGGCCAGCCGAGCTGGACTTCGCCCGCTGGCTAGCGAAACGCGGCGACTGGTACCGGGCCGGCGCCGAGTACGTCAGGGCGGCCGCACTCAGCCCGGACAGTACGATCCGTGTCGAAGCCACCCTGCTCAGCGCTGAAGCGCTGCTTCGATCAGGCAGGCACGAACTCGCCCAGTCCCTTTTCGCCGACGCCCTCCCCCACGCGCCCGCAACCGCAAGGCTCGGCATCGCCCGCACCCTCTTCGCGGCCGGCCGCTACAAGGACTGCCGCATCGAGTTGGCCGAACTCGCCCCGTCACTCGCCCGCGAGAAGACGCTCCTCTCCGGTTGGGCCCTGTTCCGGGAGCACCGTTTCGCCGATGCGGCCTCGGTCTTCCGTGACGCGGACGAACCGGAATGGCTGGCCCTGGCCGTGCTCGACGGCAGGGACCTGCCCCGGCGCTCGCGCCTGCTGGCGGCCACACTCTCGGCCGTGGTCCCGGGCGCGGGCCAGGTTTACGCCGGTCGTGTCCCAGACGGCATCTACTCACTGCTCGCGGTCACCGGCTCCGGGTTCCTCACCTGGTGGTTCGCCTCCGAACCCGAGCGCCGGGACCGCACCCACATCAAAACCACTTTCTTTGGCGCGACAACCGCACTCTTCTACGCCAGCGGCGTCTATGGCGCAAATCGCGCGGCCGGCGCCTTCAACCGCTGGCAAGAGGAACGGTACGCGGCCCTGGCCAATGACCTGTTGGACCGGATGCGGCTCGACCCGGGAAGCCTTCTTGACGACCGCTAGCAATCCGCCGGTATGAACGCACTTGCCGCGCTGACACTGCTGGCCGCGTTCGCAGTACTCCCTGAGGACACCGGCGACCGTCTCTACGAGGCCGGACTCGCCGAAGCCGCGGCCACCGAATACCTGCGCGAACTGCACGCCGGAACCGCAAACCCTGGTCAAGTCCGACTCAAACTGGCCTTCAGCCACGCGGCCGCGGGCGAGTCCGAACCCGCCGCAGTCGAACTCCGGGAACTGGCCCTGGACGACACATGCATCGGCCCGGCCGCTGCCCTGGCCCTGGCCGGGCTCTTCGCCGGGCAGGGTCGGTTCGAACGGGCCCGGCTCGAACTCGACGGCCTTGCCGCACACCTCCCGGTCGGGTTTCTGCCCGAGTTCAACCGGCATCTCGCCTGGCTGGAGCTCAACTGCGGTCTCAGAACGACGGCCGCGACCCGCTACAAAAGCTCAGACCGGACCAACCTCGCCGAGCGGCTTGCCCTGCCACCGGCCCGGCGCAGTCCGGAACTCGCCATCGGTCTCTCGGCGTTCCTGCCCGGCGCCGGCGAAATCTACGCCGGGCGGACGGCCGACGGCCTGCTCAGCCTGCTCGTAACCGGCACCAGCGCGGCCGGAACCTTCTACGCGGCCCGTTCCGGCGACTGGGTATCAGCCGGCCTGGTGTTTTCCATGTTCTTTCTCCGGTTCTACAGCGGTGCGCGGTCCAATGCCGCCGCCCGCGCCGAGGATTTCAACCGCGCCGCCCTGCGGCAGTACATTGCCCGGTTTGATGCCGCGCCGGACTGGTTCGAACGGGCGGAGGACCTTGCCAAACTGAGGTGGGAGCAACCCGTTAGCAGCTCGAGCCGGTTCTCTGTCGGGAACCCCTGAGCTTCAATCAGACTCGTCCGCGAACAGTTCGCGAGCGATCATGGCAGAAAGCTCGCCGCGCATTGCATCCAGTGATTCATCGAGCGAGCAATCTATCACCTGTCGACCGATATCAACGATCAGACCACCGCTGATGTCAACGGGATCGCCCAGTCCCGAATTGAGCTTGCCGCCGTATCGCTCCGTATCAACTCGAGAAAGGTGAACCATGGCCTCTGCCACGGCGTATCGGGACGCGAGGCCGCTGAGGAGTTCATAATAGTCATCCTCACCCGGGAGCCTCTCGCGCGCCTGAAGCAGCACAGCATCAATTGCGCGCCATCGGGCTTCGAGCAAGGCCTTGCGCCGTTCCAATGCCGCCCAGCTCCGCGCGCGGTCCCGGGTCAAACGAGTCTCAAGTTCGCTGCGTTCAGCAAACTCACGCTCCAGTTCAGTAATCTCCGCGTCTCGCCGGGCAGCGATGGCCGCGAGTTGCTCATCGCGGTTCGCCTCAACCGCAGTAACCCGGTTCTTCCCCTCAAACCGGACCCTCTCCAACAGGTCAGCTACACCCATCCCGCTCAGCCAAGCTTGATGCCCATCTGGGCAAAAATCGTTATCAGGAGACCAAGAACCGCGTAGGTTTCAACCATTGCCCCGAAGATGACCGCCTTGGTGCCCTCACCGGTCCGTCTGGCGACAAGCTCTATTCCTGATGCACATGCCCGCCCCTGCCAGATACCGGAAGCCAGCCCGGCTATGCCGACCGGCAGACAAGCCGCGAACATCTGCAAACCCTGACCGAGAGTTATCGGATTGACCTGCCCAAGCAGGCCGAGCTGCATTATCGCCAGAAACGCGCCCAAGAAACCGTAGAAACCCTGGGTTCCGGGCAACGCGACCAGGATGAAGACATTGCCGAACTTCTTGGGGTCTTCGGCCAGAACACCATTGGCCACCTGGGCCGCTGTGCCGATGCCGACAGCGGAGCCTATTCCCGCGGTGATCGCCGCTATGACCGCCCCAAAGATTGCCAACGCCAGTCCAATCGGATCAACCACTATGGTCCTCCTTCAGCTTATCGCAACGTAGCGACTCTCTTCTCGAAACGGAACGAAAGGCTCTCCACCGCCGGTATAGAACCGGGGGAAGAACTCCACGTAGTTCAGCCTGAGCGTGTGCACAAACGCCCCCAGCACGTTCACTGCAAGGTTGTACGCATGCCCCCCGACCAAAGCGACCAGCGCCAGCAGAATCCCCAGCACCGGTATTCCGGTGACCATCCAAGCGATGGTGTTGATTGCCATTGCGATTCCCCCGGTGACCATGCCCAGCGCCATTATCCTGATGTAACTCAACACTACGCCTATGTACGAGGTTGCACCGTAGAGCGCGTACCCACCCCAGGCCAACTTGCCGGCGACACGCTGGTTGGCAGGCGCAAAGAAGAAGAACGCCGCCCCGATCAGGGCAGGGACGAACCACGGCAACCACCCGACCAGCCAACCCACCAGCGCGGCAAACCCGACTGCAGCCAGCGCCAGCGGAATCGCCGAGAGCCGCCTTTGTCGAGACAGGTCGGCAAACGAGTAGACGTACAACCCGGCGAAGACAGCCAGCACCAGCCACTTGACATACAGGAACTCCGAGGGCAACCAGTCCAGCCTGGCGGCGGAGAAAATCAGCAGCGACCAGATAAGCCCGAACCAGAGAACCTGTCCCACGGCCAGTTTGCGTTCGCGCTGACTGAACGCCACGATCGCCGCAACCGAGGCAAGTGTGACAACGAGCAGCAGATTGGCCACCCACCCGGGTATTCGACCGCCGAGCAACACGCTTCCCGTGAGTGCATTCAGCGCGACGAACCAGGGCAACTGCCCTAGGAACGCTTCGCCCGGACGGCGCTGACGGAGACTGTCAATAATCTCAAAACCGATTCCGTACATCAGATGAACGTAGCCAAACCCCAACGAAAGCAGGAAAAACGGCATCGGGTTCACCAGAGGATTGAACCACATCAGTGAGTCACGGAATGACAGCAACGGACCGAAGTTCAGCCTGTCCGGCAGGTCGCCGAACCATCCACCGACCAGCGCGCCTGCCACAATCGTAAACAAGCTGCCGATGAGCAGCATGCCCAGCAGCTTGTTCCCTGTCCCCATCCGTTTCATCAGCAGCAAAGCTATGACGGCAAGGACTACGCCGTAACCAGCATCGGTCAAACAGAAACCGAAGAAGACCGCGAAGAACGGGGCCAGCCAAGGAGTGGGATCGGCCTCACCCGGCTGTGGCATGCTGTAGAGATCGAGCACCAGCTCGAACGGCCGAAAGAGCTTCCAGTTTCTAAGGGCCACCGGGGGGCATTCTTCCGGAAGTGGTGCTTCCCGGCCGATCGCGGCCGGACCCAGACGGTCAACAAGTCGTTCGAGTGCCGGGTAGTCACGCTCGCGGACCCAACCGGTCAGAACCAGTACCGTCTCAGTTCGGTCCAGTCCCTGCTCGGCTTCGGTTCGGAGTTGCTGGTTCAACAACCCGTCGGCCTTGGCCTTCAGGTGAGTCAGATCGACGGCCAACTCCGACAGCCGCGCCTCTATCTTAACTCGCCGGTCAGCCATCTCACCGCGCCGCTTCTCGCCCGAATCCAACAGCTCCGCCGGTCTCCTGTCAATGTCGCCAAGGTCAACAGCGCCGAACTTCATTCCTCCCAGTAGTCGCATCACCTCGCCCAGTTCCGCGCGCAGACAGACCACCAGCACGGCCACTCCGGACTGACCGGACGATACCACCTCAACCGCCGCGCTCTTCGAGCTCAGCTCCAATCGGGCTCGTTCGAGTTCGTCGGCGTCGGAGAAAAAGCCGGAGACTACCGCGGTGGAACTCAGCAACCGGAACCGGGCAGGAGCCTCATCGAGATTCCGCCACGGCAGCAGCCTCTGCTCCTGCGCCCGCAACTCGCGCTCATCACCGGCCAGAACGTCGAGCTCTCGCCGTAGACTGCCGACTTCATCCAGCTTCTGCCCGGGCTCATAGTGCCGGACGACCGCGTCATACTCCGAGCGCTTCATCTGCTCACGGTCACCACCCAGCAAACCGGCCTTGCGCTTGGACCGCGCTGCCAGCAATTCGATAGCCTCTTCAAGTCGGCTCAACTCCCGAGCCAGCTCGCCCGAGCTGCCGGTCGGCTCGACTTCGTCGGAGTGTGTGATGTGCAGTAACCCCTGTCTCTGCAGGGATTTCAAGAGGTCATCGGAGCGATCCCTGTGGACCGCCACCAATACCTTGACTACTGGCTCAACCGCCACCGCTGCTTCAGCCTGTCAACAACGCGCTCCACCGCGCGCTCAATCCTGTCCTCGCCAACACTGACAGTCGCCCGAACTTCGGCGTTCGTGGCCTCGGCTGATTCGAGCACCAGCCGTTCGGCTTCATCCTCTGCCCGCCGTCTGGCCAGATCGAACTCCTGCCTGAGACGCTGCCTGGCCGAGTCCAAAGCATTACGCGCATCGAGTTCTGCCGCTGCAACTGCCCTGCGGCTCTGCTCCTCTGCCAACTCGACTTCGGCGGCGACTGCCGCCTCAGCGTCTCTCACGCGGGCGATGATGTTGTCTGACTGCTCTCTCATGGCCATCGGATAAGAAGACTAGTCCACAGCAATCCGGTGTCAAGAGAACCCGACACAGACATTGGCGTCCACAACACAGCCCTGTCGTGATGAACTGCGCTCCAGTCATTTCGGAGCTGGACGAACTGCCTCCGCCGTACTCGACGAACCCGCAGGCCCGCGTAGTGACAGACCGCTTCCAGCACCGTTCCACCCCGAAGGCAGAACAGAGGCCGTCTTCAGTTCTTGACTTCAAACTGCCAGCCCCTACCATCTGTTTGCAGTTTGGTGCCTTAGCTGTTCTCAGAATCCATGTTCCATGAGGCGTCTATTTGCTATGCCTGAGCAATGACTGACCGGTCAGTCAAAGGAGTGTAATGAGCAGAGACTGCGATAAGCGGCAGGCAATCCTGGCCGCGGCCCGCCGGGCCATCACCGAGCACGGCTACGCCCGCGCGACGGTTGAGGACATCGCTGCCGAGGCGGGCGTGGCCAAGGGCACGGTCTACCTGTATTTCAAGGACAAGGCCGACATCGTTGACGGCCTCGTCGCACAGACGCTTGATGACGGGCTCGCCACGGTGCGGGCCAATGCCGCCCGGGAGGCCGCTCCGGTCGAGAAACTGAAAGCGGTATTCGCAGGCTGGGCCGAAATGTCCCAACAGAGCGCCGGCGGAGTGTCGCTATCCTCCCCCGACGCGATCCAGTTTGCCTCACTGGACGTCGAGCGGCTCGAACGAGTAGTGCGACCCAGAATGCGCGCGATCATCGAAGCGCTGGTCGAGATAATCCGGCCCGGCATCGCCTCCGGTGACTTCCGGTCGGTGAACCCGTACCTGGTCGCGGCCCTGCTGATTCATTACTTCCCGGCCAGCATCCTGGTCGAGCGTCAGCAACTACCGGTCGAGAACCCGCTCGAAGAGGCTCTCGATGCGTACCTGCACGGCATCCTCGCCGCGCCTTCACCCAAGGAGAATCGATGAAGACAGGACTACTTACCATCACTCTGTGCGCGCTGGTGGCGACTGCGGCCGCGGACACGCTCGTGCTCGACGTCGAACGGACGGTGGAGCTGGCGCTGGCGAACAACCACGCCATTCACCAGGCCCGTGCCCGGGTCGAGGAAGCCGTTGCCGGCCGCTCGGCGAGCTTCGGCGCGATGCTACCCCAACTCTCCGCGTCGGCGAGCTACACTCGGCTGGGCACGGTAAGCGACTTCCAGATGGTGGCCCCGGTGTACGGCCGGTTTCCACTCCGGGTCTACGACCCGCAGGGCAACCTCATCGGGTTCACCGATTCGATCGCGATGGTCATCGGCATCGATACGATGGAACTCGCGCTGGGCGGGGCGAACAACTACATCCTGCGTGGCACCGCCCAACAGACGTTGTTCACGTGGGGCAAGCTGATCAACGCCTGGCGCCTCGCCGGCCTCGGCGCGGAGATCGAGGAACAGGGCCTGCGCCTCGCCCGCCAGCAGGTCCGGAGCCGGGCGGTGGAGAGCTTCTACGGCGCGATGCTGGCCCGGGAGATGGCCGAGCTGATGCGCGAGTCGCACCGCCAGCTCGAGCGCCACGTCGGCCAAGTCCGGTCGCTCCATGAAAACGGGCTTGCGACCGGGCTTGACCTGCGCCGGGCCAGGATCGGATTGAGCAACCTCGCTTCCGAACTGGCGCGGACCGAGAGCGGCGCCGAGCTGGTACTGGCCTCCCTGCGCAACGCCTGCGGTATCGAACCGGACCGGCCGCTCGCGCTCGAAGGTGACGTCGGATACGAAGCCGAGCCAACCGCGCTCGACGACGCGGTCGCCGTGGCGCTAACCGAACGGCCGGAGCTCGAACAGCTCCGCCGGGCGGCACGGATGGCCGACCTCGGTGTCCGCATTGCCCGCACCGCCAACCTGCCGACTCTCTTCGCACAGTTCAACTACGACTACAAGAACCCCGTCGGGTTCAGCCCGGGCTGGGGCAGTGACTGGAACGTCACTGCTGGCGCGTCGGTACCGCTATTCACCGGCGGCGCAAACCACAACCGCCTGAGCCAGGCCCTGGCCCGCGAGCGCCAGGCCCGCATTGCCCTGGCGATGACCGAGGAGGCACTCGCGCTTGAGGTTCGCGCTCTGTACTCGAAGCTGGAGCAGGAGCGCCGGAACATCGAGCTCCAATCCGAAAACACCGACCTCGCCCGCGAAGCGCTCGCGCTCGCCGAGACCGCCTACGAGAACGGCATCATCACCAACACCGAGTATCTTGACACCCAGCTCGCGTTGACCCGGAGCCGGGTTTCGTACCTGGGTTCGCTGGCAAACCACCGCATCGCCCGGGCCGCCCTGCGCCGGGCGATGGGCATCGAGGAGAACTAACATGCGCCATACTTTGACGTTTGCGTTGCTGACCGCACTTCTCATCAACGCCGGCTGTGGGCCGCGCGGCCGCGAGGAAGCGCGCGCGGTCCAAACCGTCCGGGTCGTCCCGGTCCGCCGCGCGACAGTCACCCGCACCACCAACCTCATCGGCACCGTGGTAGGTGACAGGCAAGCCGCGGCAATGACCAAGAGCCCAGGCCGGGTGACGAACATCGCCCGGCCGGAAGGCTCGCCGGTCGCCGAGAACGAACCGATCCTCTACGTCATCAACGACATCCCGGGTATGGACTACCAGCCCGCGCCGGTCCGCGCCCCGGTTGCCGGTGTGGTCGGCAAGGTCTACGTCGAGGTCGGCCAGACCGTTGGTCCTGGGACGCCGGTGGCGATGATCGTCGACTACTCGGCGCGGGTCCGAATCCAGGCAAGCGTCAGCGACGCTGACCTCCAGCACGTCCGGGTCGGCGCCGCGGGCGCGATCGCTGTCCCGGCCTGGCCTGACACGACCTTCACCGGCCGGGTGACCAGGGTCACGCCGATGCTCGACCAGCTATCGCGGACCGCAACTGTCGAGCTGATCGTGGATAACCCGGGTCGGCGACTGGTCCCGGGCATGTCCGCCTCGATCCGGCTCGTGCTTGAGGAACTGGCGGAGGTAATCGTGGTACCGCTCACCGCGCTCTTCCCGGACGGCGAACCGAGAATCGCGGTCGTCATCGACAGCGTTATCGAGATGCGCACGGTCGAGCCCGGGCTCCGGGGGGACCGGCTGGCCGAACTGCGGTCCGGGGTCCGTGAAGGCGAAGCGGTTGTCACCACCGGTAAGGAACGCATCGGCGACGGCGACCGGGTCCGGCCAGTCGGGGACGCGCAGCAATGAAGCTCACCGACGCCGCCATCCGCCGCCCGGTCACTACCGTAATGGTGACGTTGGCCCTGGTCGTGTTCGGCATCCTGGGCGTCACCCGGATGCGGGTTGACTTCTACCCCGACGTCACCTTCCCGATGGTCGTCATCGCAACCGTCTATCCCGGCGCTGGCCCGCTGGAGGTTGAGTCCGAGGTCTCTGACCCGCTCGAACAGCGGCTGGGCACGATATCCGGCCTGACCGACATCACCTCGGCGTCGCAGGAGAACTTCTCCGCCATCACCCTGCAGTTCGACTGGGGCACGAACCTTGACGCCGCGGCCGCGGACATCCGGGACCGGCTCGACATGGCCCAGGCAGCGCTGCCCGCGGACGTCCAGAAGCCATTCGTCTTCAAGTTCGACCCCTCGATGATGCCGGTGCTGAACCTCGGCCTGGCCGGCGACATTGACGAGTCTGAGCTCGCCGAGATCGCCGACGAGGTCAGCCGCCGGCTCCAACGCGTGTCCGGGGTCGCCGCGGTCAACGTCGGCGGCGACCTCACTCGCCAGGTCCACATCGCCCTCGACCTGCGCGAGTTCGCCAACGCCGGCGTCACCAGCGAGGCCTTCGCCGGCGCGCTGAAGGCCCAGAACCTCAACTTCCCGATCGGCGCGGTCTCGGCCGGCGAACAGCGCTACCTCGTACGCCTCGTCGGCCAGTACCGCGACCTCGACGACATCCGAAACACCATCATCGGCGCGCGACCGGACGGCAGTCCGGTCCAGGTCCAGCACGTCGCGAACGTGAACTGGGCACCCGAGGAGCGCGAGGCGATGGTGCGGATGGACGGCAAGAGCGCGGTCTACATCTGGATCCAGCGCCGGCCCGACGCCAACACCATCCAAGTCTCGGACGCCCTGCTCAGGGAGCTCGACGCGATCCGCCGCGACCTGCCGGCTTCGGTGAACCTGACCCTGTTCTGGGACAGCGCCCAGACCGTTCGTGACTCGGTCTCCAGCGTCGCCACCAACCTGGTCCTCGGTGGCATCCTCGCAGGGCTGATGCTGTTCCTGTTCCTGCGCCGGTTCCGAGCGACAATGTTCGTCGCCTTCGCCATCCCGGTCTCCATCTTCTTCGCACTGTTCGGGATGTTCCTGGCCGGGTTCACTCTCAACATCCTCTCGCTCGCCGGGCTGGCGATCGCGGTCGGGATGGTCGTGGACAACGGTGTCGTCGTCTTCGAGAACATCTTCCGGCGTCGTGAACAGGGCGATGACCCCCTGCGGGCGGCCAGCGAGGGCACCGCCACCGTCGGCATGGCGATCACCGCCTCGACCCTGACGACGATCGCGGTCTTCCTGCCCCTGTTGATGCTCAAGGGCATCATCCAGGTCTTCTTCAAGGAGCTGGCCTTCGCGATCATCTTCGCGCTGGTCGCCTCGCTCGCCATCGCCCTGACGCTCATCCCGATGCTCGCCGGCCGGTTCCTGAAGATGAAGGATTCGGACGCCGAAGAGCGCGGCATCCGGGGCTGGAGCAACCGGGCCTTCCGGCGCATCGAGGGGGGCTATGCCCGGCTCATCGGCTGGGGTCTCGGCCACCGCAAGCGGGTCATCCTCGCGACCGTCGCGGTACTGATCCTGAGCTTCGCGCTGGTTCCGTTCATCGGCACCGAGTTCATGCCCCGCCAGTTCACCAACTTCACCGAGATCCACGCCGAGATGCCGACCGGCACCAGCCTCGAGAAGACGAACGAGGCGGTCAGCGAACTCGAGGAGTACATCGTCGAGCGCTGGGGCGGCGAACTGCGCACGACAATGGTCCAGGTCGGCGGCGGCACGAGCGTGTTCTCGGCGATTTTCGGCGGCGCGCGCTCGAACTCGGCGGAGATCGACCTCGTCGTCAGCGAAGGGTCGCGGGTGACGGTCGAGGAAATCGAGGCCGACGTCCGCCGGCGCGCCGCGCTCATCCCCGGGATGAAGATCCGCGCCGGCCGCCAGCGCGGGGCCGGCGACTTCATGGGCGGCGGAGCCGCGCTCCAGGTCGAGATTGTTGGCCATGACCTGGCAGTCGCCGATTCACTCACCCGGGTGGTGATGAGAACGATGTCAACCATCGCCGGTGTCGTGGACATCGAGTCAAGCCGCGAAGAAGGCGACCCGGAGGTCCAGCTCGTTATCGACCGAGAGCGGGCCTCCCGCCACGGCCTGACACCATTCCAGGTCGGCAGCGCGCTCCGCACCCAGCTCGAGGGTGCCATCGCAACCCGGTACAGGCTTGAAGGCCGGGAGTACGACGTGTTGATCCGGCTCCGGCCCGAACAGCGGCGGGAACTGGGCGACGTCCTCGCTGCGGTTATCAACGGCCCGATGGGCCCGGTGCCGCTCAGCAACCTCGTCACCTTCCGCGAGGGCGTGAGCCCACTCAAGATAGAGCACAAGAACACCGAGCGTATCGTCACCGTCACCGCCAACGTCGTCGGCCGGCCGCCGGGCCAGGTCGGGCAGGAGACGCAGGTCGCGCTTTCAGCCGTCGCGCCGCCACCCGGCTTCAATATCGATGTCGCCGGCTCCTACGAGGATATGATGAGGTCGTTCCGCGACCTCGGTTTCGCGGTGCTGCTTGCGGTACTGCTCGTATTCATGGTGATGGCATCCCAATTCGAGTCGCTACGCGACCCGTTCATCATCATCTTCAGCATTCCCTTCGCGGTCATCGGTGTGCTCTGGTCGCTCTTCATCACCGGCACGACGCTTTCGATCGTCTCCGGGGTCGGTGTGCTCGTGCTCGTCGGCATCGTCGTCAACAACGGCATCGTACTCGTGACCTACATCAACGAGCTCCGGCGGGAGCGCGGTCTCGGGCTTGAAGAGGCGGTCAGGGAAGCCGGCCGGGTTCGCCTGCGCCCGATCCTGATGACCGCCTTCACGACGATCTTCGGCCTGATGCCGCTCGCGCTCCAGATCGGCCAGGGCTCGGAGTTCTGGTCCCCACTCGGCCGGGCGGTCATCGGCGGGATGGTCGTCTCGACCTTCCTGACCCTCATCTTCATTCCGGTGCTCTACACCTCGTTCGAGAAAGGCGCGGAGCGCCGCCGCCTGCGCCGGGAAAATCGCGCCCCGAGCGCATAGGTCGCTTCCGAAGCATTGCGGGGCGGGCAATGCCCGCCCCGCCGCGAATCGGGCTGAATCAGCTCGCCTCACCCCCGGCCTCACGGAATGCCCGGTTCGCCAGGCTCCGGGCCGCGGCCGGGCTGGCGTAGTTCACTCCCTCGCCGACATACGTCCGGTAGTAGCGCAAGACCTTGTCGAGGAGTTCGATTGAAGGCTCGTCCAGCCCCGAGCTCACCACCTGGAACAGCGCCACGACCGACAGGTTGAGTTCATCGTTGCCCACGCTATCCGGAAGGTCCAACGCCAGGTCCAGGTCATCGGTCATCGGCGTGCGGAACAACACGGCGCTCACGCGCGGAGCATCGACGAGTTCCCCCGCCGCGACCAGCTCCACCCGGTCGCTGACGCCAGCGTCGGCCAGCAGGTCGGAACCGGGCCAGATGCCCTCCTCCACCACGTAGGACATCATCTCCCGCAGTTCCATCCCATAGCGATCGAGTTCATTGTCGCTGCGCGGGTAGCGCGAAAGAACATGGGAGTAGTAGTGGATCGTGGTCAGCACTCTCTCCGCGGAACGGACGTCCCTGCCGACCGATTCGGGTGCAACCGCCAGCCGGGTCCGCTC
>JAWOIB010000041.1:0-6777 GCA_046484845.1 bacterium
CGCACGGCCTCGTCGTACAGGGGATCCTGTTCGCCCTCGTCGCCGAATTCGCCGCCGCCCTGCGGGGACAGGCCCGGAATCGGCGTCGACGCCCGGGAGCTGAGCGCGGGGATTTACCTCGTGCGGCTGGACGCGGACGGCGCGAGCGCGACGCAGAAGCTGGTCATCCAGCACTGACCTGCCGGCGCAAGCCGGTGAAATCGCCGGGCGGGGCCTCAGGCCCCGCCCGGCAGTTTCCGGTGCGAGAGGTCAGTCGTGCTGCCGGCGGTCGGATGAGAACAGGTCCAGGAACCGGTCCTCGTACGCGCCGAACAGTCCCCAGCGGTCGAGTTCCCGCTTCAGTTCCCGGGCCTTGCCGCGGTCGGCGCAGGCGGCCGCGAACAGCCGTTCGATGCGCTCCATCATCTCGCGGGGTTCGGGCACCGGCGTCTCCCGGTCATCGCCTTCCTCGCTCTCGTCGGATTCGGCGTTGCCTTCCAGCCGGGCTCGGAGGTCGCTGAGCGCCGCGTTCACCCGGGACTCGAACTTGCCCAGCAGCTGGTCGACCTGCTCGACCTCTCGGTCGAGGTCGTCAGTGTCGATGCCGGTGTTGAGCAGGCGTTCGAACACCCGGACCAGCGCCCGGGAGGCTTTCGGGTTCGGGGTCTGGACCGCGTAATGGGGCATGGTGGCGAGGAAGCAGGTGCCGGCCAGCCCACGATGCGCGGCCAGGCCGAGCAGGAGACCGTTCAGCCCGGAGATCCGGCCTTCGCCGAGCGGCTGTACCCCGAGGGCAACGAAGCCGTCACGGAGCCGATCCGCGGTCGATACCCCGAAGACCTGGACCTCGTCGCGGAAGCTCATCGGGGTGGCGAAGGCCGCCCCGGTATAGACCGTTTCGACCCCGTGCGCCCGGGCGAACTCGATCAGTTCGTCGGCAATCCTGGCCCCGGCCCGGCCGCCGGGCTGGAGCGAGCCTTCGAACAGCAAGAGCGGCGGCTCCTCGACCAGGTACAGCGCCTGGGGCGCGGGTACCTGGAGCCGGCCGATGCCCTGTTCCACTTCAATCGCCTCCGGGAACACGCAGTCGGTGATGTCGAGCCGGGCGCATAGCCTGGCGTCCAGCTTCCGGCGCAGGTACTCGACCGCGGCTAGGCCGACATTGCCCATGCCCGGCCAGCCGGCCACCAGCACCGGTATCCGGTTCCCCGGTTCGCGGGTCAGGTCAAATGCCATCTCGATTACTTAGACGCTGAACCGGGGCGAGGGATTTCCCGGCGGCGCGGAACCAGCCGGGCGAAGGCGGTGCGGACCTCGGTGATGCGGAGCAGCCGAGCGAACAGGTAGTAAGCGGCAATGCCCAGCCCGCCGGGGAGCAGCGCGTGGCCGAGCCGGTGGGCGATGCTGCCGGACCCGGGAACGACGGTCCAGAGCCGGGCGAGCCCGAGCGCGAGCAGGGCCGCGCCCGCCGCGGCGACGGTCACCCGCAGGGTGAGCCCGAACACCTGCCGGCCGAACAGCCCGCCTGCCCGCCGGCGCAGCAGCGCGAACAGCACCCCGAAGTTGAGGAACTGGGCGGCAGCGCTGGCGAGCGGGAAAGACCGGAACCCGATGCGGTTCATCAGCAGCAGGTTGATGCCGATGCTGACCGCGACCGCGGCCACCGCGACCAGCGCCGGGGTCCGGGTGTTGCCGAGCGAGTAGAAGCCGGCGGTGCAGTTGCGGGCCGCGGCCGCGGCCCAGATGCCGAGGCAGTAGAGCGCGAGCGCCTGGGCGGTGTACCCGGCGTCGGCCGCGGTGAACCGGCCGTGCTGGTAGACCAGCCGCACCACCGGCCCGGCCAGTACCATCAGCAGCAGCGCGGCCGGGATGGTCAGCGCTGCCACCAGCCCCATCGCGTGCCGGAACCGGGCGCGGATGGCGTCGGCGGTGTTGCCGGCCGCCTCGTGTGAATACTCGGCGAGCGCGACCGAGCCGATGGCCGCCCCGAACAGACCGGCGGGCAGGTGCTGGATCCGGTAGGCGTAGTTGACCCAGGTGACCGAGCCCTCGGACAGAAAAGTGAGCAGGAAGGTGTTGACCAGCGCGGAGAGCTGCCACGAGGACAGCCCGAGTATCACCGGCAGCCAGCGGGTGAACACCTGGCGGATTTCCGGGCCGGCGAAGTCGAGCGCGGCCTGCCAGCGGAAACCGTGCCGGCGCAGCCGGGGCAGCTGGATGGCAACCTGGGCGAGCGCGCCGAGCGTTACGCCCCAGGCCATGCCGGTGATGGGGTCGACCCCGATGCTCCGGAGCCAGCCGAAGGTGGCGAGCGGCACCGCGATCGAGACGAGGTTGAACGCGCCGGGCGCGACCGCGGGCACGAAGAAGGTCCCGCAGGCGTTGAGGATGCCCATGGCCAGCGCGGCCCAGGCCACGAACAGCAGGAACGGGAACATCACCCGGGTGAGCTGGACCGTCAGTGCCAGCTTGTCCGGCTGGTCCGCGAACCCGGCCGCGATGACCCGGGCCAGCCCGGGGGCGAAGATGATGCCGAGGATGACCAGCAGGCCGATGACCAGCGTCAGGGTGTTGAGCATCACCGCGGCGAAACGCCAGGTGCGTTCCGGCGAGTCCCGGCGCAGGCTGCGCACGAAGGTGGGCACAAAAGCGGCCGAAAGCGCGCTCTCGGCGAACAGGTCGCGCAGGAAGTTGGGAATCCGGAAAGCGACATTGAACGCATCGGTCGCCATCCCGGCCCCGAACAGCCACGCGAACACCGACTCCCGGGCCAGCCCGAGCAGGCGCGACAGCAGCGTGCCGGCCGATACCAGCCCGACCCGGCGGGTGAAGCGGGCCTCCGCGTGGTCGTCAACCGGCGCTGGCATTGTGCGAGTATATGAACCCGCCCGGTCCGGGCAAGAGTTGATTTCCGGCCGGCCGCGGCTAGATTCTGTCGGTGAGCAAAGACAAGCCCGCCACGGTCGGCGTCCGGGGCACCCGGGTGCGCCGGATACCAATCCGCACCGGCCTGCTGACCGAGCAGGACCGCATCGAGGAGGTTATCGAGCGGTTCGCCCGGCCGGCCCTGGAACCGGGCGACATCCTGACCATCGCCGAGAGCCCGGTGGCGGTGATGCAGGGCCGGGCGATACCGGTGTCCCGCATCCGGCCCGGGTTCTGGGCGCGGGTGCTCTGGCGGTTCGTCAAGAAGGTGCCGTACGGCATCGGGCTCAGGAGCCCGTGGTCAATGCAGTGCGCGATTGATGAGGTCGGCGCGCCCCGGGTAGTTCGGGCCGCGATTGCCGGCGCGTGGGGAAAACTGCGCGGGCGAAGCGGGGACTTCTACCGGGTGGCCGGCCCGCAGGCGGCGATGATTGATGCCGCCCACACCTCGGGGGTGAAGGAGTTCTACGACTGCGTCATCAAGGGCCCGCTCGACCCGGACGGGGTGGCCCGGAAGCTCAGGGAGCAGACCGGCTGCGAGGCGGCGATAGTCGATGCCAACGACATCTTCGGCTGTAAGGTGGTCGGGGCGTCGGCCGGGCTGGACCGGGAACTGGTCGAGTCGGCGCTGGCCGACAACCCGGCCGGCCAGGGAGACGCGATGACCCCGGTCATCCTCCTCCGGCTCGAAGGCCCGGAGGATGGCACCGATACCGGCAAATGCCAGCCGTGGAGCCCGGGAGACGCGACCGGCGACCGCTGCCAGTCCTTCGACCCGGACCAGCCGGCCTGACGGGGCGTTCGGCGAGCGGCGGCCTGCTGGCAGCGGCAGGCCCTTCAGTAGAGAGCGGCCGGCCGGTTACCTTGACAGATTGGCCGCGTCGTCTAGAATTGCGGCCGGAACCAGCCACGAGAAAGCACTTTGGAAGAACTTGCCCGGTTGATTGACCATACCCTGCTGAAGCCCGAGGCGACTCCGGGGCAGGTCGAGTGGCTGTGCGCCGAGGCGCGTGAGCACGGCTTTGCCACCGTCTGCGTGAACTCCTGCCATGTGCCGCTGTGCCGTCGAGAACTGGCGGGCGGCGTGACGGGGGTCTGCACTGTCGTTGGCTTCCCGCTCGGGGCGAGCCTGCGCGAAGCGAAGGCGGCCGAGGCAGAGGCAGCGGTGCGGCTGGGGGCGGACGAGATTGATATGGTGATGAACATTGGTTGGCTGAAGGCCGGGGCGGACGAGCTGGTCGTGTCCGACATCAGCCGGGTGGTGCAGGCGGTGCCCGGCCGGGCGGTGAAGGTGATTATCGAGACCTGCCTGCTGACCGACGAGGAGAAGACCCGGGCGACAGAGCTGGTGGTCGCGGCGGGGGCGCGGTTCGTGAAGACCTCGACCGGGTTCTCGACCGGCGGGGCGACCGCGGCCGACGTCGCACTGCTGGCCCGGGCCGCGAACGGCCGGGTCGGGGTCAAGGCGGCAGGCGGTATCCGTGACCTCGGAGCGGCGCGGCAGATGATTGCGGCGGGCGCGACCCGGCTCGGTACGAGTTCGGGCGTGGCGATAGTGCGGGCGCTCGCGGCGGAAGAGAAACCAAAACCCTAGTCCAAGGAGGACTGAATGGCATACGGCAAGATGAAGGAGTTCCTGCAGACCGAACTCAAGGAAGTTCGGGAAGCCGGGCTCTACAAGGAAGAGCGGTTCATCTATGGGCCGCAGGGGGCGGGCATCAAGGTCGAGTTCCCGGCCGGCGCGCCCCAGCAGGAAGTGCTGAACTTCTGCGCGAACAACTATCTCGGGCTTTCGAGCCACCCGGAAACCATCAAGGCGGCCCACAAGGCGCTCGACGACTGGGGCTACGGGCTGTCCAGCGTCCGCTTCATCTGCGGCACCCAGGACATCCACCGCGAGCTCGAGCGGAAGATCGCGGCGTTCCTCGGGCTCGATGACGCGATTCTCTACTCGTCCTGCTTCGACGCCAACGGCGGGCTGTTCGAGGTGCTGTTCAAGAAAGAGGACGCGATTCTGACCGACGCGCTCAACCACGCCTCGGTGATTGACGGCATCCGGCTTTCGAAGGCGGACCGGTACATCATCCGGCATATGGACCTGGCCCACCTCGAGGAAACGCTCAAGTCGGAGAAGGTCCAGAACGCCCGGTTCCGGATTTTCGCGACCGACGGCGCGTTCTCGATGGACGGTGACGTCGCCCCGCTCAAGGAGATCTGCGACATCTGCGAGAAATATGACTGCCTGGTGATGGTTGACGACAGCCATTCGACCGGGTTCATGGGCAAGCACGGCAAGGGCACCCACGAGCATTGCGACGTGATGGGCCGGGTCGATGTCATCACCTCGACGATGGGCAAGGCGCTCGGGGGAGCGTCCGGCGGGTTTACCGCGGCGCGCAAGGAAATCGTCGAACTCCTGCGCCAGCGCTCGCGGCCGTACCTGTTCTCGAACTCGCTGCCGCCGGTGATTGCCGCTTCGGCGATCACCATCGTTGACCTGCTGTCCCGAACGACCGAGCGGCGGGACAAGCTCGAGGGTAACACCCAGTACTTCCGCAAGGCGATGACCGAGGCCGGGTTTGACATCCGGCCGGGCGTGCACCCGATCGTGCCGATCATGCTCTACAACGCCAAGCTCGCCCAGGATTTCGCCAAGGACATGTATACCGAAGGTATCTACGTCATCGGGTTCTTCTACCCGGTGGTCGGCAAGGGCCTGGCCCGGATCCGGGTCCAGCTTTCGGCCGGGCACGAGCGCGAGCACATCGACAAGGCGATCGCGGCCTTCATCAAGGTCGGCAAGAAGTACGACATCCTGCACAAGGGCAAGGACGCCATCATCGCCAAGTACGGCGAGTAGGTTCAGGCCGAAACGGCTTGCGGGGCGCGGGGTAACCTGCGCCCCGCGGTGTTATTGCCCGGTTTGCCGCGCCGCGGACACGACCGCGCGCCAGGCGCGGAGGAAATTGCCGCCGAGGATGCCCCGGATGTCCGGCTCGGGGAAGCCTCGCCGGGCCATGCCCTCGGCCAGCGCGGGCAGCTTAGTCACGTCCTCGAGCCCGGCGGGCGGCGGGTCGTTGAACCCGTCGAAGTCGGAGCCGAGCCCGACCGCGGCCGGGCCGGCGACCGCGGTGATATGCTCGATGTGGTCGAGGACGTTCTCGACCGTGACCCGGTTCCCGCCCGGGGCGAGGAACCAGGGCAGGAACACTACCCCGACCAGCCCGCCCTGCCGGCCCAGCATTCGGAGTTGTTCGTCATCAAGGTTGCGGGGATGGTCGCACAGGGCGCGCGCGCCGGAATGGGAGCAGATGACCGGGGCGATGGACAACTCGAGCGCGTCGTAGAACGTCTCCGGCGCGGCGTGGGACAGGTCAAGGATGAGGCCGAGCCGGTTCAGCCGCCGGACCGCTTCCCGGCCGAGCGTGGTCAGGCCGGTGCCGTCCGGCTCCACGCAGGAGCGGCCCAGTTCATTGGAGTTGTTCCAGGTCAGGGTCAGCACCCGGGCGCCGAGCGCGTGGAACTCCTCGAGCCGACCGCTGTCGCCGTCAAGCGCGTGGCCACCCTCGACCCCGGGAATCGCGGCCAGCGCCCCGGCCGCGCAGGCGTCCTCCAGCTCCGCCGGCCCGAGCGCGCGGGTGAGGCCGGGGGTCGCGGCACAGAGCCGTTCCAGTTCGGCGAGCGCCTTGCGGGCGAACGGCGCGCGCACGCCGGGCGGGTGCTGCGCCGGGTCCACGAAGACCGCGAACACCTCCGCGTCCAGCCCGCCTTCCCGCATCCGGGGGAGGTCGAGCTGGCCCTGCCCGGATCGGGCGGTGAGGTCCCGCTCGCCGGCAAGGTGGCTGAGGATGCTGTCGCAGTGCAGGTCGATGA
>JAWOIB010000092.1:0-4020 GCA_046484845.1 bacterium
ACCAGATGCTCTTCGGCACCTACTGGCTCGGCGCGGGCGCCTACTCGATGCGCCTGTTCATGACCGAGTACATCAAGTCCAACGGCAACGTCGCGTTCTGGATGCCGGCCCTGCTCAGCGGCCAGCCGACGCTGGCCGCCTTCTTCGGGGACCTGTTCTACCCGACCCAGCTCTTTCGGCTGTTCGTCCCGGTGCACATCGTCTGGTCCTGGACTTTCTACACGCATGTCGTCATCGCCGGCATTGGCACCTGGCTTTTCCTGCGCGAACTGAAGCTCCCGGCCCTGCCCGCGGCCCTGGGCGGGGTCGCCTACATGTTCGCCGGCAGCCTGCTGACGCTCACCTACGCCGGCCACGACGGCCGGCTCATCGGCTCTGCGCTTCTGCCCCTGGCGCTGTTCTTCCTGCACCGGGCGATGTCCCGGCGGCAGCTCCTCTGGTTCATGCTGATGGGGCTGGTGCTGGCACTGCAACTCCTGTCCGGCCACGTCCAGAAGGTTTACTACACCGGGTTGATGCTCGCGGCGTACTTCCTGTACCAGCTCGTCGTCCTGCTTCGACGGGAACGTTCGGCCCGGCTCGCGCTGCGGCTGTGCCTTTTCTTCATTATCGGAACCGGCGCGGGGGTGGCGCTCGCCGCAATCCAGTACCTGCCGATATTCGGCAACATGCCTTACGCCGCCCGCGGCGCGGAACGCGGCTACGACTACGCCACCTCCTGGTCCATGCCCATCCGCGAGACACTCGACCTCCTCTCCCCCCGCTTCTCCGGCATCCTCGGCGAATACCGGGGCAGCAACCCGTTCAAACTTCACAGCGAGTACATGGGCCTCCTGCCGCTCCTGTTCGCGGTCGTCGGCATCGTCCGCAACTGGCGGAGAGGAACGGTCAGGTTCTTCCTGCTCGCTTTCGTCTTCAGCCTGCTGATGGCCTGGGGCGGCAACACCCCGTTCTACCGCCTGCCCTATCTCCTGCTCCCCGGCATCAGCAAGTTCCGGGGCCCGGCGATGATCTTCTTCCTCGCCTCGTTCTCGCTCGCGGTGCTGGCCGGGTTCGGATTCAATAGCGCGCTCGACTGGCTGAGACGGCGTCGTGACCGCCGGCCGGCCCTTGCGCTGGCGCTTGCCGCGGTTGCGGCCGGTGTCATGACGCTCGACATCGGGCTCTCGCTCCGGCTCTGGGACGGCGAGCGCGGTTACATCCGGGGTGTGCCGCCGCCTTCGGAGTACTTCGCCCCGGACGAAGCAGTCGCCTTCCTGCGCCAGGACACTTCACTTCACCGGGTCCTGCCGCTGCACTACGAACGCTCCGACGCCGGCGTGCTCATGCAGTACGGCATCCAGAGCGCCGGTGGCCAGATGCCCAACCCGCTCCAGAACTACCAGGATTTCATCGGCGCGGGCCAGAGCGTGATGTTCCAGGCCGGCAACCTCCTGCACCCCAACTTCGCGAACCTGCTCAACGTCAAGTACGTCGTCGGGCCCCGCCTGCCGGAAGACGACTCGCCCTACGACGAGCAAACCCGCCGGCTCATCCGCACGCTCCGCGATCTCTACGAACGGCTCGAACCCGCCTCCTTCGGACGGCAGTACGCGGTCTACCGCAACCCCTCGGCCCTGCCCCGCGCGTTCATCTGCCCGGAGTACCGCCTCGTCGGCGATCAGGATGAGGTCATCCGAACCCTGATGTCACCCGGCTTTGACCCGGCCCGCACCGCGCTCCTCTACGACGACCCGGGGCTGGCCGGCGCGACCGGCGAAGCAGGTGAGGCCGAGATAGTATCATTCGACGCCAACCGTATCGAGGTCCGCGCCCGGCTCGACGCGCCCGGCCTGCTCGTGCTCAGCGAGAACTGGCACCCGGACTGGCGGGCGACGGTTGACGGCCGGCCGGTCACCGTCCTGCCCGCCTTTCACACCCTCCGGGCGGTACCCCTGCCCGCCGGCGAGCACATCGTGGTCTTCAGCTACCGGTCCGGCTGGTACCGCCTCGGCGCAATCCTGAGCCTGGCCGCGCTGGCCCTGCTGGTGCTGGTCGGAATCATCCACGTCGCGGGAAAGCGCCGCAAGAAAGGAAACGGCTCCTGATGCTTGCCGCCCTGCTCTCGCTCCTGCTGGTCGCGTCTCCGACCGACAGTCTGGCCCGGGACGTCGGCGTGGCCGCGATTATCGAACCCGGTCCACCCTACGTGTTCGTCGCCGGCGACACGCTTCGCCCCCGGGTGCTGGTCCGCAACTACGGCACCGAACCGGCACGGAACTTCGACGTCCGGTTCCGGATTGACCCGGTCTACGAACGCACCATCGTAATTCCATCGCTGGCCCCGGGAACCGGGGCTGAGGTCCGTTTCGACCCCTGGCTGCTGGCACCGGGTCAGCATGTCGTCACCTGCACGACAAGGCTGAGCGACGATGAGAACCCGGACAACGACCGTGCCCGGGTAACCATCCGGGTACTCCAGCCGCCGGAACTCATCGTCGGCCCGGACCGGGCCGACCGCATCGAAATCGGTGCGACCGGGCGCTACCAGTTCTACGCGGAGGTTCGCGGCGACATGGGCGACAGCATCCGGTTACTGCCGCCCCCGCTGCCGCCCGGCTGGCGGGCCCGGTACTATGACTCCACCGGCACCAACCCGCCCGGCGGCGCCGACCGGCTGGACCTCGGCTACATCGCCCCGCAACAGCGCTGCGCCTTCACCGTCGAGGTCAGCGTCCCGGCTGTCCTTGCCGACACCAACCTGCCGACAGTCCACACCCTCGCGCTCATCGGCATCGGCCGACAGACGCCGGCCCGGGACAGCGCACTACTGGCCCTGACCCTGGTGCCCGGTCTTGACATCCACAACTACCCCAACCCGTTCGCGACCCGGACCACGTTCATCATCGGCATCCCGGCTGACGCGGTGCTGAACCTCACCATCTTTGACCGGGTCGGGACGCTAATCAGGCGGGTCATCTTCCCGGACCAGGGGCCGCATCCCGGGCCGGCGGTCATCCAGCAAAGCTGGGACGGCACCAACGAACAGGGCAGGCTGGTCGCCCCGGGCACCTACCAGTACCTGCTCGAGGCCACCTGGGGCAACCGCACCCGGCGCATTCAGAAGCGCCTGGTCGTAACGCGGGAATGACGGCGATGACATCACTCCTGGCCTGTGCCCTGCTCGCCATCTTCGAATTCGGCGGCCCGGGAACGGCGGTGATGCCGGTCCTGCGGATCGGGCAGAGCGTCCGGGCCGAGGCCCTCGCCGGCAGCTACGTCGGCCGGGCAGATGACGCGGGCGCGCTCTACTGGAACCCGGCCGGGCTGGGCCGGGTCAGGAAGTACCACTTCACGCTCACCCACCACGAGTGGTTCGGGAACATCCGGGACGAGCTCCTCCAACTGACCTTTCCGGGCCGGTCCGGCGCGTTCGCCATCGGGATGCTCTACAGCGCGGAACCCGGCATCGAGTACTGGACCCCGGCCAACACCCCGGGGGACACCTTCAGCGCCTGGAATTCGGTCCTGTCCCTCGGCTACGGCGCGCGCTTTGCCGGTCGCTGGCGACTCGGGGCCGGGCTCAAAGGATTCTACAACAGCCTGCATACCGTTGCCGGCTACGGCGGCGCGCTGGATGTCGGAATCGGTTACCGCCCGATCGAGGCGCTCGAACTCGGGCTGGTCGGCCGCAACTTCGGCCTTGCCCGGTACGGCGCCGACTGGCGCGACCTCGGCTCAGAGGCCGCGCTCGGTGCGGCGTGGCACCGCGGGCGGTTCAACCTCGGTGCCGACTTCGCGGTCCCGCTGGGCTGCCCGGTGATAGTCCGGACCGGGGTCGAGTATCGCCCGGCCGACGTGCTCGCGCTCCGGCTCGGCTACCGCACCGGTCCGGCCGACCTGGCCGTTCTCGGCTGGCACGCCGGCATGAGGCGCTCGGCTGGATCCGGGGTGCCGGCGGACAGGCGGTCGTCGCTCACCCGGCCCGTTACGCGATGACCGCCACGCGGCGGCGCAGACTGCTCGGCGAGTTTGTCGAAC
>JAWOIB010000105.1:0-24003 GCA_046484845.1 bacterium
CCTGTGGCCCCGGGGACCGCCCCCGGGGCCGCCCCGGGGACCGCTCCGGGGACGGTTACCGGGGTGGCTCCGGGGACCGCCGGGGTAGCGGCCCCGGGGGCGGCTCGGGTAGCGGTCCCGGGAGCGGCTCCGGTAGCGGCTCCGGGAGCCGCCCCGGGGGCGGCTGGGGGAGCGGCCACCGGGGCGGCCCCGGGAATGCGGGTGGGGCTGGGGGTCGAGGCGGACCGGGCGAGCGATTTCCGGAGTGAACCGGGCGGCGTTCTTGAGTGGCATTGCGTTGGTGATTGACGTCACGGTCACGGTCGCGGGCGAGCCGGGGCAAGTGGGACTGCTTGTTGAGATATTCTCTTGACGTCCGGGCGAAGACGAGGATAATCAGTAGTCGCTGCCGGCGGCCCCTCCGGCAGGGACTCGTGTTCTTAAGGAGTAGCCGGGTTCGCCCGGTGAGTACAGGAGGAAAGTGGTGACGGGCGACATACCGATATACGACAAGCACGGCCGGCCGCAGTACCGGCTTTGCGACCAGACGTTTTTCGACTACCAGGGTAAGCCGCGTGGGTTCCTGGTGGGCGAAGCGGTGTACGACACGCGCGGTCAGCACCGCGGGTTCTACCGGTCCTACGTGATGCGCGACCGGATGGGAATGGTCATTGGCTTCACCGCCGGGGCGGCGGTCGAGGGGTTGAGCCTGCCTTTGATGGACATTCCGCCGGTGCCGTACCGGAACCTGCCCGCCCCGGAGCCGTCGGATGAGTGCCGGCCGATGGAATGCCGGGAGGGCCCGCCGCGGTGGTCGATGATGCCGCTGGCGAATATGCTGATCCTGTAAGGATCGGCAGGCCGGTCCGAGTCTTATGAGCCCCCGGGCGATGCCCGGGGGTATCGCCGTCTAGAACTCGTAGGTGATGATGCCGTGGGTTTCGGAGATGAGCTTCCTCATCATCAGCGTGTCGATGATGCGGTCGATGTCCTGCTTGGAGAGTTTCTTCTGGAACATCGCGGAGATGGCCTGCGCCAGGGTGCGACGCTTGCGGGGTCGGGAGCGTTTGTCGGATTTGCCGAGCAGTTCGACCACCCGCTTGACGTTGGGTTCCTCAGCCGGGGTGACGTGCTGCTGCGGGGCGGACACGCCGGCGTCGGGCAGGTCGGCGAGGTTCTCGACGCGGCGGCATTTCATCCCGATGGTGTTGAGGTGTTTGAGCAGGGGCTCGAAGCCCTTGTCCCGTGAGAGCACGAAGCAGTCCGGCCGGGGCGTCTGTTCATACACCCGGCCGAGGTGCCAGGCGATGAAGAAGTCGAGCGCGTTGCGGCCGTCGCCCGCGACCTTGCGCCATTCGATCCGGCTGCCGAGTTTCTGGGCGCTGGTGACGAGCTCGATGGGAATGTTCTTCTGGCTGGCGCCGACGAAGATGATGATGCGGAAGCTGTCTTCGAGCCGGGTAAGCTCGACCTGCTGGATGTTCTCGAAGTCGACCAGCAGGAGCTTGCGGGGCTTCTCGGGTGTCTTGAGCATATGTCCTCTCATGGCCGGCAATCAGATCTGACGGCCGGTGCGAGTCTAACCCGGCGGTTGATGGATGTCAAGCGGGCAGGTGTTCAGCGGGCGCGCTGGAGGCGCCAGGCGAGGATGAGAAGCTGTTCCAGCCGGCGGCGGGCACGGCCGCCGGCCGGTTCGAGGGTGATCCCGGGCGGTTCGGTCTCGGTCCCGGGGGTGGTGAGGGTGACGCGCCAGTCAATGCCGGCATGGTTGAACGCGGCGGTGCTGCCCGGCGCGGTCAGCCGGTCGCGCCACAGCGGCAGGAAGGACCGGGCCGCGAGCACGTCCAGCCGGCGTTCGAGCCGGGCGAGCATGGGCAGCGCGGCCGCAACCAGCGTCAGCAGGCCGAACCCGGCGCGGTAGCGCCAGGGCAGGTCGCGCAGCCATTCGTAGAGCAGGCCGTCGCGGAGCATGGGCAGGAGGCGGAGGATTTCCGGCAGGAGCAGAATGAGGAGCAGGGGGAGGACCAGCCAGGTCAGCAGGGCGCGCAAAGTCGGCATGGTTCTACGATACCCGGGGCGCGTGATGATGCAAGGCGTTCGGGACAAGACAAGCAGCCCGATATCGGGTATGCTTCGGTAATGGCTGGACAGGATGAACCGCGCCGGAACGGGCTCGCGGATTTGAGGCGGGCGTTCGCCCGGCACAACCCGGTGGGGCCGGAGGCGCGGGCGGAGTTTGTGACGCGGGCGGAGGGCGCGCGGGTGGAGACCGCCGACGGGCGGTCGCTGCTGGACTTCTCGTGCGGCGGAATGTTGCCGCTCGGGCACGACAGCCCGGAGGTGCGGGCGTGGCTGGCCGGGGCCGGGCTGAGCCTGCCGCCGGAGCCCGGGCTGGAGCGGCCGGAGCGGGCGTTGCTCCGGCGGAAGCTGGCGGAGGTCGTGCCGGGTGGGATGAACCGTCGGGTGCGGCTGTGCGATTCGGGCCGGGAGGCGCTGGCCGCGGCCATCGGCCTGGCTTGCCGCCGGACCGGCCGGGGCCGGGTGGCGTACCTGGCCGAGCTGGACGAGGCCGGGTTGGACCGGTTGGCGGACGCGGCCGCCCTGGTGGTGCATCCGCTGGACGTGCGGCTGGCCGCGGCGGCGGAGCGGTGCCGGGCGCAGGGGGTGATGCTGGTCTCGGATGAGACGCGGCTGGCGCCCGGGGCGAGCGGGGAGTTGACCGGCCTGCAGGGGAGCGAGGTGCGGGCGGACCTGACGCTGTTCGGATCGGGCCTGGCCTGCGGGCTGCCACTGGGCGCGGTGGTGACCGGGAGCTCGGAATGGCGCTGGCCGGAGCGGGACGCGGGCGGCTCGCCGGCGGCCTGCCGGGTGGCGCTGGAGTACCTGGCCCGGCTGGAGTCCGGGTTGCTGGCGGAGGCTGTCAGCCTGGCCCGGACGCTGCAGGCGGAGCTGGCCGGGGGGGCGGAGCTGCGCGGCCGAGGGCTGGTGCTGGCGGTGGGGCTGGCCGGGCCGCGGGCGGCGCGGCTGGCGGCAGGCTGCCGGGAGCGTGGGTTGCTGGTCGCGCCGGCCGGGGATACCGCGGTGCGGGTGGAGCCGCCGCTGGTGGTGACCGAAGCCGAGGTGAAGCAGGCGGCCGCGGCCTTCCGGGAGGCGCTGGCGGAGGCGGCCAGATGAGCCGTCCGGGCCGGGTTTCGCTGGCCGGGCGGTGCGCGGAGACGGTGGCGCGCGAGGGGATGTTGCCGCGGGGCAGCCGGGTGCTGGTGGCGGTTTCGGGCGGCGCGGATTCGGTCTGCCTGCTGGAGCTGTTGCGGGTGCTGGCGCCGAGGTTGGAGCTGGTCCTGTCCGGGTTCCACCTCAATCACCGGCTGAGGCCGGTCGCGGCAGAGGACGAGGCATTCGCGCGGGAGCTGTTCGAGCGGGACGGGCTGGCGCTGGTCGTGGGCCGCGCGGATGTCCGGGGCTTCGCCCGGCGGCACCGGCTGGGCATCGAGGAGGCGGGCCGGGAGTTGCGGTACCGGCACCTGTCCCGGCAGGCGCGCCGGCTGGGATGCGACCGGGTGGCGCTTGGCCACACTGCGGACGACAACCTGGAGACGATGATCCTGAACCTGCTGCGCGGGGCCGGGACCGCCGGGCTGCGCGGTATCCCGGCGGTACGGGGAATCTTTGTCCGGCCGCTGATTGACCTGGGCCGACAGGATATCGAGGATTGGCTGCGGGCCCGGGGCGCGGGCTGGCGGGAGGACGAGTCGAACGCGGATGAGCGGTTCGCGCGCAACCTGGTGCGGCGCCGGGTGGTGCCGGCGCTGCGCGAGCTGAACCCGGACCCGGCGGCGGCCGGCCGCCGAGCCGCCCGGTTGCTGGCGGACGAGGATGACTGCCTCGACCGGCTGGCAGGGGAAGCCCTGGCCCGGTCGGCGCTGCGCGCCCGGAGCGGCACGGAGATTGACGTTGCGGCGCTGCTGGCCTACAATGTCTGCCTCAGGCGCAGGATGGTGAGAAAGCTCATCCCGGGCCTGGATTCCGGTGGAGTGGAAAGAGCACTGGCGTTCCTGGCCGGCAGGTCGCGGCGGCTGGCGTCGGCGGCCGGGTGCGTGCTGACTCGACAGCAATCAGGCCGGGTGAGGCTGGAGTTCAACCAGAAAGGTATTCATGGCCGATAAGAGCAAGCGAACGCGGCTGATGGCGCCGCTGTTGATCTGGATGCTGGTCTTCCTGGGCGCCTGGGCGGCGTGGTCCTACTTCTCCGCGCGCCGGGGCGGCCCGACCGCGGTCGACTATACCGTGTTCATCCGCGAGGTGGACGCGGGCAATGTGATCGAGGTGACGATCATCGAGCGGGACGTGACCGGCAAGCTCAAGTCGCCGACCAGCATCGTCAGCGAGAAGGGCGAGGAGGTCAGTTTCACCGAGTTCCGGACCTACACGCCCGAGGACCCGCAACTGGTCGGCCGGCTGCTGGACGCCGGGGTGACCGTCCGGGCACGGGCGTCTTCGAACTGGCCGACGATTCTCATCGGCGTCCTGCCCTGGCTGCTGATCATCGGCATCTGGATGCTGTTCATGCGCCGGATGTCGTCCGGCCAGGACCGGGCGTTCACCTTTGGTAAGTCGCGCGCCCGGCAGGTGTCCGCTGACCGGCCGAAGGTGAGTTTCGCGGACGTGGCCGGGGTGGACGAGGCGAAGGAGGAGCTGAACGAGATCATCGAGTTCCTGAAGGCGCCCCAGAAGTTCCAGAAGCTGGGCGGCCGGATTCCCAAGGGCGTACTGCTGGTCGGGCCGACCGGGACCGGCAAGACCCTGCTCGCCAGGGCGGTCGCGGGTGAGGCCGGGGTGCCGTTCACCTCGATTTCCGGCTCGGACTTCGTGGAGATGTTCGTCGGGGTCGGGGCGGCCCGGGTCCGCGACCTGTTCGAGCAGGGCAAGCGCAACGCGCCCTGCATCGTGTTCATCGACGAGATTGACGCGGTCGGCCGCCAGCGCGGCGCCGGGCTGGGCGGCGGGCACGACGAGCGGGAGCAGACGCTGAACCAGCTGCTGGTGGAGATGGACGGGTTCTCGACCAGCGAGGGGGTCATCATCATGGCCGCGACCAACCGTCCCGACATCCTGGACCGGGCGCTGTTGCGGCCGGGCCGGTTTGACCGCCAGATCGTGGTGGACCGGCCGGACGTCCACGGCCGCGAGGGCATCCTGCGCGTCCATACCCGCAAGATCACCGTGGCCCCGGACGTGAACCTGCAGGTGCTGGCCCGGGGTACGCCCGGGTTCTCGGGCGCGGACCTCGCCAACATGGTCAACGAGGCCGCGCTGCTGGCCGCCCGGCGCAGCCGGAGCGCGGTGACGATGGGCGATTTCGAGGACGCGAAGGACAAGGTGCTGATGGGCGTCGAGCGCCGGAGCCTGCTGATCAGCGAAAGCGAGAAGCGCTGGATCGCCCACCACGAGGCCGGGCACACACTGGTCTCGCGGATGATTCCCGGCACCGACCCGATTCACAAGGTGTCGATCATCCCCCGCGGCCGGGCGCTGGGGGTTACCCAGCAGCTGCCGCTGGACGACAAGCGGATCTACTCGCGCGAGTACTGCCTGAACCAGCTGGCAATCATGCTCGGCGGTCGGGCGGCGGAGCAGCTGGTGTTCAACGATCTCTCGACCGGTACCCACGACGACATCGAGAAGGCGACGATCCTCGCCCGGAAGATGGTCTGTGAGTGGGGGATGAGTCCGAAGGTCGGGCCGCTGACTTTCGGTCGCCAGGATGAGCAGGTGTTCCTCGGCCGTGAGCTGGGGATGCGGGAGACTTTTTCGGAGCGCACCGCCCAGATGATTGACGACGAAATCCGAAGGTTCGTCGAGGAGCAACAGCAGCGGGCGGTGGACATCGTTACCCGCCACCGGGACCTGCTGGAAGCGCTGGCCCGGGCCCTGCTCGAGAAGGAGAACCTTAATGGGCAGGAAATCGACCGGATTCTCGATGTCGGTGGCGGGGAGAAGCAGCATGAGCCGGGCATTGAGAGCGGGTGAGCCGGGGCCTGAGCCCCGGATGAGCGGCTGCGTCACCGCGCTGGTGACACCGTTCCGCGCCGGGAGGCTGGACGTTCCCGGTCTGCGTCGTAACGTGCGGTGCCAGCTGGCGGGCGGGGTCAGCGGCCTGCTGGCCGCGGGTTCGACCGGCGAGTCGGCCGCGCTGTCGGAGGCGGAGTTCGACCGGGTAGTCGGGACGGTGGTGCGCGAGGCAGAAGGCCGGGTGCCGGTGATGGTCGGTGTCGGGACGAACAGCACCGCGAAGTCGCTGGAACGCCTGCACCGGGCGCGCGCGCTGGGCGCAGACTCGCTGCTGGCGGTTGCGCCATACTACGTCAAGCCGACCCAGGAGGGGCTGTACCTGCATTTCCGGGCGCTGGCCGAGGCGGCCGGCCTGCCGCTGGTGGTCTATAACATCCCGGGCCGGAGCGCGGTCAACGTCCTGCCGGCGACCGTCGAGCGGCTCGCGCGGGACTGCCCGAACGTGGTCGCGGTCAAGGAGGCGTCGGGGAGTGTGGACCAGGCGACCGAGATCGTCGCCCGCTGCGGGGACCGGCTGGCGGTGCTGTCGGGCGATGATTCGCTGACCCTGCCGATTATGGCCGCGGGCGGCCGGGGCGTGATATCGGTGACGAGCAACGTGGTGCCGGCCGAGGTCAGCCGGATGGTCGCGGCGTTCCTGGCCGGGAACCCGGCCGAAGCGACCGGGCTGCACCTGCACTTGTTCCCGCTGACCAAGGCGCTGTTCGTCGAGACCAACCCGATACCGGTGAAGGCGGCGCTGGAGATGCTCGGGATGGCGGCCGGCGAACCCCGGCTGCCGCTGACCCCGCTGAGTGCGGCGGGCCGCGAGGTGGTCCGAACCGCCCTGCGCCGGCACGGGCTGCTGAAGGTACGATGAGCATCCGGGTCGGCATCGTCGGGGTGCTGGGCCGGATGGGTTCGGCGGTCGGCCGGGCGCTGGGCGGCGCGGAGGACATCAGGCTCATCGGCGGGGTGGAGCGGACGGGTCACCCCGGGTTGGGCAGACCCTGCGGCGACGGCGAGGTCGTGGCCGGGCTGGCCGAGCTGCTCGGCGGCGTGGATGTTGTGGTTGATTTTGCGCTCGGCGACGGGCTGGCGGAACGGGTTCGGGCCTGTGCCGGGTCCGGGCGAGGCTACGTCTGCGGGGTGACCGGGCTCGACGAGCCGACCTGGCAGGAGCTCCAGGACGCGGCCCGGACGATACCGGTCGTGCATGCCCCGAATTTCTCTGTCGGTGTCAACCTGCTGTTGCGGCTGGCGGGCGAGGCGCGCCGGCGGCTGGGCCCGGAGTACGACGTCGAGGTCATCGAGACTCATCACCGGCAGAAGCGGGACGCGCCGTCCGGCACCGCGGCCCGGCTGGTCGAGGTGATTCTCGATGCCGCCCGGGTGAGCCGGGTGCGGAACGGGCGTTGCGGGTTAGTGGGAGCCAAGGAGCAGGGCGAGGTGGGTATCCACTCGGTTCGGACCGGCGATGTCGTCGGCGACCACACGGTGGTCTTTGGCGGTCCGGGCGAGCGCATCGAACTGACCCACCGGGCAACGGGCCGGGAGGCGTTCGCGCGGGGAGCAGTGCTGGCGGTGCGTTTCTGCGTCGGCCGGGCGCCCGGCTTCTACGGGATGGCGGACGTGCTGGACCGGAGAGGATGAACGAGAGCGGCCAAGGCCGGCCGGGCCCCGGGTTGCCGCCGAGCGTGCGTGTATGAGCCGTTTCTCACGGTGCCGGCGCCTCGAACGGATTGACCCGGGGGCGGGCCGGTGAGCGCGCTGATCCTGGCCGCGTTGCTGGCGGCCGGCCGGTTCGGGCCGGCCGACACCGCGGCCGGTGTCCGGTTCGAGGGGAACCGGGCGTTTAGCAGCCGGATGCTGGCCGGGGCCATCAGTGTTCGCCGGGGGGAGATGCTCATCGACCGGCAGCTCGACGCGGACGCCCGGCTGCTCGGCACGATCTACCGCGACAACGGGTTCCGTTCAGCCGAGGTTGGCTGGGAGGTGCGGCCGGCCCGGCGTCACCAGCTGGTGGTGTTCCTGGTCAGCGAGGGCGCCCGGTCCCGGGTCAGCGAGGTGCGGTTTGCCGGCAACGAGGCCTGGGATGCCGCGACCCTGGTCGGGCTGGTCGGCGCACGGCCCGGGCAACCGGTGACCGCAACGATGCCGGCCGAGGGAGAGGCGAAGCTGGTCGAGTTCTACAGCAATAACGGCTACGCGTTCGCGCAGGTGGACGGCGCGTGGGAACATGACGATACGCTGGCCGTCCTGACCTACAACATTGTCGAGGGGCCGCGCTGCTACATCGCCGGGATCAGGGTGCGCGGGAACCGGGCGGTGGCCACCCGGGTTGTGCTCCGGACGACCGAGCTGAGCCCGGGCGAGTTGTACAGCCGGCGGCGGCTGCAGGATGCCCAGCGTCGTTTGTACGCCACCCGGCTGTTTCATCGCGTGCTGTTCTACGTACTGCGGCCGGACGGTGAGGGCGGGTTGTCCGGCCTGCCGTTCCAGGCGGATTCGGCCGAGACGTGGGTATCGCCGGCGCAGGCCGAGAGCGTGGTTATCCGTTACGACGTGGTGGAGCAGCCCCAGCGTGGCTTCGCGTTCGGGGCCGGGTTCGAGGCTCCGCCGTTCCGGTTGCTGGGTTCGGTGGACTGGCAGCACCTGAACGTGTTCGGCCGCGCCCACGTGTTCGAGACCGGCGTCGAATACAGCCCGAACTTCGCCGGCGACTACCGGCTCGGGCTGCGGCTGAACTACCGGGTGCCGTACGTGTTCGGCGCCCGGGTGGATTTCTCGATGCTGCCGTTCTTCTACGTCGAGCGGCTTGATACCGCGCTCAGCCGCGAGTACGGCGCGGAAACCGGGGTCAGCCGGTACCTCGCGCCCCAGCTCAGCGTCGGTTTGTTCAACCGGCTGCGGCTGGTCGCCGATACCGCCAGCGGCGTGACCAATGCGCTGGCCCTGAACCTGCGATACGACACCCGCGACGACATTCTCGACCCGGGCCGGGGGTGGTACGTCCGGCCGGTGGCCGAGGTCGCCGGCGGGCTGCTGCAGGGCAGCAACGACTTCTACCGCGTCTCGGGCGAACTGCGCTGGTTCCGGCCGCTCGGGTCGCGGCTGGTGCTGGCTACCCGGGCGATGGCCGGCAGCACTTTCCCGTACGGGCAGACCGAGCGGGTTCCCTACTACGAAGGATTCACGCTCGGCGGCCGCAACAACCTGCGCGGCTACCCGGACCGGGCGCTGGGGCCGGACTCCACCGGGCCCCGGGAGGAGGGCGGTTTCCGGTACGGTCCGATGATGCTGAGCGCCAGCATCGAACTGCGGTCAGCCTACGCGTTCAACCTGGTCGGGCTGGTCGCGTTCGCGGACGCGGGCGAGGTCGTCGGCCCCGAGACCGGGTTCAGCCGCGAGGCGGTCGAGTATGGCGCGGGCGCGGGCGTCCGCGTCCGCACCCCGATCGGCCCGGTCCGGGTCGACTGGGGCAAGCAGTTGAAGAACCCACCTGCCAATGACCGGGGACGCTTCTACTTCGGGTTGCTCCATGCCTTCTAGCTCTTCGCGCCGGGGGCGCGGTTGCCTCATTCTGCTGCTGGTCGTGGTGCTGCTGGCCGGGCTGGTGGCGGTGCTGCGCCAGCCGCTGGGCAGATTGGGGGTAGAACTCGCGGTTCGACTGCTTACCCGGAACATGTCGGGGCGGGTCGAGTACGAGCGGATCGAGGGCGACCTGTTCAGCCACCCGACGGTGGTCGGCCTGCGCGTGTACCTAAACGGCGATTCACTGCGGGTCGAACGGGTTTCGATGCGCTACGCACCGCTCGGGTTCCTGGCCGGTCGGATACCGATCTCGGAGGTGGAGCTGGTGCGGCCGGAGTTCTTCTTTGCCGACCTGCCGGCGTTCCACGGCACCGTGGGCGATACCGGCGAGCCGGGCCCGTTCAACCTGCCGAGGCTGAATCTCAGACGGCTGGTGGTGCAGGACGCCCGGTTCTTCCTGCGCGACACCCTGCGCGTCGATTCGCTCAACCTTGTCGCTTCCGGTCGTTCGGACCGAACGAGCGCGCGTATCGAGCTTGAGAGACTGCAGGGGCTGGCGGTGCAGGAGGGGCTCGCGCTGAGAGCTGCGACCGCCCGGTGCCGGCTGAACCAGCGTGTGCTGCTGCTGGATCAACTCGACGTCCGGACCGATCGCTCGCGGCTATCCGGTAGCGCCAGGCTGGCGTTTGACAATGGCGCGGTAGCGATGGAACTCAGCAACCTGGAGGTCGACCTCGGGGAGTTCGCAGGGTTTCTCGACGCCGGCGGTGCTGCGCCCGGGGGAGTCTTCCGGGCGCGGGGCAGTGCCAGCCTGGGGGAGTCGGGCCTCAAGGCGGAGCTCGATTACACGCTCCAGCGGCCCGAATTCGGGGCGGTCCGGTTGCCGAACCTGTCCGGTGCCCTGCGCCTCGACCAGACGCTGCTGCGGCTGTCGGTCTCGGGCAGCGACGAGATGCTTGGTTCCTTCTCGGCCAGCGGCACGTTCGATTACGAGCAGCTGTCCTACCAGGCCCGGGCGGAGCTACGCCGGATTCGCGTCGCCGGGTTCGACCCGTCACTGCCGGACATCACGCTTGACGCGGACCTGACGGTGGCCGGCACCGCGTTCGACCCGATTCAGCTCGAAGCCGGGGGCAGGCTCCCGGAGCTTGGTATCGATACCTTCCGGCTGGCCGGCCGGCGAGCGGGCCGGCGGGTGGAGGTGACAAGGTTCGCGGCGCAGGGGCGGTCAGGACGAATCCAGGCCGCGGGGAGCTGGCGAACGGATGGCCGGGTCCAGGGTGAATGCCTCTTCGAGGAGTTTGACATCGCGCCGTTCGCGCGGCTGGCCGGGGTCGAGGCGACCGGCACACTGAGGGGGCTGGTGCAGGCCAGCGGCACGGTGGACAGCGTCGCGGTCAGCGGGGGCGTGAGGATTGACGGGTTCACCCAGGGTGACCTGGTGATCGGTGCCGGCGTTGTCGAGCTGGATGTGACGGTCGGTCGCGAACTCCAGGGCCGGCTGGTGGTCGGGGCGGAGCGGATTCAGTGGGGCGAGCAGTCGCTCGATGCGGCCCAGTTGACGCTGCTCGACGCCGACTTCGACCTGCGCGCTGACCGGTCGGGCGACCGGTTGACCGCGCGCGGTACATACCAGCTGGGCCGGGACCGGGTGCAGCTCGATGTCACCGGTTTCGAGTTTGCGGCCGGGAACGAGAGCCTGGTGCTGGTCGAACCGTTCAGGGTTGCCTGGTCGTCGGATACGCTGGCGGTCACGGGGGTTCGTTACGAGGTCGCCGACGGACGGCTGGAGCTCGATGTCGTGCGCGCGGGCGAGGAGAACCCGGAGGTGGCGCTGGCGGTGCGCGGGCTGGACCTGGCCCGACTGCGGGAGCTGCTCAGGCTTGACTCTGATATTTCGGGAACGATAGATCTGACGGTTACGGGCCGGGACACGCTGGTCTGCGAGTTGAGCGCGAGCGGGCTGGCGATGCCGGACATCGGTCTGACCCTGCGCTACCTGGGGCTGTCTGCCCGCTACAGCGACTCCCGGGTGATGGTCGACCGTGTCAGCGCGGTGCACGACGCCGACACCTCGACCATCTCCGGCTGGGCTGAGTTCGCCACCGATGGCGGCTTCCGGTTGGCCGGGGTCGATCTGGTGGCCGAACTGGCCGACCCGGGGAGCTGGCTGCTGTTCTTCCTGCGAGACATCATCGATCTCCGCGCCGGGCGCATCTATGGCAGCCTGGCGGTCAAGGGCGACCTGTCGACGCTCGACCTGTCGGGTCGGCTGCGCGTCAGCCGCGGACAGCTCTGGGTGCCCTCCATCAGCATGCTGGTCGAGCGCGTCAATGCGGAGATTACCGCCGGCAACGGTCGGGTGAACGTGGAGAAGGTCAGCGGCTCGGCCGGCACCGGCGTCGTAACCGCGGAGGGGTTCGTGGAACTCGGGGCCGACTGGGAGCTGGATACGCTGGCGTTTGATATCAGGTTCGACGACGCGGTACTGAGGCCGATGCCTGAGGTCCACGTCGTCGCCAGCGGCGAGGTCCTGCTCGCGCTGGCCGCCAACCGGCCGCTGTCCATTTCCGGGACGATTCTGGTGCGGGAGGCGTTGCTGGCTTTCGGATTCGGGCAGGCAGCGCCGCCGGTCGCGCCTTCTGGAGAACCGGACCCGGTGGTGTTCGATATCCGGATCCGGGGCGAGCGGGGGATCTGGTTGCGGAACCGGATTGCAGACATCGAACTCTCGGTGGACCTTTCGCTCCGGAAGACAACGCAGGACGAAACCTGGACCGGTGAGCTGATCACCCGGCAGGGCAACATCTACTACCTCGACCGGACCCTGCGCGTGTCCCGGGGGGAAATCCGGTTCCAGAGCATCAGCACGCTTGACCCGGAACTCGACATTGTCGCCGAGTTGCCGGTGCACGCCCGCAACGGCGAATCGGGCGCGCTGCCGGAACGAATCCTGCTGACGCTGGGCGGCACGCTGAACAAGCCGGAGTTCCGGTTCAGTTCCGAGCCAGTGGCGTGGGATGAGAACGACATCCTGACCTACCTGAGCCTGAACGTGACACCGGACGAGGTTGACGCGTTCCAGGACCGTGAGGCGGTGGCGCGTTACCTCTCCGGTCGGCTGTTGGGGCTGGCCCAGACCCAGGTCACCAAGCAGGTCCGGCAGTGGCTGTCGGTGGACGCGCTCCGGTTCGAAAGCGAGCTGACCGGGGGTGAGGGGCAGCGGGTGACGGTCGGGAAGTACGTTGGCCGTAACCTCTACATCACCTATTCCCAGAGCTTCACCGGCGAACTGACGCCCGAGTTCCGGGTCGAGTATTACCTGAACCGGCGCAACGAGATCGTCGGCGAGCGCAGCGAGGGCGGCCGGTTCTCGGTTCGTTACCGGCATCGACTTCGCTACTGAGCCGATGACGGCCCGGCGGTTCTGCGACATCGTGGTCCCGCGGACGAGGCTCGACGAGCTGACCTACGAATGCGGGGAGCTGCCGGAGCCGCTGGCGGTCGGGGATTGCGTTGAGGTCCGGCTGAGGCAGAGGAAGGTGCGGGGGCTGGTCGTGGGCTTCCCGGCATCCTCGAAGGTCAGTGGCGTCAAGCCGGTTGAGCGGCTGGTCGAGCGGGAATTGCTGGGACCCGACCTGCTCAGGCTGGCAGACTGGGTTTCCGGCTACCACTGCTGCCCGCGCGGTGAAGCGCTGGCCCTGGTGCTTCCGCGCGGGGTGGCCGGCCGACAGCGCAGGGGAGAACCGGGTCCCGGGTCGATGGACGCAGTCAGGCCTGTCGGGGAGTCTCCCGGGTTCGGAGTCGAGGTCGATACCGGCCGGGCCGGGCGGCTTGAACTCGTCACCGGGTTCCTCGAAGGCGCGCTTCGCCGCGGGGGCGCAATCCTGTTGCTTCCTGAGGGGCAGCTTGGCGGCTGGCTGTCGGAACTCCGATGCCGGTTCGGTGAGGCGCTGGCCGAGTATCATTCCCGGTTGGGATTGACCGCGCTCAAGCGCACCTGGCGAGAGATTCGGGGCGGGCGGCGGCGGCTGGTGGTGGGGGTGTGTTCGGCGGTCTTCGCCCCGCTGGGAACCCTGGCCGGCATCGCGGTGGTCGATGCCCACGACCCGGTGTTCAAGGTGGAACGCTACCCGCGGTACAATGCCCGTGATGTCGCGGTCGTCCGCGCCCGGATGGCGGGTTGCCCGGTGTTGCTCAGCGACCCGCTGCCCGCGGCGGAGACGTGGCACAGCGTCAGCACCGGCCAGTACCGGCTGCGTGGGTCGCTTCCCGAGCCCCGGCGTTACCCCGCGAGCTACATCGTGGACATGCGGCGTTCCCGTGAGCGGGTGTTCTCGGCACGGCTCAGGCGCGAACTCGAGCAACTGCCGGCCGGGGCTTCGGCGGTGCTCTATGTCAACCGGAAGGGGTTGAGCCGGCACGTGGCCTGTGTTGAGTGCGGTTCCGCGCTGGAATGCCCGGATTGTCGGCTGCCGGTGTCGCTGACCGCCGGACGCCTGCTGTCCTGCGCCTGGTGCGGGAACAGCCGGCCGGCGCCGGAAGCCTGCCCGGTCTGCGGCGGGACCGCGTTCGACCTGCGCGCGGCCGGGGTCGAGCTGGTTGCCCGGGAACTGGGTCGGATGTTTCCGGAGCGAGAGGTCGTCAAGGTCGAGTCGTCCCGGTTCCGACCGGACCGTGAGGGAGAGACGGGCCGGGGCAGCCGGTTCCCGGCCGGGGCGCTGGCGGTCGGTACCCGCACGCTGCTCGGGCTGGTATGGCCGAACCCGGTCGGACTGGTGGCGGCGGTCAACTTCGACTACGAGTTATCGGTGCCGGAGTACCACGTCAGGGAGCGGGCTTTCGCGGCGCTCGCAACGCTCGTCACCCGGGCGGAGTCGGCCGGGGCGAAACTGGTGGTCCAGACCCGGCGGCCGGACGAGCCGGTGATTGACGCAGGCCTGAGCCGGGACGTGGCCGGGTTCATGGCCGGCGAGCTCGGGCTGAGGCAGGAGGCCGGGTTGCCGCCGTGGCAGCGGCTGGCGGTGATTGAGGTCGGCGATGGCAACCGGGGTGCGGTCCTGACCCAGGCGGGCCGCATCGCGCGGGCGCTCAGCGGCAGGCGGGGAGTAGAGGTGGTCGGCCCGGCCGAGGCACCCGGGCAGCGAGTCCGGCTGCTGGTTCGGTTCCCGCGGGGGCGCAGTCTGGGTACCTTGCTTGACCGGTCGCTGCTGCGGCAGGGCCATCTCCGGGTCAGGGTCGACGTTGACCCGAAGGATACCGGCTAGTCTTCCCGGTCGGCGGGCGCGTCGTCGGCGGGCCGGGGCCGGCGGGCGAGACGGCGGAGGTTGTCCCTGACGACCCGGGCCGAACGCGTGTCAACGCTCGTGTCGACCAGCGCGGTGACCGCATCGTAGAGCTCGAGCGCGGCGGCGGTGTCACCGGTCAGTTCGTGGGCGAGCGCCAGGTTGTTGAGTACCGCGGGCAGTCGCCGGTCAAGTGAGTCGGCCGGGGCGAAAAAGCGCGCGGTTGCGTAAGGCGCCAGCGCCGAGTCGGGGAATCCCCGGGACTGGAACAGGTAGCCGATGGCGAACGCCAGCCGGAACTGGCGGGCCCGGTCCCGGCCGCTGTCCGCGGCAGCCGCTTCGCGGAGAGAATTGAGCGCGTGGTCCGGCCGGACCGCACGGTAATGACATACGCCGGCGTACTCCTCGCGGACCGCGGCCTCTTCGCCGGCCGGGCGCCGGGGCAGCTTCGGCAGGCGCTCGAGCGCCGCGGGCCAGTCACCCAGCCCGATCAGCGAGTCAACCGTGACGTACCGTTCCCGCAGCTCTTCGGTCAGACCGGCGGCAATGCCGGAATCCAGTTCGATGTCGCCGACCATGCGGGTCAGGGCTTCCAGGTCGGGACGGTTCGAGGCCAGGACCGGAAGGATCGCCTTGGTGGGCGGGGCGGTGGACAGGGTTCGGGCGAGCATGAACAGGCCGGCGAGGATGAGGACGCCGACAACTATCCACAGGTACCAGGACGAGATGCCACCGGATTTCACCCGGCGCCTGCGCGGGGCGGAGCTGCCGCCGCGGTTGTTCTTGCGCGTCTTAGCCATAACTTAGAATCTTAGTCCCGGCAGGTGCCGAAGTCAAAGCGGCGGTCCGGGTGGTTGCCGTGGCCGGTGCCTCAGTCCATGGTTCCGAGCAGGTGGTTCAGTTTGACGACGTGGGCCTTTTCCTCGGCGATGAGCCGCGCGACGGCTGGCTTGTTGCGCTCGGCAACCAGGTTCAGCAGCTCGGTGTAGAACAGCAGGGTTTCTTTCTCGAAGCCGAGCGCGTGTTCCACCGCCTCGCGGGGAGTTGTCGCAGACTTGACCAGCGCGAGCGCCTTGTCCTTCCCGAGGAAGTAGCGGGAGTCAACAATGGCGTCGAGGTAGGGGATGGCTTCTTCCCAGTGGTAGGGCATTTCTTCCGGGCGTTCGGTCAGTGAGTTCGCGATGTCCTGGAAGACCGCGATATGCTTCAGCTCCTCCTCGGCGAGGAAGCGGAAGGTCCGGCGAAGCTCTTCGTTGCGGGTTGCGGCCGCGACCTGTTCGTAGAACAGCTTGCCGCCGCGCTCGGTCTCGACCGCCATCTCCAGCACTTCCGGTCCTGTGTACTTCAGGGGCATTGGTTCCTCCAGTATTGTCAGAGTTCGGCCGGGGGCACGGACGACGACGAGGCCAGGCAAAGTACCCGCAGTGAGAATGCCGCGGCCCGCCAGGTGCAGATGCTGCCGTCCGGCCGAACAGGTGTATCATCGTAGTTGGCGATTCCGGGCTGTCAAACCGACCGGGCCGACAGCAGGATTTGACAGTTCCGGCCCGCTCCAATATCCTCAATACCATGGCTCATGCATATACGCCCGGTCTCAAGGTTACTGCCCGCACCGTTGTCCGCAAGGAACGCCGCCTACCCCTGCCCGGTGAGGTGAAGGTCGGCAAGGGCGCGCGGGTGAAGGGTGATGATATCATTGCCCGCACAGAACTGCCCGGGAACGTCCAGACGGTGAACGTGGGCGGCCTGCTCGGGGTGCCGCCGGAAGACCTGCCGCAGCTGATGCTCAAGAAGCCGGGGGATGAGGTGGCCAAGGACGAGGTGATTGCCCGGTCCAAGGGCCTCTTCGGGCTGTTCAAGAGCGAGGTGAAGTCGCCGGTCACCGGCAGGGTCGAGAGCGTTTCCAGTATCACCGGCCAGATCATCCTGCGCGAGCCGCCGCTGCCGGTGGAGGTGGACGCCTATGTTGAGGGTGTGGTGACCGATATCATCGAACGCGAGGGCGTAGTGGTCCAGACCGAGGCGAGCATGGTGCAGGGAATTTTCGGGGTCGGAGGCGAGGTGCGCGGGGTCATCCACGTCGTGGCCGGGTCGCCGGACGAGCCTTTCACGCCGGAGATGCTCACCGAGGAATGCCGCGGACGGATCGTCGTCGGCGGTTCGCTTATCACTCCCGAAGCGATTGACAAGGCGCTCAAGGTCGGGGCGAAGGCGTTGGTCGCGGGCGGGGTGGAGGACGCCACCCTGAGGAAGTTTCTCGGCTACGATATCGGCATCGCCATCACCGGCTCGGAGAAGAAGGGCCTGACGCTGATCGTCACCGAGGGGTTCGGCCGGATGCGAATGGCCGACCGGACGTTCAGCCTGCTCAAGTCGCTGGAGGGCAGGACCGCATCCTGCAACGGCGCGACCCAGATCCGGGCGGGCGTGATCCGCCCGGAGATAATCGTTCCTTCGGCGGGCAAAGCCGGGGATGCCAGCTTGAGCGCGGCCGAGGGCGGGCTCAACATCGGGATGATGGTGCGCATCATCCGCCAGCCGGGTTTCGGCCGGATCGGCAAGGTGACCGACCTGCCGGTGGAGCTCAAGCAGGTCGAATCCGAGGCGAAGGCGCGCGTGCTCGAGGTTGAGCTCGACGACGGCACCAGGGTGACGCTGCCGCGGGCCAATGTCGAGATAATCGAGGATTAGGCCGATGCGCACGTTCGGGATACTGGTGCTGACCGGCGCCTGCGCGCTGGCCGGTTTCTCCTCGCTCCGGGTCCTGCCCGGCGGGCGCGAGTCGGGAATGGGCAACTGCGGGGTAGCCTCCGGTTTCGGGCCGCAGGCGATGGTCTGGAACCCGGCCGCGACCGCGGGCATCGAGGGATTCGCGGTCCGGGCAGGCTACACCCGGTGGTTGCTGGACACCGACCAGCAAGCCGTGTTTCTTGCCCGCAACGCCCGTTACTTCACAGTCGGGCTGGGGCTGACCAGTTTTTCGGCCGGGACGTTCGAGTACCGCGAGGACGTACCGACCGAGGAACCGCTTGGCCTGTTCCGGCCGGCGGAAATGGCGGTGCACCTGAACCTCGCCCGCTCCTTCGGCTCGATGGTCGATGTCGGGTTGTCCGGCCGGCTCTACTACACCAAGGTTCACGACCAGGAAGCGCTCGGGCCCGGGGTTGATGCGGGAGCAAGGGTGCGACCGTTCGAGGGAATGACCCTGGGCGTGTCGGTGGTTGATTTCGCCCGGCCGATGGCCTACGAGCGGGAGCAGTTCCAGCTCCCGGTGCGGGCCCGGCTCGGCGCCGCGTACCGGCGTGAGCTGGCGGGCGGCTTTGAACTGGGCGCGGCGGCGGACGGCTCCTGGTTCTTCCGGGAGAAGCGGCCCAACGTCGTGGTCGGGGGCGAGTTCGGGTGGGGCGGGCTGGTGTTCCTGCGCACCGGGTACGAATGGCTGGACGGGTTCGGCAGGCCCGCGGCCGGGCTGGGGCTCCGGGCGGCCGGGTTCAGCTGTGACTACTCGCTGACCTTCCTGAACGATGATTTCGGCCAGGCGCACCGGTTCTCGGTGGCCTACGGCCGCTGAGGGCGACCGGTGGCCGAGGGCTGGCTCGAGTTCGAACAGCCGCTGGTCGAGGTCCTGACCCGGATCGAGGAACTGGGCGCGATCGGGGCGAAGGACGAGGTCGCCCGCCTCCGCGAGCAGGCCGAGAAACTCAAGCGCAAGCTTTACGCCAATCTCACGCCCTGGCAGCGGGTCGAACTGGCCCGGCACCCGCGGCGGCCGAACGCGCTCGACTACATCGAGCGGATCGTCACGGATTTCGTTGAACTGCACGGCGACCGGGCGTTCGCGGACGACCCGGCGATCGTCGCCGGCTTCGGCCGGGTCGGCGAGACCGGGCTGGCGGTCATCGGCGAGCAGAAGGGGCGCGACACCAAGGACCGGCTCCGGCGCAACTTCGGGATGCCGCACCCGGAAGGCTATCGCAAGGCGCTCCGGGTGATGGAGCTGGCGGCCCGGTTCGGGGTGCCGGTGTTGACGCTGGTTGACACCCAGGGCGCTTACCCCGGGGTCGGGGCGGAGGAGCGCGGCCAGGCGGAGGCGATTGCCCGGAACCTGCGCGAGATGGCGCTGCTGGAAGTCCCGGTCGTCGTGGTGGTCATCGGCGAGGGCGGTTCGGGCGGCGCGCTGGCGCTGGCGGTCGGGGACCGGATCATGATGCAGGAGAACGCGGTCTACTCGGTCATCTCGCCGGAGGGCTGCGCTTCGATACTCTGGCGCAATTCGGAACGTGCGCCGGACGCGGCCCGGGCGCTCAGGATGACCGCGGCCGACCTGCTCGAGTTCGAGGTCATCGACGAGGTCGTCAGCGAGCCGGCCGGCGGCGCTCACCAGGACTGGGATGACGCCGCCCGGCGGCTCAAGCGGGCGGTGCTGGCCGCGCTGGGCCGGCTCGAGGGCCGGTCCGGGCCGGAGCTGGTCGCGGACCGCATTGCCCGGTTCCGGGCAATCGGCGCCTACGCCTCTTGATTGACCCGGGACCGACCGAGCCGTCCCGGCCGTCCGAGTCACTTTCCCGGTTCGGGTACGTCGCGCTTGCGGGCGCGCCGAACGTCGGCAAGAGCACACTGCTCAACCGGCTGGTCGGCCGGCAGCTTTCGATAACCGCCCGCCGGCCGCAGACCACCAGGCGGCGCATCCTCGGGATTCTCAACGGTCCCGGTTACCAGGCGGTGCTGGTCGACACGCCCGGGCTGCTGGAGCCGAAGTACCAGCTCCAGGCGGTGATGCGCCAGGAGGCGGACCGCGCGCTGCGGGAGGCGGATGTCGTGTTGCTGATGTTCGACGCGACCCGGCCGCAGGAGACGGACGCGGCCGCGCTGGCCGCCGGCCGGCCGGCGCTCCTGGCCATCAACAAGATCGACCTGGTACCGCGCGAGCGGCTGCTGGCGATGGTCGCGGGGCTGGCCGACCGTACCGCCGGCCGGGTTTACCTCGTGTCCGCGCTCAAGGGCGACGGGGTCGGCGACCTCCGGGACGGGCTGGTGGCGGCGCTGCCGCCCGGCCCGGCCTGCTATCCGCCCGACATGGTCACCGACCGGCCGGAGCGGTTCTTCGCCTCGGAGCTGGTGCGCGAGGCGGTGTTCCAGCAATATGGCGACGAACTGCCCTACTCGACCGCGGTGGTGGTCGAGGAGTTCGCCGAGCGGCCCGGGCGCAAGGACTACATCCGGGCGGTCATCTACGTCGAGCGGGTGTCCCAGCGCAAGATCATCATCGGCCGTGCGGGCGCGGCGCTCAAGCGCGTCGGGGCCACGGCTCGGCACCGCATCGAGGAGTTTCTCGGCCGGCCGGTCTACCTCGAGCTCTGGGTGAAGGTGGCCGAGGGCTGGCGCCGCAACGAGCGGTTCATCCGGGACGAGCTCTACCGCGAAGGCTGAACCGCGGCGCCCCGCGCCCGGCGGCGCAGGAGCGGTATCCCGAGGCGGTGGAAAGTCAGCAGGGTCCAGCCCAGCGAGGCGAGGAACGTGAGCCCGTCGGAAACCGGCAACGAAACCCAGAGCCCGGTCATCCCGGCCAGCCGGGACAGCAGCAGGGCCGCGGGCAGCAGCAGGATGAACTGGCGGGTGAGGCTGAGGAGCATCGCCGGCACCGCCCGGCCGATACCCTGGAAGAAGCTCGTGAACACGATCGCCGCGCCGACCGGCGCGAACGCGAGCGAGGTGATGCGCAGGCCGCGGGCGGCGGCGGCGAGGAACTCCGGTTCGCGGTTGAAGATGCCGACGAAGAAGCCGGGGAAGGCGATGAACAGCAGGCTGGCGCCGGCGGTGACCGCGGTCGCGGCAAGCGCGCCCTTGATGACGACCTCGCGCACCCGGTCGAGTCGCCCCGCCCCGTAGTTGTACCCGACCAGCGGCAGTACGCCGTGGGAAATGCCGAGGCAGGGCATGAAGGCGAACGAGAACAGCCGGAAGATGACCCCGAGCGCGGCGAGCATCATCGGGCCGTAGCTGACCGCGATGTTGTTGATGACGGCGTTGACCACGCTGCCCGAGAGCTGGATGGCCATCGCGGGCGCGCCGACCGCGTAGATGGCGGCCCAGAGCCGGGGCGCGGGCAGGAAGTCGCGCGGCCGGAAGCGGTAGCCGCTGTGGCGGCTCAGGAAGTAGCCGGCGTAGAGCAGTACCCCGAGGCCGTGGGCGATGACGGTGGCAATGGCCGCGCCCCGGACCCCGAGCGCCGGGAACGGGCCGGGCCCGAAAATCAGCAGCGGGTCGAGGATGATGTTGGCGACCGCGGAGAAGACCATGATCATCATCGAGGGCAGCGGGTTGCCCTCGGCCCGGATGAGGTTGTTGGCGACCATCGGGAAGAACACCAGCGGCGCAAACGGGACGATTACTCCCAGGTAGTCACGGGCAAAGGGCATGAGCTCCGGGGTCGCGCCCAGCAGTCTCAGTACCGGCTCGATCCGGCCCATCACGACCACGGCCACCAGACCGCCGGACAGCAGCGAGAGCAGGATGGCCTGGGCGCCGGCGCGGTTGGCCTGCTCCCGGTCGCCGGTGCCCAGCCGGCGGGCAATCAGCGAGTTCGCGCCGACCCCGACCCCGATCGACAGCGCGATCATCACCAGGTTGAGCGGCCAGACGACGGTCAGGGCGGCGATGGCCTCGTGGCCGAGCCGGCCGACAAACGCGGTGTCGACGATGTTGTAGGTGGCGTTGACCAGCATCCCGATGAGCGCGGGCAGTGAGAAGCTGACCAGCAGGCGGCCGACCGGCCGGCTGCCCATCTGCTCCGAGCGGGTGAAACCCGTCGGTGCCGGGGTCCCGGGCTGGCGCGCGCCGGGACCGCTGGGGCCGGGGATTACCGAGCCTCGCTAGCGCTGGACGACCAGCTTACGGGTTCGCGTCCGGCCGCCGGTTTCGACCCGGCAGAAATAGACCCCGTTCCGTACCGGCCGGCCGGAATCGTCGGCCAGGTCCCAGTCCGCCCGCCCGGCCGCGGCCAGCCGGCGCACGACCCGGCCGGCGGCATCGGAGATGCTCACCGTCCCGGCCGCGCCGAGCAGGGGTCCGAAGCTGATCTGGACCGCGCCCCGGGCCGGGACCGGCCGGACGAACAGCGCGAGCGGGGTGCCGGGGCCGGGCTCGAGCAGGACGGTCTCCGGCTGGCGGTAGCTGACCGCATCGAGCCAGGCCTCGGACAGGTTGCGGATGAGCAGGTAGCGGGCGCTGTCGAGCCCGCCCTGGCTGAGGTCGAACTCCTGGCTGCCGCTGCCGGTGCCGAGCTGCTGCCAGGGCCCGAGCCAGCCGAGGCCGGCGAAGACCTGGTAGCTGCCGGTCGCGTGGACGCTGATGTCGCCGCCCGGAGAGTTGCGCGCGGCCGGGGCCAGCTCCAGGACGATTTCGCTCTGGCTGTTGCCGACCGGGTAGTGCGAACCGTCGGGCGGGCCGAGCGCCTCGGTGTACCAGGCCGACCAGGTGTGGCTGTTGTCGGTCCGCTTGAGCGTCACCGCCCGCCGGGCGTGGGCCGGGCTGTCCGCGGGCGCGGGCTGGAGCTGGACGTCCAGCCAGGCGCCGCCGGTATCCGGCACCGCGACCCCGGCGATGGTCCGCGGCAGGTAGCCGTTGGCGCTCACGCGCAGGTCGTAGGTCCCGGGCCCGACCAGCCGGTGAAAGTCGCCGGTACCCGGGCTGCTGAACCCGTGCCAGCGCGCCGGCGACAGCAGCTCGAGGCGCGCGGCCAGCGGCTGACCGGTCACCGAATCGGTCACGACCCCGCTGACGCCCCAGCCGGCCAGCAGCGCGATGTCCAGCACCGCCCGCCGGTTGGCCACGCAGATGGAGTCCACCCGCGGCCGGGTCGAGGGGAGCTGGGTCTCGATGGTGTAGGCCAGACAGCCGTAGATGCCGAACATATAGTCCTGGCAGGAACCGTGGACTTCGTACCAGCGGAAGCCGTTGATGGTGTCCAGCCGGGTGGTCGGCGAGCCGTAGGTCGAGTCCGCGTAGCGCAGGGCGAGCGCGACGACCCAGGACGAGTCGGGCGGGTCGGCCGGGTGGTTGTCCCAGAGGTAGTTCACGTAGCGCGCGGTCGTGTGATACTCATACTCGACGGTCGGCACCCGCCGCTCGCTCAGCTCCCGCAGGACGCGGCTCTCGGGCTGGGTGAAGGGCGCGGCGTACACCTCCCACTCGTACCCGTAATCCCGGTTCAGGTCCACGCCGTTGGCGTTGGTGCGCCGGTTATTGACATGGCCGTAAGGATTCAGCACCGGGACCAGCCAGAACTCGCGTGTGTCCACGAGGCGGGTGACGAGCGGGTTCGACCCGTATTCCGCGCAGAGGAACCCGGCGATGTGGAGGACGATTTCGGTTGAGGCCTTCTCGTTGCCGTGGTGGGCGCCGACCAGCCGGATGACCGGCCGGGGCGCGGGAACGTTCGGGTCCCTGGTCACCAGCAGGGCGGGTATCGGCCGGTTGTCGGACGCGAGGCCGAGCGTGTCCAGCCGGGCGATGCCCGGGAAGTGGGTGGCCAGCGCGGTCAGGATGCTGCAGGCCTGGGCGTAGCTGTGGTACACCACATCGTCCGGCTCCGGTTCCGGGGGCAGCGGCTCCGGCCGGTACCCGGCCGCGCGCAGGCGGGCGAGCGTCGCCTCGCTCGCGAGCGCGATGACCTCGGTCTGCCGGGCGTCGAGCACGGTCAGGTCGAACGCGCGGGCAAGTCCGTACACGACGTCATGGTGGGCAACGGGGATGCGCACCGGGACAGGCTCGGCCGGCCCGCCAGCCGCGACAACGAGCGCAAGCAGGATGGAGAGCACGGTCAATGATACCAGCCCGGCATACCGGGGCAAGCCGGAGTTCCCGGCAGGCGGGCGGGGAGGGGTGAGGCTGCGGGCGGGCCGCGGCTCTCAGCTGATATGGGGCCGCATCGTCCAAGAGCGGCTTGTCCATGAGTTTGACAACTCCCGCCCGGCGGGGGTAAGCTGTGTTGAGAAAGCAGTGTTCCGGGTCAATGACAGGACGTGTCCGGCCGGCGGTCGAGTCCGCCCACGGAGGCAAATGATGAATCAGACAGTCTGCAGGCCGCTCGCAGTCGCAACCATCCTGCTCGCGCTGACCGCGCCGGCCCTCGCCGGTACGCCCCTGCGCGGGCAGG
>JAWOIB010000113.1:0-8027 GCA_046484845.1 bacterium
CTCGGATTCCGGTCGGAAGAGCCCCCAGAAGCCACCCGTCCGAGCCAGCAGCCAGGTCGCCAGCGGCCAGAGCCATAGGGACCAGCCGAGTCGACGGAGCCGACCGGTCCGGGATGCGGGGAGGAACGTGCCCTGTTCGATGAGCCGGGCAAGGCCGGTGCCGGCCGCGGCGATGAGCGGCGGGAGGATGACTATCTCGTAGCGGGGTGGCCGGTAGTTCATGTATCCCAGCATAAGCAGCCCGAACACGAACCAGGCGAGGAGATATCGGAAGCCGTCGCGACGGGAGATGCCCAGACCGGGCAGCAGCAGGAACCCGAGCCCGCCAGCGAAAGCGGCCCGGGGTAGCAGTTGAGACCGAAACCCGACAGTGAAGGTGTTGAACAGGTAGCCGGGGATTGTGCCCGGGTGTCCGGCCGGGGATTCGAATGAGTGGCGGAGCACGTACTGCAGGTATTCGGCCCGGTGCGGCAGGAAGACCGCCAGCAGCCAGACGAGCGCGGCTGCTCCGACCCCGCAGAAGAACAGCCCGATGTCCCGGCCGGCCCGCATCGTGCTGTCCCGTCGCGATTCGACGAACAGCAGGACCAGCAGGACCAGCATCACCGGCGCGATGAACAACGCGGAGATCTTCACGAGCAGGATGGTACCGGCGGCAAACAGCCCGGAGAGCAGTACTGCCCAGGCTCGAGTCCGTCCTTTGGTCCAGCAAAGTCCGGCCAGGAGGAGGAAGAGGATCTGCAGCGACTCGACCAGTCCGAGCCGGGTGTACATGACCAGCGGGTAGGAGACCGCCATCAGCAGGGCGGAGATAAGACCGGCGAGCGGGCCGGCGCTGTCCCGGACCAGGAAGTAGAGCGCGACGATCGAGCTCAGCCCGGCGAGGACAGAAACCAGTTTCACCGTGATGAACCCGACACCGAACAGGCGGAAAGCCAGCGCGACCAGGATATTGAACAGCGGGTAAACGACGAACGGGAAAAAATCGTCCGTCTGCCAGTTGCCGTTGAGAATCAGGCTCCGGGCCGAGTAGGTGTTGAGGCCTTCGTCGGTGTAAGGAGCGAAACTCCAGGACAGGTCCGGGGGGGGGTCGGCGCTCAGGTCGGAAGCCCTGAGCGCGAACCCGGCGATGACGATGAGCGCCAGGATGACGGGTGTGAGCCAGCGACGACGGGGAAGTCCGAGGCGTCGTACCGGGGACACGCTGCCGGTGCTCTTCCTGTCCGGAATGAGCTGCCGGCTGGACTTGCGTGCTTTGCGAGGCACAGCCGGATGATACGGAAGCCTGTTCACCGGGTCAAGTTCATCTGTCTCCGGGCCGCCCGGGCGGGTCCGGGAATTGAATCGTAGGCCGGTCGGAACGAGTCTAAAACCCGTAGCCATGAGTAGAAAGCGAAACGGTCCGGTATCGGAACTTGAGGAGCGACTGGCTCAGTTTCACAGTCGTTGTGAGGATGCTGCCAGGCGGGAAGCCGAACACCGGGACAGCGCGCTGAGAGCAGCTGCTGATTTCGAGAACTACCGGCGCAGGACCAGGCAGGAGCTTGCCGAGGCGCGCGAGCGAGGTGTTGAGGCGGTACTGGCCGACCTGGTCGCTGTGCTGGATAGCTTCGATCGGGCTCTGGCGGTCGGGGCGAACCAGAATCCGACGGAAGCGGTTCTGAAGGGCCTGTCGCTGATACAGCGACAGCTCTGTTCGGTTCTGGAGGCCCACGGTTTGAGGCGCTACAGCTGCATCGGCGAGCAGTTCGACCCCAGGAGAGCCGAAGCGGTGGGCTTCGTACCTGACACAGGTGACGTCCCGGAGACGGTCGTGTCGGAGGACTGCTGCGGGTACGAGTGCCAGGGCAGGGTGGTCAGGCCGGCCAGAGTTTTTGTGGCCCGTCCGTCCCGGGATGAGGATGGACCGGGTTTGAACGCAGAGCAGGATTGAGCATTTGATCAGGAGGTATTGATGGCCAAGGTGATTGGAATTGACCTGGGAACGACATTCTCTTGCGTGGCGGTTCTGGAGCGTGGTCAGCCGGTTGTGATACCCAACCCGGAAGGGGGGCGGACCACGCCGTCGGTTGTGGCCCTCGGTAAGGAGCGCCTGGTCGGAACCCTTGCCCGGCGTCAGGCGGTGATAAACCCCGACACCACGGTCTACTCTATCAAGCGCTTCATGGGGCGCCGGTATGAGGAGATCGGGGCCGAGCTGAGCAAGGTTCCGTACAAGGTCGTGGCTGCGGAGAATGGGGATGCCTGGGTGCGGGCGGGCGACAAGAGCTACTCTCCGCCGGAGGTCTCGGCGATGATTCTCCAGCACCTGAAGAAGGCCGCCGAGTCCTATCTGGGCGAAGCCGTGACCAAGGCGGTGATTACCGTGCCCGCCTACTTCAACGACTCCCAGCGACAGGCGACCAAGGACGCCGGCCGGATTGCCGGTCTCGAGGTGCTCAGGATCATCAACGAGCCGACAGCGGCCGCTCTGGCGTACGGGCTGGATAAGAAGAAGTCCGAGAAGATAGCGGTATATGATCTTGGTGGCGGTACCTTTGACATCTCGATACTGGAGATTGGCGAGGGTGTGTTTGAGGTCAAGTCTACCAACGGCGACACCCATCTCGGGGGTGACGATTTCGACCAGGCGGTGATGGACTGGGCCATGGCCGAGTTCAAGCGTGAGAGTGGGGTTGACCTTGCCGCCGACAAGACCGCGCTGCAGCGGATCAAGGAAGCCGCCGAGAAGGCGAAGTGCGAGCTTTCCAGTTCCATGGAGACCTCCATTAACCTGCCCTTCATCACTGCCGACGAGAAGAAGGGACCGCTGCATATGGACCTGCGGCTGACCCGTACCCGGCTCGAGCAGTTGGTTGATGACCTAGTCCAGCGAACCTTGGAGCCGGTGAAGAAGGCCCTGACCGATGCCAGGTTGACTCCCAGCGACATCGACGAAGTAATTCTCGTCGGCGGGCAGACCCGCATGCCCAAGGTGCAGGAGCTGGTACGCAGCTTCTTCGGCAAGGAAGCGCACAAGGGCATCAACCCGGATGAGGTCGTCGCCATCGGCGCGGCCATCCAGGGAGCGGTGCTGGCGGGTGAGGTGAAGGATGTCGTGCTGCTCGACGTCACGCCTTTGTCCCTTGGCATTGAGACGCTGGGTGGCGTGATGACGAAGCTGATTGAGCGCAACACCACGATACCGACCCGGAAGAGCCAGGTGTTCACCACCGCCGAAGACAACCAGCCGGCGGTGACCGTTCACGTGCTGCAGGGTGAGCGCGAGCTGGCGGCCGACAATCGGACTCTTGGACGATTCGAGTTGACCGGCATTCCATCCGCCCCGCGAGGTGTTCCGCAGGTGGAGGTCACTTTTGACATCGATGCCGACGGGATTCTCCATGTCAAGGCCAAGGACCGGGCGACAGGTAAGGAGCAGAGTATCAGGATAACCGCCTCGTCGGGATTGGCGAAGGACGAGATAGACCGCATGGTTGCGGAGGCGCAGGATCATGCTGCCGAGGATAGACGGCACCGGGAACTCGTTGACAGCCGCAATCGGGCCGATACGCTTATGTACCAGACGGAAAAGACGCTCAAGGAATATGGAGACAAGGTCTCCGAGTCAGATCGCCAGAGCGTCGAGCAGGCCCTGGCCGGGCTTCGTTCGGTCGTGAAGGCCGACGATAAGGCAGCGATTGACAAGGCCATAGAGGAACTGCAGAAGATGTCCTACAGGCTGGCCGAGGAGATGTACAAGGGTCAGCAGCAGCCCACGACCGGGTCAGGTGCCGAGAATGAGGCTGCTGGAGAGCAGACGGCCGAGAAGCCGAAGGATGTAGAAGCGGACTACACGGTCATCGATGAAGAAGAGAAGCGATAGACCTTGAGGGAGGTGTTTGACTCGCGGCGGCCAGCACTGGACCGCCGCTTCTGAATGCCGACTACCAAACGGGACTACTACGAAGTCCTGGGCGTTGAACGAACGGCCTCAGCCGATGCTGTGAAGACGGCCTATCGTCGTCTCGCCAAGGAACACCACCCGGATCGCAATCCTGACAACCGGGCTGAGGCTGAGGAGAAGTTCAAGGAGCTGTCCGAGGCCTACGAGGTTCTTGCCGACGAGCAGAAGCGCCGGCTGTATGACCTGCGCGGCCACGAGGGCGTTTCGAGCCAGTTCGGCCCGGGCGGTTTTGACTTCCGGCGCGACTTCACGCACACGGAGGACTTGAGCGACCTCTTCGGAGACCTTCTCCGGGGGGTCGGCGGTGGTGGCGGCGGGTTGTTCGACTTGCTGTTCAGGAGCGGCGGAGGTGGACAGCGAGTTCACCGGGGCGGGGATATCCGGATCCGGCTGAGGCTGTCACTCGAGGAGATTGCGTCCGGGGTGGTCAAGGAGGTCAGCTTCACCAGGTTCGAGGCATGCGAGGCTTGCAACGGACGCGGCGGATCTGGTGAAGACAGCTGCCCGACCTGCGGCGGCAGAGGGCAGGTTCGTCGGCAAACAAGTTCGTTCGTCGGTAGTTTCGTCCAGGTTGCCAACTGCCCGGCCTGCGGCGGTTCGGGGCGACGATTCAAGGACCCCTGCAAGGCCTGCAGTGGCGAGGGTCGCGTTCGGCGCCGACGTACCTTGAAGGTGCGGATACCCGCAGGGGTTTCCAGTGGCAACTTCATCCCGCTGCATAACGAAGGCCATTTCGGGTCCGGTGGCCGGGGCGATGTACTGATCGAAGTCGAAGAGAAGCCGCACGAGCTCTTCGTGCGGCGCGGCGATGATCTTGTGGTGGACGTTCCGATTCCGCTGGCGACAGCCGTGCTCGGTGGCAGAGTCGAGGTTCCGACCTTGAGCGGCAGCAGGTCGATATCGGTCCCGTCCGGCACGTCGCACGGAGGTCTCCTGCGGGTCAAGGGTGCGGGCATAGGACACCTAGACGGTGGCCGAGGTGACGAGTTGGTGCGGATACTGCTGGATGTACCGCGAAAGCCGACCGGTGAGGAGAGGAAGCTCTGGCAGCGTCTGGCTGAGATGTCAGGAGAGGCGTCACCGCCGCGACGGCCGGCCTGATGGAGTTCTACTACCTTGCGGAGCCGCCCGGGCTGGATGGGGCAGTATTGTTTGACAAGGATGAGTCACGTCATATCGTCCGAAGCAGGCGGCACCGGGTCGGCGACCGGGTCTTTGCGGTTGACGGTCAGGGCAACAGGTTCCTTGTTGAGTTGTCTGAAGCCGACGGGCACCTGGTCCGGGGACGGGTGCTGGATTCCGCTCGGTCGGTCTTTGAACCTCGGGTTAGTCTGACTCTGGCACAGGGCGTACTCAAAGGTGACCGTCTTGCGGAGGTGGTCACGGCTGCTGTGCAGCTGGGGGTGAACAGCGTGCTGCCGTTCAAGAGTGCGCGGACGGTCGGGGCCTGCGGTCCGGCCCGGGTCGCGCGATTGCGCAAGGTGGCACTGGAGGCGATGAAGTCTTCGCGCCGAGCGATCTGGCCGGAGGTGAGCGAACCGGTGGGATTCGGTGAGTTGGTAGAACGGAGCGGCGAGTTTGACAGTGTACTGGTGGCCTGGGAGCAGGAGAATGAACAGGCGTTCGGTGATGTGCTGGACCGGACGGTCGAACGGGTTATGCTCGTTATCGGACCGGAGGGGGGATTTGAGGAGGCCGAGGTCGGTATGTTCAAGCAAGCCGGGGCGAAGACCTTTTCGCTCGGCCCTCGCCCGATGCGTGCAGAGTTGGCGGGAGTAGTAGCTGTCTCTGCATTGCTCTTTGCGTTGGGCGAGATGATGCCAGCGAGCAAATGTCAAGACAGAAAGGAGGTGTAGCGAACATGGCAGGTATCGTGGTGAAGGAAGGCGAGTCGTACGAGAGCTTCATGCGTCGGTTTCGCCGGGTCTGCGAGAAGGCCGGCATTCTCCGGGACGTGAAGCGGCGCGAGTACTACGAGAAGCCCAGCGTCCGGAAGAAGCGCAAGCAGGCAGAGGCGCGACGGCGCGCGTGGCGTAAGCGGCACCAGGACCGTTGACCCGGGTGGCTGACGTCCGGAGGAATTGAGAAGCCCAGGCAGGCGAGTTGGCGACAGACAGCTGGGACGTTTTGGGTTTCCCGCAGGTGCGGGAGTATCTAGTCGTCTACTGCCGGACCCCGATGGGAGCCGAGAGGGTGCGACTTCTCCGGCCGCTGGCCACCCGGGAGGCCGCAGACGACGAACTCGACCGACTGGCTGAAGTCGTGGGACTCGATACCGAACCGGAGCTCGGGCCGGTAGATGACATCCGGTCTCTGCTCGAGCGGGCACGGACCGGCGGTGTGCTCACAGGGAGCGAACTCCTGATCGTCGGGAGGACTTCTGGGGCGCTGACTACCTGCCGGTGCTTCCTGGACAGGCATCGGGGGGCGATGGTTCTGACCGCGCCGGAACTGGATGCAATTGACGGGGATGAGAGTCTGTCTGCCGAGATTGGCTTCGCATTGGATGAGACCGGGTCGGTGGTGGATGCGGCCTCAGCGGAGCTTGCGACAACGAGGCGTGATTTGCGCAGTCTGCGGGGAAGCGTCGTGCGTCGTCTGGAGACGATGATGGCCGAGCATCCCGACCGTTACGGCGAGCGCCCGACCATCCGTCATGACCGTCACGTGGTTCCCCTGCGGGTTGAGCACAGGGATAGCCTTTCCGGTGTCGTTCACGAGAGTTCGGCGACCGGCCAGACTGTTTTCGTCGAGCCGATGGCCGTTGTCAAGGACCAGAACCGGCTCGAGGAGCTGCGTGGTCGGGAGCAGGAGGAGGTGGCCCGGATTCTGCGGGCGCTGTCTGTTCGTGTCGCCGCTGCTGCTGGAACCCTGGCCCGGGCGCTCGAGTGCGTCGGCCGGCTTGACTTCCTGCTGGCCGGTCGGCGTTTTGCTGACGAATTCAGCTGCACCCGGCCTGAACTGACCGTTCGGAGTGTCCGGATTTCTGCCGGTCGGCACCCGCTGCTGGTCAAGAGCGTCGGCACGGCTGTGCCGCTTGACCTTGTTCTTCCGGAGGAAGTGAATGTCCTGCTCATATCGGGGCCCAATGCCGGCGGGAAGACAGTCGTGCTCAAGACGCTCGGGCTTTTCTGTCTTCTTGCCGCGTGCGGTCTCTTCGTGCCCGCTGGTGATGGGACGCAGTTGCCGTTCTACCGCCAGGTTTTCGCTGACATCGGGGACGACCAGTCCCTTGACGCCAGCCTGTCTTCCTTCACAGCGCACGTCGTCAAGCTCAGGAACCTTCTCGAGAGGGTGGATAGTGAGAGCCTGGTGTTGCTGGATGAAGTCGGCGCGTCGACATCGCCGGAGGAGGGCTCGGCGCTAGCGATAGCGGTGCTAGAGGTGTTGCACGAGCGCGGGGTGCGAGTGCTGGCCACCAGTCACTTCTGGACGCTGAAGCTCTACGTTCAGGATCGTCCCGAGATGCTCAACGCAGCGATGGGCATTGAGGGAAGCCGTCCGACCTACCAGTTGATGCTGGGTCTGCCCGGGGAGTCAAGCGCGTTTGAAATAGCTGCTGTCGCAGGCCTGCCTGTCGGTTTGCTTGACAGGGCTCGCCAGCATGTTGGGCAGGAATGGGTTGACTTGGCGGGCAGACTCAGGGAGCTGGAACGCGAACTTGAGCGCGCGCGCACAGCACGTGTGGAGATTGAGCGGCAACTGGTCGCTGCCAGTCGCATGAAGGCGGACTATGAGGAGAGGCTGCGGGCGATCGAGTGCGAGCAAGAACGCCAGCAGGAGCGCTACGTTGTCCGTCAACGACGGATGCTGCTGGAGGCCAGACGGGAGATTGAAAATCTGGTCAGGGAGATCAGGGAGAGCCAGGCCAGCCACGATGTGATTGCAAAGGCTAAGCGCGTTGTCGAGGAACGCCTGCGACAGCTGCAGGTTGACGTGGCTGCCCCCGGGTCTGTCCCGTCACGCGGCAGTGAGGTCCTGCTGCCGGGCGCGGCTGTCGAGTCCCGCACGCTGCGTCGGCGCGGCCGGGTTATTGCGATTGAAGGAAACGAAGTCGTGGTGGCGGTTGGCCGTTTGCGCA
>JAWOIB010000144.1:0-3618 GCA_046484845.1 bacterium
ACCCACGCGGTCCTCGCCCGGCACCGGACCGGCCATACGCCGATCGCGCTCGCGGTCAGCGAAGCCAGCAACCGGGTCTATGCCGCAATCCGGAACCACAACCACGTCGCGGTCTTCGACGGTGCGACCAACGCCCTGCTCGATACGGTCCCGGTCGGGGCCGGGCCCTACACGCTCCGCCATAACGCGGCCAACGACCGGGTTTACGTCGCGAACTACGGCGATTCCACCGTCTCGGTGATTGACTGCGCGACGAACACCGTCAGCGCCACGGTCGTGGTCGGCCGCTACCCGATACGGCTCGCGGTCAACAGCCCGGGCAACCGGGTCTATGTCGGAACGAACGCGAGCGAGCTGGTCGTGCTCGACGGCGCGGGCGACAGCGTCCTGGCCCGGGTGCCGATGAGCAGTTCCGCGGACGGCATCGGCTACAGCCCCCGCTCCGACCTGGCGTATGTCGGGATGCCCGGCCGGATTGTCACCGTGGTGGACTGCAAGACCAATACCGTCCGCCACACCGTCCCGGCCGGGAACCGGTGCGACGTGTTCGCGCTCGGACAGGAGCGGGTTTACGCCCTGAGCTGGTATGCCTCGAGCATTTCGGTAATCAGTGACACGCTTACCGGCGTCGCCGAGCCGGGCCGGCCCGACACGCGCCGCACGGCCGGGGCGACCATCGTCCGGGGGGTGCTGCACCTGGGCGCGGGACATAACCCGATTCTGCCCGGAAAATCGGGATTGTGTCCCAAGCCCGCGTTGCTCGACATCTCCGGCCGGAAGGTGATGGAGCTCGCGCCCGGGGATAACGATGTCTCGCGCCTCAGCCCGGGGGTGTATTTCATCCGGGCGGAGGGTCAGAGGGGTCAAGGGGTCGAGGATTCGAGTGCGAAGGTCATCATCCAGAAGTAGCGGGGTAGTATGAGAGCAGTCGTATTGTTCGTCAGCCTGGGCCTGTTCGGGACCGCGACGGCCGATTCGCTCAACTGCCGGCTGGTTGGAGCCTGCGATACGCCAGGCTGGGCGTTCGGGGTGGCGGTCGCCGGCAGCCACGCCTACGTGGCGGATTTCGAGAACGGCCTGCGGATAATCGAGGTGTCCGACCCGGCGAACCCGCAGGAAGTCGGGTCTTTCGATACGCCGGGGTTGGCCTATTCTGTAGCGGTCACCGGAAACCTGGCCTTCGTGGCCGATTTGACGGAGGGCTTGCGGGTGATTGATGTATCCGACCCGGCGGACCCGCAGGAAATCGGTTCCTGCGAGACGCCGGGCTATGCCTACCAGGTCGCGCTGGCCGGGGACCTGGCGTTCGTGGCCGTCTTCGAGGACGGCCTGCGGATAATCGATGTGTCCGACCCGGCGGACCCGCGGGAAATCGGGTCCTGCGATACCCCGGGGTCGGCCTACTGCGTGGCGGTGGTCGGTGAGTATGCCTACGTCGCGGATTTCGGGTCCGGTCTGCGGGTGATCGACGTGTCTGACCCGGCGAATCCGCAGGAGACCGGGTCCTGCGATACCCCCGGCCGTGCCTGCGGCGTGGCGGTCGCCGGGGAGTATGCGTTCGTGGCCGATTTCGAGGAGGGCCTGCGGGTGATTGACGTGTCCGACCCGACGGACCCGCGGGAGGTGGGGTACCGTGATACCCCGAACGCCGCCTACAGCGTGGCGGTTGACGGCCGGTACGCCTATGTCGCGGACGATAACGCCGGTCTGCGGGTGATGGATGTGTCCGACCCGACGGACCCGCAGGAGGTGGGATTCTACGATACGTCGGGCAATGCCGAGGACGTGGTGGTCGCGGGCGGGTTTGCCTATGTGGCTGACTACGCCCAGGGCCTGAAGGTCATCGAGTTCTACGGCGGCGCGGGCACCGCGGAGGAGCCGGGCCGGGGACAGCCCCCGGCTGAGCCGTGCCCGACCATCGTCCGGGGCGTGTTGCGTCTACCCGCCTCGTTGAGCACTCATCACTCATCGCTCATCACTTCCGACGGCCGGAAGGTGATGGACCTTCAGCCCGGCGAGAATGACGTCCGCCATCTCGCACCCGGGGTCTATCTCGTTCGCCCGGCCGCCGGGCAGGACACTCCCGGTATCCGCCGGGTCGTCATCACCCGCTGACCCGGTCAGGCCGTTCGTCGCGGCGGGGAGCCTGCGCTCCCCGCCGTGGCTGTTTGCCCCGTTGACAGTTTCCCGGCCACGGTTATCATAGGCACAACCAAGGAGGCCCGATGCTCAGGAACGTCCTGCTTGCGCTCGTGCTGCTGGCGGCGGTCTCCGTAACTGCGGCCCAGTCCTGGGAAATCGAACCGGTCGACTCGGCGGGCTGGGGACCGGGCCTGCAGATGCGCCGCCACCCGGACGGAAGGCTGTTCCTGTGCTACGCGGACACGACCGGCAGCCGGGTCCGCCTCACGTGGCAGGGCGACACCTGGCTGCGCGAGGATGTTCCCCTGCCCGCCCCGATCAGCGAAAGCGAGCCGAGGTTCGCCTTCTCACCCGGCGGCACGGTCGCCGTGACCACCGCCAACCCGGCCGGAGCGTGGCTCTCCTGCCGCACCGACACCACCTGGACGCATACGCCGTTACCGGACTCGTTCGGCCTCGACTGGCGAACGATGCCGGTCGCGTTCGACTCCGCGGACCGGCCGGTGCTGGCGGTCAACTTCGACCCTTACGGCAGCGGCGGCTGGGTGAAAGCCCTGGGCCTGTTGCGCCTGGACAACACGGTATGGGCGTTGACCGATACGCTCGACCTCGGGCCGCGCGCCCCGCGCTTCGACGTGACCGGCTTCGACAACCGGAGCGGCACCGGCCTGTGGGGAACCTACCGGACGTCTGTCTACGACGTCGGCTATTCGTACATGGACATCAAATGGTTCAGGTGGCAGGGCGAGTGGCGGTTCGGGACGTGGTTCGGCGGGGAGCGGGCGTCCGTCCATTCGTCGCGCGGCGCGGTTGACCGGGACGGTACGGTCCACGCAACCTACTTCGGCAGCGACACGACCGGGCGGCACGGCTTCTTCTACGATTACTCGGTCATCGGCGGTGACGAACCCGGACACAACGCCCTGGCCTTCGACAGCCTGGGGCGCCCCTTAGCCGCCTTCACGGCCGGCGCTGCCCTGACGTTCGGCTACTGCGACTCACGCGGCTGGCATTTCTTCGACGTCGGCGTCACCGGTATCGAGGCGCTCGACGTCCAACCCGGTCCTGACGGCCAGCCGCTCATCGCCTACGCCGCGAGCGGCGGCGTGTTCCTCGCCCGGGGCATCGGCATCACCGGGGTCGAGTCGCCCATACCGACACATTGTGCTCGTTTGCCCGGCCCGACCATCGTCCGCGGCGTGCTGAGCCTGGGCGCGGGACATAACCCGATTCTGCCCGGAGAATCGGGATTGTGTCCCAAGCCCGCGTTGCTGGACATCTCCGGCCGGAAGGTGATGGAGCTCGCGCCCGGGGATAACGATGTCTCGCGCCTCAGCCCGGGGGTGTATTTCATCCGGGCGGGGGGGGCGAGGGGCAAAGGGGCCGGGGGGTCGAGCGCGAAGGTGGTCGTCCAGAGATAGCAGGCGCCGAGAGGGTACTGGGGCTGATGGTGATTCCGGCCATTCCCGGTACCGC
>JAWOIB010000062.1:0-14147 GCA_046484845.1 bacterium
TAAATTGGACTGTATTAGCAACTGTTTTTTTAGTTCAGTTTCAAAATTCACCTCAAGTAGCTGGGCATTGGTCACGGTCGTCCGGGTCGTGTACCCGGGCGCGATGAACCCGTTGCCGCAGACCGAGAGCTGGGTGAACCGCCGGCCGTAGAAGTAGAACGGCCCGAACGCGGTCGGCAGGTTGAACTGCACCGTCTGGTCGTCGCCGGTGATCGGCAGCCGGGTGCCGACCCCGGTGATGTCGTACCAATCGAACACCGGCGCCTGGACGTACCCGGAATCGCCATCGTCGTAGGCCCAGTAGCGTACCGGCGAGGCGTTGTCCGGGATCGGGTCCACTGCGACGACCTCGCCGACTTCGATGGTGAACCGCTTGACGACCTCGTAGTCATCATCGGCGTAGAGCCGGAGTGTGCAGGTGATGACCGTTTCCTTGGGTATCGCGGCGTCAGCGCGGACCGTGAACCGGTCTGCGGAGTTGACCGCGCTGTCGCCGGGGATGATTGTTCCCCAGGAGCCGGTTGAGTCCGGGAAGGCGAGTCTCGGGTCAGATGAGCTCACGGTCGCGCGGACATTGCGGGCTTCGCCCAGCCCGAGGTTGCGGATGGCGATTTCCAGCCCGGCAGTCTCTCCCGGGTCGAGCCGGCCGTTGTTGTTGCCACCGGGGGGCGAGTCCTTGACCGTGCTGCCGAGGTAGGTGAGGTAAGGCCCGGAACCGAGAACCTGCAGTGAAATGTCATCGGCGAAGACCTCCGCCGTCGTTTCACAACCACCTCAGCCGGATGCGCCGGTGCCGTAGCTCTCGAGAATAACGTTGATGCCGGTGACATCGGCCGGGCTGATGCCGGTCAGGCGGGCGAGTTCGTCGGACAGCGCGAGCTCGTACTGCTCCCAATCGCTGCTGGTGACGAGATGGACGGACTGGGTGGGCGTGTTCTGCGGGTCGTAGGTGCCGACCTTGTTGAGGATCATCGTGCGGCCCAGCGGCTGCTCGTCGGAGTCCAGGTACTCAAGGATGAGTGCGGCGTAGGCATAATACCCGCTGGTGGACCCCTTGGAGGCGCGGAGCTGCGCCGAGCCGGAGAACAGGAGGTCGGTCCCGGGTATGTCAACAGCTTGACTCAGTCGGGCGAAGTAGCGCATGTACTTGTAGATGCGCACTTCGTTGTCCGGGTCGGGATGATAGATGGTGTCCACTGCGATTTCGTAGGTTCCCTGAGGGTTGTCGAACTGCTCGAGCCAGGCCTCGAGCCCGTCCTCGAAGTCACCGTTCCTGATAAGCTCCTGGCCCGGGGCCAGCAGTGTCAACGCGAACAGGATGAGAAGGTACTTCCTCATCTTGCCTCCTTTGTCGGTCTGTTTCATCTGATGAATCTAACCCGCCCAGCCCGCGTGTCAATGACAGGCGTAAGACCCACGGGTGTTGACAGCTTCAGGCCAGGTTCTACAATCAAGTCGGGTGTGCTTGATGCTCGCGGTGCAGGAGGTTGTCCGGTCCGGAGAGGAGCCGCAACCTGCATCGCGGACGGTCTGCCAAACGTTGGGAGGTGAGCGTGAATCGTCTGTTGTTGGTCCTGTTGCTGGCCGCCAAAGTGATGGCGACCCAGTGGGAACCGGAGACGCGTTTGACCGATAACGATTACTCCGACTTCTGCTACTGGAGTACCCAGCGCCGGGTCGTTGTTGATGCGGAGGGCCGAGTTCACGTCGCTTGGCACGTGATGAATTCAGACCTCGGCACTTATCGGTTTCAAATCTACTACAAGCGTTGGTACCCCGGCAGCGGCTGGACCGCGGATACGATGCTTTCATCCGACCTGTACGCCGCGAGCGTGTTCTGCAAATACCCGTCGCTGGCGGTCGACTCGGCCGGCATTGTGCATGCGGTCTGGGCCGGTGGTTCGGACGATGGCGCCGATGAAGTCGTTTACCACAAGAGCTGCGTACCCGGGGTGAGCGGCAACGGCGGCTGGGAGCCGGTCTCCCGCCCGCTTTCGGTCAGCGCCCCGTCGGTGGGCAAGAACTGTCCGACCGTTACCGCCACCCCTGACGGTCGTGTTCATGCCGCCTGGCTTGAGGGTGTGAACGCGAGCGTGGTCTACCGCGAGCGAATCGACACGACCTGGCAGGACCCGCTCATGGTCGAAGGGGGCAGCAACTACAAGGCGTACCCGGCAATCGCTGGCGGGCCGGACGACCGGTTGCACCTGACCTGGTACGGCCGTGAGGGCTCGAGTGGGTACTATGACGTCTTCTACAAGGCCCGCACCGGTACGACCTGGGGTACGACGGAGAACGTTTCCTATGGCGTCCGCCACCAGATGTACCAGTCAATTGCGGTGAACCCGGCCACCGGCTTCCCGCACGTGCTCTGGCAGTGCTATGGCGCCAGCGATAACAAGCGGCGCATTGTTCACCGCTGGCGCGACACCGGCGGCTGGCAGCCGACTGACACTCTTTCGGAACCGGCCGACACCCTCAACCAGGAGACGGGTCAGCTCATCTTCACCCTCGATGGTCGTGGCCACGCGGCCTGGGGTGGGCGCAGCGCGCAGTGGCCGACGCTGACCCAGTTCCGCTACAGCGAGCGGTCGGCGGCCGGTGACTGGTCCGCGCCTTTCAATGTCACCGACACCAATGGCAGTCGCGAGCGACCGTCGATTGCGGCAGGTGGGGGTGCCGCGCCCGAGGATGTCCATGCGGTCTGGACCGATTACCGGGACGGCACCTCGGAGATCTACTACGCTCGCGGGGCGCCCGGCCAGTTCCTTGCCGAGGAGCGGCCAGTCGCCGTTGATCGGTTCGCGCCCGCCGTCTTCGTCCGCGGTACACTCAGTACGGGCGCAGGGTCCGGTGGTCCGGCCTCCGACGTCATTCTGTTGGATGCTTCGGGGCGCGAGGCGCTAAGGCTTGTGCCCGGTGATAACGACGTACGGCAATTGGGCCCTGGTGTGTATTTCATGCGCGCGGCCGGTGCCGGTAACAGCGAGATGGTTCGAAAGGTACTCATTCTGAGGTAGCGCCGCACCGCCGGGGCAGTCTTCTCTGCGAGCCGCGTTGCTTGCGGAAGCCGGCGGACAGTCTAAAATGCTGTGATGAGATGCGTTCCTTTGTCGCCGCGACAGACCAGCCGGGTGTCCGGGTGAAGAGCAGGGGCGGCAGGGGAATTCCCGCGGAGTTCGTTGATCGGTGCGCGAGGATCGTGCCCGACCTTGATGTTTTCCTCGAGGCGATGGAACGTCCGCTGTTACCGACGGTCCGGGTCAACACGCTGAAGGCGACCCGGGAGGAGGCGCTCGATTGGCTGGCGGGGCTGGAGCCTGAGCCCGTGCCGTGGTGGGAGCTGGCGTTCACGCTGCGCGAAGGCTCGGGCGTCGGCCGCCGGCTGGAGCATTTCATCGGGCTGGTCTACGCGCAGGATGCGGCTTCGATGGTGCCGCCGCTGGTGCTGGCTCCGGAGCCGGGGGAGACGGTGCTGGATATCGCGGCCGCGCCCGGCTCGAAGACGACGCAGATGGCCGCGATGATGGCCAACCGGGGACTGTTGATTGCCAACGACTACTCGCGCGGTCGGGTGCGCGGGTTGATCGGCAACATCGACCGGGCCGGTTGCCTCAATGTCTGTGTTTGTCGAATGGACGGCATCAAGCTGGCCCGTGAGCTTGAGAGCAGCTGTGATCGGGTGCTGGTGGACGCGCCCTGCACCTGCGAGGGAATCCTGCGGCGGACCGCGTCGGTGCTGGACCGCTGGTCGCTGGATGCCATCCGCAGGTTCGAGCGGCTGCAGAAAGGGTTGATCGTGGCCGGGTACCGCGCGCTCAGGCCGGGCGGCACGATGGTCTACTCCACCTGCACCGTGGCGCCGGAGGAGAACGAGGTCGTGCTGGGATACCTGCTGGAGCGGTTCCCGGAGGCGGAGACGCTGCCGGTAGAGCTTGCCGGTTTCAGGATGCGGTCGGCGCTGGCCGGGTGGGAAGGGGTCGAGTTTCCGGCCCCGGTGGCCAATGCCCGGCGCATCCTTCCCCAGGACAACGACACCGAGGCGTTCTTCGTCGCCCGGGTGAGGAAGCCGTGATGCTCCGGGAACTGCGCGAGCTCGCCCGGCGGTTTGGCATCCCGGAATCAACGTTCGCGGAGCTGGCGGCGGTGCTCGCGCCCAACCAAGGCACGGTCTTCCTGGCCACCCCGGAAGTGATGCGTTTCAGCGCGGTACGGCCGATGCGGCGCGGCATCCGTTTGTGCCGGCTGTTCCCGCACTCGGTGAAGCCGACCACGCACGCGATGCAGCTGCTGGGCCGGCACGCGACCCGCAACTGCGTTGAGGTCAGCCGCGAGCAGGCCGCGGAACTCGTTGCCGGTGGCCGCGTCGAGACCGAAGTGGAATGCGAAAACGGCTTCGTGCTCATCCGCTGCCGCGGGTTCACGGTCGGGGTCGGGTTCTACCAGCGGCCGGTGCTGAAGAGCCAGATTCCCCGCTACCGGCCGGTTGACGGTTGAGGCCCGGCTTGACCCGGGGGTGGCCGGCAGTTATTAGTTACCTTGTGCGAGCGAGCTGACAAACCAGAGGAGAGATTGTGCTATCAGACATAGAGATTGCCCATAACATCAAGCTCAAGCCGATAACCGAAATCGTCCGGGCGCTGGGCATCGAGGACATGGACCTGGTGCTGCCGAATGGCAACTACAAGGCGAAGCTGTCCCTGCGGCTGTTCGAACAGCTGGCCGAGCGGCCGAAGGGCAAGCTTGTGCTGGTGACCGCCACGACCCCGACGAAGTACGGTGAGGGCAAGACCACCGTCTCGGTCGGGCTGTCGATGGCGCTGAACCGGACCGGGCGCAAGTCGACGGTGGTGCTGCGCGAGCCCTCCCTGGGGCCGGTGTTCGGAACCAAGGGCGGCGCGGCCGGGGGCGGGTACAGCCAGGTGCTGCCGATGGAGGACATCAACCTGCACTTCACCGGCGACATTCACGCGGTGAGTTCGGCGCACAACCTGCTGGCGGCGATGCTCGATAACTCGATTCACTTCGGCAACCCGCTCCGGATCGACGAGCGGGAGATGTTCCTGCCCCGGACGATGGACATGAACGACCGGGTACTTCGGTCGATGGTTGTCGGGCTGGGCGGCCGGGCAAACGGGCCGGCGCGGGAAGACGGTTTCGTGATCACCGCGGCGTCCGAGGTGATGGCGATTCTCGGGCTGTCCGGGTCGCGGGCGGAGCTGAAGGAGCGGCTGGGCCGGATGCTGGTTGCGCTTTCCTATGACGACGAGCCGGTGACCGCGGAAGCGCTGGGCGCGACCGGCGCGATGGCCGCCCTGCTGAAGGATGCGCTGAAGCCGAACGTCGTGCAGACCAGCGAGCACACCCCGGCGCTTATCCATGCCGGACCGTTTGCCAACATCGCCCACGGCACCGCGAGCGTGGTCGCAACCAACATGGCGCTCAGGCTGGCGGATTACGTCGTGATCGAGGCGGGATTTGGCGCAGACCTCGGGGCGGAGAAGTTCGTGGACATCGTCGCACCTGCCGCGGGCTGGGATGTCGCCGGGTGCGTGCTGGTGACCACGGTCCGGGCGCTCCGACACCAGGGCGGGGCGAAGGACGCCCGCAAGGGCAAGCTGACCGACCTCTGGAAAGGAATGGGCAACCTGTTGCGCCACATCGAAATCTGCCGGGCGCTGGGCCTGGACCCGGTGGTGGCGGTCAACCGGTTCGCGGATGATTCCGACGATGACATCGCGTTGGTGAAGAAGTACTGTGCGGAACAGGGCGCGGCCTGCGAGGTGAGCGACGGGTTTGCCCGCGGCAGCGAGGGCTGTGTCGAACTGGCCGAGGCGGTGGTGCGCCAGGTCGAGGAGAAGCCCGGGAAGAACCGCCGGCTGTACGAACTGGACACCTCGATCGAGGAGAAGGTCGAGACGGTCGCGAAGAAGCTGTACGGTGCGGACCGGGTGGTGTTCACGCCCCGCGCGGAGCGCGATATCAAGAGGGCGAAGGCGCTGGGATTCGACCGGCTGCCGGTCTGCATCGCCAAGACCCCGTTGTCTCTCTCCGACGACCCGAACTGCCCGGGTGCCTGTAGCGGGTTCAAGGTGGCGATTTCGGCGGTGAACATCTCGGCCGGGGCCGGGTTCCTGGTCCCGGTCGCGGGTGACATGATGCTGATGCCCGGGCTGTCGAAGCGCCCGAACGCGGCCCGGATCGACATGGCGGAGGACGGCCGGATAACCGGGCTCTCCTGAGATGAGCGCGGCCTGCGAGGTGAGCGGCCTGGGCCGGGACTACGGCAGGCTCCGGGCCCTGGATGACGTCAGCTTCTCGATTCCGCCGGGCGAGGTGTTCGCGCTCATCGGGCCGAACGGCTCGGGCAAGACCACGACGCTCCGCATCGTCGCCACGCTCCTGCGGCCGACCCGGGGCCGGGCGCTGGTCTTCGGGCAGGATTCGTACCGGGAGGCGCGCGCGGTGCGGAGGCTCATCAGCTACCTGCCCGAGGACGCAGGCGCGTACAAGGGGCTGACCGGGCGGCAGTATCTTGAGTTCATGGCGACGTTCTACAGCTCCCCGGGTGAGGAGAAGCGGGCGATGGTCCGGCGGGCGGAGGAGATCTGCGGGCTGGGAGAGCGACTGAGGAGCAAGGTGAAGACGTATTCGAAGGGGATGACCCGGAAGCTCCTGCTTGCCCGGGCCCTGGCGACCGGACCCCGGCTGGCGATTCTCGACGAGCCGACTTCCGGTCTGGACGTGGTCAGTTCGATTGACGTTCGCAACCGGATACGGGAGTTCGCCCGGCAGGGCACCTCGTTCCTGGTCTCGTCGCACAACATGCTGGAGGTGGAGTTCCTGTGCGACCGGGTCGCGCTGTTGTTCGGCGGTCGAGTGGTGGAGCAGGGTACGCCCGCCGTGCTCAAGGAGAAGTACGCCTGCCCGAACCTCGAAGAGGTCTTCCTGAAGGTGGCACGATGAAGAGACTGCTGAACGTGGTCGTGAAGGAGGCGCGCGAGCTGTTCACTCCCCATGCGCTCGCCCCGATGCTCATCGTGCTGGTAATCTACGGGGTCATCGGTCGGGCCATCCGGAGCGAGCGGGAGAAGCAGTCCGGGCCCCAGGCGGTGCTGCTGGTGGACCGGGATGGGTCCGGCTTCGGCGCGACGGTGAGCCGGGTGCTGGGCCAGAGCGGGTTCGTCGTCCTGCCGGCCGGGACCGATACCGAGGCGGCGCTGGCCCTGGCCCGCGAGGACGACGTGGCGTGGGTGGTGGTCGTGCCCGAGGGAACCGGCGCGGCCGTCACCGCCCGCGCGGACGCGGAGCTTGAGACCTATGGCGTGTTCCAGGGGTTCTCGATCGCCCAGATGGTGAAGGGCGCACAGGTGCGCGGTCTGCTCCAAGCCCTCAACGATGAGCTGTTGCACGAGCGGGTGCGCGAGGCCTGGCCGGAAGAGGACCCGGCCCGGGTCACGCAGGCGCTGGCGGTGCGGCCGCACGTGGTAGTGCGCGAGCGGGTTGCGGAGGGAAGCCCGGAACTGCTGGGCGAGCTTGTGATGACGCAGACGTTCATGATACCGCTGGTGCTAATGATGGTCATCATCATCGCCAGCCAGATGATTGCCGCTTCGGTCGGCCAGGAAAAGGAGAACAAGACACTTGAGACCCTGCTGACCGTGCCGGTAAGCCGGCTGACGCTGGTCGCAGGCAAGATGCTGGGCGCGGCGCTGTTCGCGCTGGTGGCCTCGGCGGTATTCATGGCCGCAATGGCATCGTATATGGGCGCATTCATCCCGGAAGCGACCGGTGCCGGTTCGGCGCTGCTCGTTGAACTCGGGCTCCGACTGGGCGGGACGTCGTGGTTCCTGCTCGGGTTGGTGCTGTTCCTCGCGGTGCTCTGCGCGTTGGGGCTGGTGACGGTGCTGGCCGCCTTCGCGGACGACGCGCGGAGCGCGCAGCTCGCGACGACGCCGGTGATGGTGCTGGTGATGCTGCCGTTCTTCCTGACGACATTCTTCGATATCCAGTCCGCGTCGCTTGCGGTGCGGGTATTGGTTTACGCCCAGCCGTTTTCGTACCCGTTCCTGGTGCCCCGGGCGCTCCTGTTCGGGGAGCACGCGGTGGTCTGGGGTGGGATCGCCTTCCAGGCTGCTTTTGCCGGGCTGATGGTGTTCATCGCCGCGAAGCTGTACTCCGGGGACCGCATCCTGACGGCCCGGTTCAGCCTGCGCCGGCGGTGAACTAACCGCCGGAAGAAAGGCAACAGGACCGCAACCGGTGAAGGCCGCGGTCCCGTTGTCAAACCCCGTTTGCGACCCAGACTCCTGGTTACGCACAGGCTTAGTGCAACAATCGTGCCGGGGCCATCCTGCGCGGCTCGGTACCGAACCTCAGCGCTTTCGGGATGTTACAGTTTTGGCCGGTTTCCGTCATCGAACGATTTGCCGGCCCTGGCGCCGTATCCTGCTGCCTGCCGCGCAAGTTGCGGCGGCACGCAGCTCATCTGACCCCGGCCGGCAGCGCTCAAAGGGTAGCCAGAATGCCGGCGAAGCGTTTTCAAGCAGGCCGGCGTCTAACAATGGACTCAAAACGTGTTTGCCTAGCTTACTGCTGCTGTTTCAGTTGCTGGCTCAGCCTTCAGCCGGCATTTCGGGAGACGTCACCGACAGGCTTTCGGGCCTGCCCGTGACTGACGCCAATGTCCGGGTGCTGGGTACCCAGGTTGGTGTCGGTGCGGGCGAGGACGGGGTTTTTCGCATCGAACGGCTGGCGCCGGGCCGGTACCGGTTGGTAGCGACCCATATCAGTTTCATGCCCGAGACGCTTGAGGTTGACCTGGCCGTTACCGGGATGACCCGGCTGAGGTTTCGGCTGTCGCCGGAGCCGGTGGCGATTCCGGAGGTGAGCATCAGCGCGGGCCGGGTTGGCCGGACCGAGGTCGTGACCCGGCGGGTGTTGGAAGCCGAGGAGTTGCGCGACCGGGCGGGCGGGTTCGTGCAGGACCCGGTGCGATCGCTGAGCTTCCTGCCCGGGGTGTCTCATACCGCACGGGGGGAGTGGAGCGGGCAGTACGTCGTGCGGGGCGGCGACCCGGACGAGAACCGGCTCTGGTTCGACAACGTCGAACCGCTCTGGCCTTATCACCTGCTCGGATTCAGCTCGGTCATCAACCCGGACATTGTTTCAAGCATGGAGTTCTACCCGACTTCTTTTCCCGCTCGTTACGGCGGCGGGCTTTCCAGCGTAACGGTCGTGCGGCCCCGGCGCGAGGGACGGGCGGAGGGCGCCTTCGCTTACGACCCGATGAACCTGAAGGCGAGCTATGCCGGCCGGCTGGATGACCTCGAGGTGCTGGCTTCCCTGCGCCGGACCTTCTACCATGTCCAGTTCGGCCCGACCGGCGCCGGCCGCGACAATCAGCCGACCTATTCCGACGTGGCGTTGCAGCTCGGGCTGCCGCTGGGTTCGGAACACCGGGGCCGGGTGATGATTCTCGACGGCTCGGACCGGATCACCACCGACCTGCGCGGCGTTCCGACCGAGCTGACCGAGTCAGGCCGGACCGTGGCCGCGACGCTCGATTCCGACTTCGGCCGGTTCCGGTCCGAGTTGGTCGGCTGGTACACCGACCACAAGTTCAGTCTGGAGCCGACCCGCTGGCAGGGAATCGGCGGCAGTTCGGAAAGCGAGCTCGGGCTGAGACTGCAGGCCGCGACCGCGTTCCGGGCCACCGACGTCTCGGCCGGGATGCAGTTCGGCCGCGCGAGTTTCGATGGTAACCTGCTTGAGCCGGAGGGGTTCGGCCGGGACGACTTGATTGCGGCCGGCTGGGTGGACGCCCGGTTCCAGCTCGGTCCGCGCGCCGCGCTCGACGCCGGGCTGAGGTTGGAGGACGTCCGCTGGGCCAGGGAACGGGCGCTAGACCCGAAACTGGTGGCCAGCTACCGGTTGTCGAAGTCCGCGACGCTTCGGGCAGGGTGGCGCCGGGCGCACCAGCAGCCGTATGCCTTTCTCAGACGCAGTGTCGCGTCGGTCGTTTTCGACGACGAATACGCGAGCTACGAGACGTTCCGGGACGGCGCGCTCGGGGCGAAGGCGGTGGACCAGTTCTCGGTCGCGGGTGAGCTCGCGCTCGGGGCGAATACCCGGCTCGATCTCGAAGCTTACCGCAAGAGTTACTCGCGACTGCCCACCTGGCGGGAGGATTCGGCAGGCAACCGATTCGAGTACGGGGATGACGGGTCCGGCCGTTCGGAGGGTTTCGAACTGGCGGCGGAGACCCGGCCGGTCCGTGGCTGGAGCGGCCAGCTGACCTACGGGCTTGCCTGGTCCCGGAAGCAGCAGGGCGCGGACACTATGCTCTACTGGGACGTTTACGACCGGCGGCATGCGCTTAACCTGCTGGCGATGAAGGAATGGCCGGGCGACTGGCGGCTTTCCGCGACTCTCCATCTTCACACCGGCTCGCCCTACACTCCGCTCGTGCACTACCGTGAACGGCGGGAGGTCATCGGGTCGGACCTGGGCCGGGTCGGCGGGGGATGGACCGAGCGCGGTGAGAAGAACTCGCTCCGCGTACCGACTTACCACCGGCTTGACATCAAGCTCCAGAAGGAGCTGGCTCACCTGCCGCTTAAGCCTTTCTTCTACGTCGAGATTCTGAACGTGTACAACCACGAGAACGTGTACCACCTGGTCCAGTTTGAGACCGCGAGCGGCGACATCCGGACCGGCCGGTTCACCGGCATCCAGTTCATTCCGCTCATCGGCATGGGCGGGCGGTTCTAGCACCGCCGACTTCCGACCCCATCCCCACCTGCGTCCCTCTAGCCACCGGGGGAGCCACCGGGGTAGCCGTCCCCGGAGCCATACCGGTAGCGATACCCGGAGCCGTCACCCTGGCCGTACCCCTGGCCATACCCGGAGCCATCACCCTGGCCGTCATCCTGGCCACCCCCGGAGCCACCCCCGGGGGGGTCACCGGAGTCGTAGGGGAGGCCAGGGGGGGAACGGCCCCGGGGATGGCCCCCGGGATGGGGTGGGGTGGGTCGCGCCGGGCGGGTAAGTCTTCTATATCGCGTGCGATAGCCCGCCGGGCGGCCGGCGGGCCGGAGCCGGCCGGAAAGCCGCCCGCCTCCCGGGTGTATAACTTTGCGAGCCTGCCCGGGCGCAGGCCGGGCCGGGAGGGGGTTACCGGAGTGGCAGGTTTGGGGTTTCGGGGCGGGTCCGGGTCAGGTTCTGCGGGCCGGGCCGCCGGCGATGTGCCGGAGCGCGACCGCGCCGCCGAGGAACGCGCTGATGTAGAAGCTGAAGAGCCGCCAGAGGACGACGAAGATGCCGAGCATGTGTTTGGGGCAGAGCATGGAGTAGAGCCCGGCCGCGGCGGCTTCCGCGACCCCGCTGGAGCCCGGGGTGGGGATGTAGAGGAGGACCGCCATCAGCAGGTTGTTGATGCCGAGGACCCGGGGGACGTCCGCGACCGAGATGACCCCGAGCCCGCCGAGGATGGCCGCGGTCATGCCGAAGTAGGAGAGGATGTAAACCACGGTGAGGATTGCGGCCGCGAGGAGGTAGAGGAGGTTCCTGCCGACGAAGTAGAGTTTGACGCCGCGGGCGAACTGGCGGAATTCGCCGAGGAAGCGGATGAGCAGGCGCCGGAAACGGCCGGGCCGGGTTTTGCGGGAGAGCTGCCAGCGCCAGCGGGTGACGAGGGCCGGGAAGAAGAGGGTGAGGGTGATGAGGATGAGGCCGGTGCCGGCGACGACCGCGATGTAGCCGCTGAGGACTTTGAAGAGGAGCGAGCTGACCCCGAGCCGGACCGCGATGAAGGGCGAGGCGGCGAAGAGCATGCCGTAGAAGAGGATGGTGCGGACGAGGAGCATGGCGGTGGCCTTGCCCGGGGAGATGCCCCAGCGGTTCATGGCGTAGAGCTGGAGCGGCAGGCCGCCGACCTGGAAGGGGGTGATGGCGGCCATGAAGAACCCGGCGAGGATGACCTCGACCGCCCGGCGGAGGCTGAGCCGGTGCTCGCCGGCCCAGGAGAGGATGACGAGCCGGAGCCCGTCCACGCCGGTGGCGAAGAGCCAGAGGAGGATGGTGAGCGCGAGCCAGTGGGGCTTGAGTTCGGCGAGGCCGGTGAGGGTGTCGCGGTTGACGGTGAGCGCCATGACCGTGCCGGCGGCGAGGACCCCGAGGAGGATGAAGACCCGGACGCCGCGCCGGATGTTGCGGGAGCGGAGCTGTTGGATTTCTTCGTCGGTGGCCGGGCGGGGACGGTCGTCCAGTTCGTCGCTGTCCGGCGGCGGGCCGGGAGGGAGCGGGTTCGGGTCGGTCATAGACCGGTGATGTTAGGGGGTGGAGGAGAGGAGTCAAGGGAGGAAGGGGGAGGAGCGGAAAGGAGCGGGGCGGGAAGAAAGCGTCCGTTGACAGTCTGCCGGGCAGGCCTATCATCGGGCATAACGAAGGAGGCCCGATGCTCAGGAATGTCCTGCTTGCACTCGTAGTGCTCGCGGCCGCGGCCAGCGGCCAGCGGCTGGAGGCGACCGTACTACTGCCCGATTCGCTCGGGGTCGGCTATCCGAGCCGGATGGCGCACAATAGCGTCAACGGCCGGATTTACGCCGCCGGCACCGCCGGCGACCAGGTGGTCGTGGTTGACGCCGCGACCGGCGCGCGCATCGGCCGCATCCCGGTCGCGCCGTACCAGGGGGTGTACGCCCTGCACCACAACCCGGCCAACAACAAGCTCTACATCGCCACCGGGGGCTCCGACGCCGCCCTGCTGGTCGTGGACGGCGCGAGCAACACGGTGCTCGCCACCATCCCGGTGAGCGGTTACGTCTACGGCATCGTCGCCAACCCGGCCAACAACGAGGTCTACTGCGTCAACTCGCAGAAGGACTCGGTGACCGTGGTGGACGGCACGTCCAACAGCATCGTCGGCCGGGTGAAAGTCGGCCGCGGTCCGCAGGCGCTGTGCGTCAACGAGACGAACAACCGGGTCTACGTGTCCAGCACGTCCGACAGCTCGGTGACGGTGATTGACGGCGCGAGCCACACGGTGCTGGCCACGGTCCAGACCGGCCGCTGGCCGCTGGCGCTCTGCTGGAACTCCCGGGAGAACAAGGTCTACAGCGCCAACGCCACCGGTGGCAGTGTCACCGTCATCGACGGCGCGAGCCACGCGGTGCTCGCCACGGTCGCGACCGGCGCCCAGACGCGCTCCATCTGCTACAACTCAACCGACAGCAAGGTCTACGCCGCGGCCAACGGCGCGAGCAAGATGGTGATCATCAACGGCGTGACGAACGGCATCGAAGCGGAAATCACCGTCGGCTCGGCTTACGCGGTCGGGTACAACCCGACCGATAACAAGGTCTACTGTACCGCGCAGTGGAGCCGTACCGCAACCATCGTTGACGGCGCGACCAACTCGGTGCTCGGCACCGCCGCGGTGGGCTACATCCCGGAACCGGTCGTCCACGCCGGCGCGGCAAACCGGGTCTTCGTCAGCAACCGCGACTACAACACCCTGAGCGCCATCGACGGGGTCGGGAACACGACGGTCGCGACAGTCCACGTCGGCTGTCGTATGACGGACGCCTGCTTTGACCCGGACCGGAACCGGCTCTACGTGCCGAACGTCTACGGCCCGAACGTCGCGGTGCTGGACGGCGCGACCAGCGAGGTCATCGCCGAACTGCCGGCCGGGCCGAACGCGAGGGCGGTCTGCTACGACGGCACGAACCACAAGGTCTTCGTCGCCGCGGAGGGCAGGGTGATGGTGATTGACGCCGCGGCCGGCACGGTGCTGGATTCGGTGCCGGTCGGCGGCCAGCCGATGGCGATCGCGTTCAACCCGGTCGCGGGCAAGGTTTACTATGCGGGCACGATGACGGACTCGCTGGTCGTCATTGACGCGGCGACCCACGCGGTCCTCGCCCGGCACCGGACCGGCCATGCGCCGATCGCGCTCGCGGTCAGCGAAGCCAGCAACCGGGTCTACGCCGCGATCCGGAACCACAACCACGTCGCGGTCTTCGACGGCGCGACCAACGCCCTGCTCGACACGGTCCCGGTCGGCGCCGGGCCCTACACGCTCTGCCACAACGCCGCCGGCGACAAGATCTACGTCGCGAACTACGGCGATTCCACCGTCTCGG
>JAWOIB010000128.1:0-5642 GCA_046484845.1 bacterium
GGTCCAATTCCTCCGGGGCCAGCGGCAGCGGCGGGGGCTGCTGGACCACGAAGCGGTTGCCGTGCGGCTGGACGACCACCCGGCCGTGGGGCCGGTCCGACTCGCCGTACCAGGCGCGGAACGCCTGCCTGAACTGGTCCGGGCTGGCGCGCACCGCCTCGAACGACGGCAACACCAGCGGGTCGCCCACCGGCATTGCCCGGTCGATAACGCAGCTGCCCGGGATGCCGGCCAGGCTCTCGCCGGCCGCCTGCCGCCGGGCAATCTCGACCACCGCCCGCTCGCCCATCCCGTAAACCAGGATGTCCGCCCGGCTGTCGGCCAGCACCGACGGCCGGACCCGGTTCTCCCAGTAGTCGTAATGGGCCAGCCTGCGCAGGCTGGCCTCAACCCCACCGACGGCCAGCACGGTGTCGTGGTAAGCTTCCCGGCACCGGTTGGCGTATACGGTCACCGCCCGGTTCGGCCGCAACTCGGCCCGGCCGCCCGGCGCGTAGTCGTCCCGGCGCCGACGCTGAAACGTCGGGCTGTAGTTGGCGACCATCGAGTCGACATTGCCGGCGGTGATGCCGAAGAACAGCCTCGGCCTGCCCAGCGCCCGGAAGCTCTCCGTCGTGCGCCAGTCCGGCTGGGCGATCACCCCGACCCGGTATCCCGCATCGAGCAGCACCCGGGCGATGACCGCGCTGCCGAAGGCCGGGTGGTCAACGAACGCGTCGCCGGTGACGATGATGACGTCGCATTCGTCCCAGCCCAGCGCGGCGAGTTCCCGCCGGGACATCGGCGGCAGGCCGGGCGGGCGGAAGTCCAGCGACAAGAGGGCTCAGTGCCGGTGCGGCATGTTCTCCCAGGGCATCCGTGACTGGCTCGCGGGCGGCTGTTCCGGCTGCCGACCGCCACCCGGCCGCTCCTGCCGCGCCTCCCGGCGCTCGATGCTCTCCAGGTCCTGCGTCCGGGCGCGCCAGCGCTTGATGATGCCCTCGACGTCGGTGTCGGGCAGGCCGTCCTCCCAGTACCGGGCGTAATCGACGTCCGCACTCGACGGCACCGGGTCGGGCATGTCCACCAGCACACGGGTCGGCAGGGCCACCGCGTTGCCGAGCACGACCGCCTCCCCGGTCCGGAGCGCGGGAAGCATCGCGATCAACCCGGTCGCGGTGTCCGGCACCAACCGCCGGATGTAGTCCTGGTCGTCCGGGTTGGTCAGCCGCATTGCCAGGAAGTTGTTGCACTGCGCCAGCACCGTCTCGGAAAGCTCCTTCGGCCGCTGGCTGACCACCAGCGCCCCGACGCCGTACTTGCGGCCTTCCTTCATGATCCGCTCGACCGCGGTCCGGCAGGCGTGGTACCGGGTATCCTCCCGGTTCGGGATGTAGCCGTGGGCCTCTTCGTACACCATCAGGATCGGGAACCGCCGGCGTTCCGGGTTCCAGAGGTTGAACTCGAACACGATGCGCGAGACCACCGCCACCACCACCCCGACCGCCTCGTTCGGCACCCCGGACAGGTCGATCACCGTCATCCGCTTGCCGGTGTCCACCGAGAGGAAGTCCCGCAGGAGCTGCGGCAGGCTGTCCGCGCCCTTGTAGGCGCGGCATTTGAACATGAAGTCGTAGCGCGGGTCGCTCATCCGGGAGTCGAACCGGATCAGGAACCGGTCAAACACGCCGTAGAGCGGGCCGGGCATCATCCGGCCCTCCGGGTCCGGCACCATCTGGATGTTCCAGTTGCGGAGCTGGCCGAGCAGTTCGTCGATATCGTAGTAGATCGGCGAATCGACCATCACCGAGCTGCCCAGCCCCATCCGCTCCGCCACGTCGGTGCTCTGGCGGGCGCGGACGATGCAGTCGCGCAGGACCATCACCTGGTTCTTGGCGGTCATCTCCATCGGGTCCACCGCCAGGTCCTGGAACTCGTCGAAGTTGAGCAGCCAGTAGGGAAGCTCAACCTCGTCCGCGTGCACCGCGTTCACGCAGTCCGGGAAGGCGTGGGCGTATTCGCCGTGCCGGTCAAGGACGATGATGTGGGTGTGCGGGTACTTGCGGATGACCGCCTGGAGCATGCTGACTACGGTGTAGGACTTGCCGCAGCCGGTCGAACCGACCACCGCGCAGTGCTGGCCGAACAGCCGGTTGACGTCGATGTAGGCCCGTTGGTCCGGCGACTGCGACAACGCCCCGAACGCGAACCCGAAATGGATGAACTCCGCAAAGATCTGATCGAGCTCAACGCGGGTCACCATCTGCACCGGCTGGCCGACATTGGGGTAGATGGCCAGCCCGCGGACGAACCGGCCGTCGGGATGGATCGTGCCGATGAGCACGCAGCCGATGGTCTTGCGGCCCTCGGACGGCACCCGGGCGTCGGTGACGATGCCGATGATGCCGTAGTCGCGAAACGGAACCTTGATGTAGGACCCGGGCTGACCCGGGTAGTAGTCACCGCCCAGCGGCTGGGTGGTATCCGCGGTCAACTCCGCGACCGCCCGCTCGCCCGAAATCTCGACCAGGTGACCGAGCACGCCGTCTTCGTTCATCTTGCGCTACTCCTTGCCGGCGTCGGCCGGCTCTTCACGAAACAGCTCCTCGCGGTCCTTGACCAGCTTCGCCACCCGCAGCTCGGCGGCATCCAGCCGCTGCTTGCACAGCCGGGCCAGCTCGACCCCGCGCTCGAACAGCACCAGCGACCGGTCCAGGTCCGGCCCGCCGTCCTCGAGCTGTTTGACGATGCTCTCCAGTTCGGCCAGCGCCGCCTCGAAATCGCCCGGCGCTTCAGGCTTATCCGTCTTCTTCATCGCTTCTCCCCCGGCGCGCGGTCCCGGGTCGCCCGGACCTCGCAGTCCAGCCGGCCGTCCGAAACCAGCGCCTCGATCAGGTCACCCCGGCGCACCTGGCCCACCTGGCTGACCACCGTTCCATCTGCGGCCCGCAGCACCGAGTAGCCGCGGGCCAGGCTCGCCAGCGGGCTGAGCGCATCGAGCCGCGCCGACGCCTCGCGCAGCCGGAGAGAGCGCGCGCGCATGCCCAACTCGACCGGCCGCGCCAGCCCGGTCGCGACGCCAGCCAGCCGCCGGCGGACGCGCTCCAGCCGGACAACCGGGCTCTGCCCGGCCAACCGCTCGCGCAGCCGGTTGACCAACGACACCCGCCGCCGGGCCTGCCCGGTCGCGGCACCGCCGGCCGCGGTCGCGGCCCGCTCGACGCGGTGGCGGGCGGCCGCCAGCCGACCCCGCATCACCTCGAACGCCCGGTGCCGGACAAGTTCCTCGAACCGCCGCTCCCGGTCCAGCAACCCCTGCTCAACCGCCTCGAGCAGCCGCCCGGCCAGGTCGGCGAGCCGTTCGTCCAGCTCCTCCCAGCCCCGGGCCACCCGGGCCGCGGCCGCGGTCGGGGTCGCCGCCCGGACATCGGCCGCGAAGTCGGCAATCGTGAAATCGGTCTCGTGCCCGATGCCGGTTACGACCGGCACCCGGGAACCGGCGATCGCCCGCGCCACGACCTCTTCGTTGAAGCACCAGAGGTCCTCGATCGAGCCGCCGCCCCGGCCGACGATGATGACCTCGACCTCCTCCCGCGCCGCCAGCGCGCGCACCGCCCCGGCGACCTGTTCCGCCGCGCCCTCGCCCTGCACTTGGACCGGGCAGAGCAGCACCTTGACCCGCGCCCGGTGCAACCGGAGAGTCCGGAGCATGTCCTGCAGGGCCGCGCCGACCGGCGAGGTCACCACCCCGACCACCCCGGGCAGAACCGGCAGCGGCCGCTTGCGAGCCTCGTCGAACAGCCCCTCCGCCGCGAGCTGCCGCTTGAGCTGTTCGAACGCCTGCTGAAGCGCGCCCAGCCCGGCCGGCTCGGCGTGGTCTAGCACGAACTGGTACCTGCCCCGGGGCTCGTACAGGTCGAGCCGACCGTGGGCGATGACCTGCTGCCCATCCTCGATCCTGAACCTGAGCCTCGCGGCCGAGCTCCGGAACATCACCGCGTCGAGCTGGGACGACTCATCCTTGAGCGCGAAATAGTGATGGCCGGGAGGATAGACTTTGAGGTTGGACACCTCGCCGGTGACCCAGACATCCCCGAACCGCTCGGCCAGCGTTCCAGCCACCAGCCGGTTGACCTCCGCGACCGTCAGCACCCGGTCCGGCCCCGGGGCCGCAGCCTTCAGCTCCCGCGCACCTGCCGCCGTGTTGCCCGCCTACTTCGCGTACTCGTAGAACCCGCGCCCGGTCTTGCGGCCGAGCCAGCCGGCCGCGACCATTCGCCGGAGCCGCGGGCAAGGCCGGTACTTCGGGTCGCCCAGGTCGCGGTGCAGCACCTCGAGAATCGCCAGGCAGACGTCCAGCCCGATGAGGTCGGCCAGCGCCAGCGGCCCGATGGGATGGTTCATCCCCAGCTTCATCACCGTGTCGATTTCCTCCGCGCCCGCAACGCCTTCATCGAGCGCGAACACCGCTTCGTTGATCATCGGCAGCAGCACCCGGTTGGACACGAACCCGGGCGAGTCGTTGACCACCACCGGCGCCTTACCGAGCCGGGCGGACAGCGCCACCACCGTCGCGATGGTTTCCTCCGAGCTCTGCAGGCCGCGCACGACCTCGACCAGTTTCATCACCGGCACCGGGTTCATGAAATGCATCCCGGCAACCAGCTCCGGCCGCTTCGTCGCGGCCGCGATGCCAGTGACCGAGATTGTCGAGGTGTTGCTGGCCAGCAGCGCGCCCGGCCGGCATACCCGGTCCAGCTCCGCGAACACCCGCTGCTTGACCGCGAAATCCTCGACAATCGCCTCGACCACGATGTCACAGTCCTTGTGCAGTTCGAGCCCGGTGCCAGCGGTTACCCGGCCGGTCACCTCGTCCGCCTGCGCTTGGGTCAGCTTCTCCTTGGCGACCAACCGGCCCAGCGACTTGCCGATGGCCGCCACGCCCCGGTCCACAAACCTCTGCTCAACGTCGGTCATCACCACGTCGCAGCCGGCCATCGCGAACACCTGGGCGATGCCATTGCCCATCGTCCCTGCGCCGACCACGCCCGCGCGTTTGATCTCAGCCATCAGTCTCTCCCTTCTGTCTCTGCTTTCGGCCGCCCGTCAATCGGTCAGCACCAGCTTCCGGGCGATGCTCTCGCCCCCGGCCTCGAGCCGGTACAGGTACACGCCCCTGGCCACCGGCTGGCCTCGGTCGTCCCGGCCGTCCCAGCGCACCACCTGGCTGCCGGCCCGGGTCGGACCCCGGAACAGCTCTCGCACCCGCCGGCCGGTCGCGTCGTAAACCGCCAGCCGGGCGTCTGCCGGGGCGGGCAGTGAGAAGCTCAACCGGGCCGAACCCCGTGCCGGGTTGGGGCGGCAAGGTTCCAGCGTCAGTCGGGTCGGCACCCGGTCCGGGGCCGGCCCGGCCAGGCCCACTCTCGGCTCGACGGTCGTGAACTTGACCGCCATCCCGGGTGCGAGCGGTGCCGCGCCCCGGTGGTACGATCCGTTGTACAGCACCTGGATGCCGGTCGCGGTCGTCGAGTCGTTGATGCCGACCGTCGTCGAACCGTAGTTGTTCGCGGTCAGGTACTGGTACGTGAACACGCTGTTCCCGTCCGGCGCCGCCAGCGTCGTGTCGTAGATCACCAACTGGTGCCAGTCGTAGGTGCTCTGGT
>JAWOIB010000145.1:0-12580 GCA_046484845.1 bacterium
GTCAAGCCGGGCGCTCTCTTCGCCGGGTTCCTGCCCGGAAGCGGCCGGGGCGACGAGCACGAGGCCGCAGGACGGACCCAGAACACCCAGACTATGGCAGTCCTGCCACGGCCTGACCGTCACCTGTCCAGCGGGCACCACGTCCCGACACGCGGAAGAGACAACCTGCCTGAAAGCCGAAGCCGCCTCCCGGCGGCTTCGCAGATCCGGTCAATTATGAGTGTAAGCTAGTAGCCCCACTGCTCGGTGAGGTACACCTTGCGGCGACATTCCGGGCAGAGTATCCGCATCGTGCCCGAGCGATAGGGCGCGGCCGCCGAATCCGGGACCGCCGGCGCCGCGACCCCCAGTGCCTGGTACTTGGCGAGAAACAGGCTGGGGTTCGCACCGGCGAGGTCGCCGACCTTGTGCGCGAGATAGACCAGGTGTTCGACCGCCGCGAAGGGCTCGCCGCACAGCTCACAGCACGCCGCTTCTTTCTCCACCGCGGTCTCCCAGTCGGCCGAGCGCTCCGTCCGGGCGGTGTCGAACTCGGTGGACTGGTAGATGGCGTCCCCGACCGTGCAGTAGCGGACGCACTGGCCGCAGTAGATGCAGCGCTCGGCGTGGTGAACGTTGCGCAGGACGCCCTTCTCACGGTCAACCACGATTTCCCGGGCATTGGTCGGGCAGACGTTGGAGCAGGCCCCGCAGCAGATGCACTTGTCCTCGCGGAACTTGAGCATTCCCCGGAAGTTCGGGTGAACCGAGTCCACCGCGGCCGGGAACTTCGTCGTGTAAGGCGCCGAGAAGAGCGACCGGATCGCCTCACCCAGCTCGCGCAGCTTCGGCAGGGGAATTCTCACTCTTCCTCCCCGGTCGAGATGATCGACCGTCCCCCGCGGTCCTCGGTGAACATATCGCGAACCGTGCCCTTCCAGAGCTTGACCCCGAACTCCAGCGAGCCCCGCGAGAGCGCGTGGGAGGCAACCGGCAGGTTGACCAGCACGAAGACCACGGTCACCAGCGCCTTGATGCCGATGGCGCTGAACCCGGTCTGCAGGAAGATCCCGAACAGGATGCCGCAGGTGCCAAGGGTAACCGATTTGGTCGCGGCCTGCATCCGGTTGTAGAGGTCCGGGAACCGGACCAGCCCCAGGCAGCCGAGCAGGTTGAACGCCACGCCGCCGATGATGAAGACCCAGCTCAGTGTGTCAATCATCGAGACTCCTTCCCGACAGGTACTTGGCGAGCGCCAGCGTCGCGATGAAGCTGATGACCGCAAGGGCAATCGAAATGTCGAGCAGGTAGGCGAGCTTCAGGCGCAGGGCCATCAGCGCGGTGATGCAGGTGAAGATGACTGCCATGATGTCCACCGCGATCACCCGGTCGGGAATGCTGGGCCCGCGCAGTACCCGGTACAGGCAGAAGAACGCGCCGAGCACCAGGGTCACTATCAGTATCGTCATCATCTACCCCGTCAATCGAAAATCCGGGCCAGCAGTTTCTCGAACGGGCCCTTGATGATCCGCCCGGCCTCTTCGCAGTCCTCGGTCTTGACCTCAATCCAGTGGATGTAAAGCAGGTCGTCCTTGATGTCAACCGTCATCGTGCCCGGCGTCAGCGTAATCGAATTGGCCAGGAACGTCCGGGCGATGTCGCTCTTGAGCGTCGTCCTGATTTTCACGATGCCCGGCTTCAGCTGCAGCCCGGGCGAGAGCACCCGCAGCGCGACGTCGATATTTGCCCGGATGACGTGGACCCCGAACACCGGGATGTAAACCAGCAGCCAGAACCAGCGCCGGGGGTTGAGCAGCCGGACCGGCGACAGCGGCAGTTCCCTGCCGAACACCAGCGCCGCGATCAGCGCCAGCACCGCCCCGGCGATGAGCGACCCGGTCTCGAAGCTCCAGGTCAGCAGCAGCCAGACCCCGAACCCGCCCAGCCAGTAGCAGACCACCCTTGCCGCCTTCATAGCCGGCCTCCCAGCACCTTGAGGGCATACTCCAGCCCGCCGGTAAGTACCTCGGCGGCCGGGGCGATGACCTTGTCCAGCACCGGCCTGAACCCGAGGCCGAATGCCAGCGCCAGCACCGCCAGCATGACCAGCGCTACCAGTATCGCCACCGGCGCTTCCTTCGCCTTGGTCGGCTCGCGGTCCTTGTGCGCGAACAGCACGTTGTTGATGACCTTGAGCAGGTACCCCATCGTCACCACGCTGAACAGCGCGGCGATTATCGCCAGCCAGTACAGCTTCGCCGCGACCGCGCCGACGATGATGAACAGCTTCGAGAAGAACCCGGCGAACGGCGGGACGCCCGCCAGCGACAGCGCGCCGGCGATGTAACTCCAGGCGGTCACCGGCATCGATTTCTCCAGCCCGGATATCGCGCCGATTTCCCGGGAGCCGGTCTCGCGCTCGATCGAACGCGACGCCAGGAACAGCAGGCCCTTGGTCACCGAGTGGGCCAGCACGTGGAACAGCGCGCCGACAATCGCCCAGTAGCTGCCGATGCCGAACCCGAGCACGATGTAGCCGATCTGGCTGATGGTCGAATACGCCAGCAGCCGTTTGTAGTTCTTCTGGTTCAACGCCAGCAGGGACGCGGCCACGAGCGAGAACAACCCCAGCCCGACCAACAGGTTGAAGAACGTTGGCGCGTTCGCCCGGGTCAGCCCGAACACGTTGAACACCACCCGGCTCATCGCGTACACGCCCAGCACCTTCACAAAAACGCCCGACAGCACCGCCGAGACCGGGGCGGGCGCGGAGAGGTGGGCATCGGGCAGCCAGGAATGGAATGGCATCAGGGCCATCTTGATCGCGAAACCGACCAGCATCGTGCCGAGCACGAACCAGACGAACGGCGTCTGGCCGATTTCCTGCAGCACCTGCGACATACCGGCCATGTTCAGGGTCGAGGTGCGGGCGTAGAGCAGGGCAATCGATATCAGCACCATCATCCCGGCAATCTCGCCCATCACCATGTACTTGAACCCGGCCTCGAGCTCCTCCTCGTTGGTGCCGAACGCGACCAGCGCGTAGCTCGACACCGCGGAGATTTCGAGGAACACGAAAAGGTTGAACAGGTCGCCCGCCAGCGCGACCCCGTTCAGCCCGGCCAGCAGCAGCATGAACAGGGTGTAGTACTTCCAGCGGCCGGTGAAGCGGTCGAGATAGCGGGTCGAGAACAGCAGTGCCGGCAACCCGACCAGGTTGGCGATCAGCACGAACAGCGCCGACAGCGAGTCGTACACCAGCACGATGCCGAGCTGCGGTCCCCAGCCGCCGAGGCTGTAGATGACCGGCTGGCCGCCCTGGGCCAGCGTGGCCAGGCCGTAGACGCTGAAAGCGACCAGGAACGCCCCGACCAGGTTGCCGATGACGTCGGCGAGGTAGCGCGAAACCCGACCCAGCAGGGGAATCAGGAACGCGCCGGCGAGAGGCACGACCACGAACAGCGGCAGGTATTGCGTCAGCACCTCGTCAGCCCTTCAGTCGCCGGATTTCGGTCACATCGAACGTCTTGTGCTTCTCGTAGATGCGCATGGCGAAAGCCAGCATCAGCGCGGTGGTCGAGAGCCCGATGACAATCGAGGTCAGCACCAGCGCCTGCGGCAGCGGGTCCACAAACGGGCCGGTCATTCCCAGCCGGGTGATGATCGGCGCGACCGCGTCGTGCCGGAACCCGATGAACGCGAACAGCAGGTTGATGGCGTACTCCATCAGGCAGAACCCGATGACCATCTTCACGAGGTTGCGCTTGAGCACGACCGCGTACAGGCCGAGCAGGAAAAGCAGGAAGCAGGCAACGAGTGGCAGCATCGTCACTCCTTCATCACGAACCGCGACGCGCCCAGGGCCAGGAATACCGCGAACAAACCGGCCCCGACCTTGACCCCGATGGCGATATTGGCCAGCGGGATGATCCCGGCGCTGACCAGCCCCAGGGGCTCCCCGACCTGCGACCACAGGTTGAAGAGGAACTCGCGCCCGACGAAGTAACCCGCCAGTCCCAGCAGCAGGAAGCTGATCCCGCCCAGGCTCTCAAACACCGAGGAAAATGTGTAGCGGTGCTGTTCGACGTTCTCGACCGAGCCGAAGGCCAGCGAGATGAGGATGTACGCCGCGGCGATTATCGCCCCGCCCGCGAACCCGCCGCCCGGGGTGAGATGCCCGTGCAGGATGACGTACCCGCCGTAGAGGAAAACCATGCCGGCCACCATCCGGGCAGTGGTCTGGACAATGACGGTCATACCCCGGTTCACTGGTCACCCCCTGCCCGCGACGGCCTGTCGGCCTTGCGCCCGAACTGCCGGACCACCGTCAGCACGCCGACGACCGCGGTGAACAGCACGACCACCTCGCCGAGCGTGTCCCAGGCCCGGAAATCCAGGATGATCGCGGCCACCAGGTTGGCCGCCCCGGTCCTGCCCAGTCCCAGCTCAATGTAGCTGGCCGCCACCCGCATCAACGGCTGGCCGAACTTGGGCAACTCGGGCAGCACGTGAGCCAGCAGGACCAGGAACATCATCACGAACCCCCCGAACATCACCGCCGGGAAGATCATCCGGGAGGTCACGCGCAGCTGCACCGTGCTGTCAACGTGCGTCGTGCGCAGGATAACCGCCGCGAACAGCACCACGGTGAGAATCTCGACTACGATCTGGACCATTGCCAGGTCCGGGGCCTGGACCAGGATGAACACGATGGCGACGCTGAATCCCACCATGCCCATCGCTACTGCCGCGGCCAGCAGGTCCTTGACCTCGATGGCCAGCACCGCCGCCGCCAGCATGCCGATCAGTACGACGTATAGCTCAATCATTGCCTTATCCCAGCAACAGCACCAGGTATAGCAGCGCCGCGCCCAGGAATACCCAGGAGACGTACAGCGGCAGCCGCCCGGTCATCAGCTTCGAGGCGCCCTCACCCACGACCTGGGCAAACCGCCCAACCAGGCTGAAGGCGCGGTCGAGCGTCTCATCCAGCGCCGCCCGCAGGGCTTCGCCCAGGCCGCCCAACAGGCCCCTGAGCCAGTTGTGCAGGTCCAGCGCCCCGCCCTCTCCAAACCGCAACGCCTCCCCGACCAGCGGGAGCTCCTTGACCGAGGAGTAGAAGGCCGTGCCCGGGACGCGGCTTTCTTCGTCATCGGCAATCTTCTCGCCGCCGACAAAGGTCCGGCCCGACACCGGCTTCCGGGCGGTGCCCAGCAGGTAGATGACCGCCCCGACCCCGAACGCGATAACCATCAGGATGGTAGCCAGCTCCGGCTGCCAGACCCCGAGCCAGTACTGCGGCTCGGACAACGCCATCCTCCCCGGCAGGGCGGGCAGGATGAGCCGGCTGAGGGGCAGGCCGTAGGCGAACACTCCGAACGCGATACAGGTCAGCGCAATCAGGACTGTCGGCAACCACATCGTGAAGCCGGCCTCGCGGACGTGAGCGAGGTGCCGCGGCCGCTGGCCGAAGAAAATGCCGTGCACGAGTCTGAGCACGTACGCCATGGTCAGGACGCTGCCCAGCATCGCGGCCACCAGGAAGATCGGATAAACTCTGCTGCCCCCGGCTCCCAGTCCGATGATACCCTGGTAGATCATCCACTTCGAGAAGAAACCACTGAGCGGCGGAACGCCGGCAAGCGACAGCGCGCAAATCAGGAACGCGAAGAACGTCAGCGGCATCTGGCGGGCCAGTCCGCCGAGCTTGTCAAACTCATCGGTCTTCGTCCAGTGTTCAACCGTCCCCGCGGACATGAACAGGCCTGCCTTGAACAGGATGTTGTTGAGCATGTGCAGCAGCGCACCGGCAACCGCGATCGGCAGCCCGGTCCCGATGCCGATGACAATGTAGCCGACCTGGGAGACGGTACTGAACGCGAGCGTCCTCATCACCCGTCGCTGAAGCAGCGCCGCCAGGCCGGCAGCCACGATTGTCACCGCGCCTACGAACATCAGCACGTTGCGCACCCCGGGGCTGCCTGCAATGCTGAAAAGGTCGAAAGAAAGCCGGACGAGCAGGTATATGCCCAGCGACTTGTCGAGCACCCCGGGCACGAAAGCCATCACCGTTGCCGGCGCGGTCCGGGACGCGGTCGGGATCCAGGTGTGGAAAGGCATCGAACCGGCCTTGGCCAGCGCGCCGGCCGCAATCAGCAGGTAGGACGCTACCAGCCAGCCGTCGGTAAGCAACAGGGGCTCGGACCGCACCAGGTCGGTGCTGCCGGTCCGCACCAGCAACATCAGGATGCCCAGCAGCATCGCGAAGTCGGACAGCCCGATGAGCACCAATGCCTTGTTGGCCGCCTGTTCCGCCCCGGGTCGGCCAATCAGCAGGGTGGCGTAGACCAGGACCAGCAGCAGCCCCCAGAACAGGAGGAGCGTCACCAGGTTGGCGGCGAGCAGAACGCCGTTCGCGCCCGCAAGCAGCAGCATCGTGTACAGGAAGAAGTTTCGGCTCCGCTCCCAGTTGCGCATGTAGCGGAAGGAGAAAAGCATCACCAGCACCCCGAGGATCGCCACGAACAGCAGGATGAAACCCGACAGGCCGTCAATCCGGAAGGCGAGCTCCAACCCGGAGAACTCGACCAGCCGGTAACCGCCGCCGGCGCGCCCGAACGCGAACAGCCTGACGGCATAGTAGAGCGTCAGGATGGCGCCGATGAAGCTGAATTCGTTGCGCAGCCGGTTGATGAGCCAGCCGACCAGGCCGGCGAGCGCCGGAATCAGGATGATCAGCAGGTACGAGTTCATCTCAGCTCCTCACATCCCGCTCACTGCCGTCGCGGTTTCGACGAACCGGCTCAGCCAGGGGTAGAGCACGCCCAGCGCCAACGTCACCAGCGCCAGCACCGCGACCACCGCGGTCATCAGGCCGGACTCCCGGCCGACCACGCCTTCGCGCGACTCGCCGGTGAACATCTTGTACAGCCGGACCATGTACAACGCGGTCATCACCGCCGCGACCAGCGCCCCGATGGCAATGACCAGGTTCCCGCGCACCGCGGCCAGCACGACGTAGAACTTGCCCCAGAAACCCAGCAGCGGCGGGAAACCGATGATCGACAGCATCAGCACCGCGGTCGCGGTCGCGGTGACCGGCATCGTCCGGCCGAGCCCGCCCAACTCCGCGAGGCTGCGACGGTGGGTAGCTTTCTCGACCACCCCCATCGCCAGGAACAGCCCGGACTTGGCCAGGCAGTGGGCAACGAGGTAGACGATTCCAGCGACCGGACCGAACGCGGCCGCGAACGCGAACCCGATGAAGATGTAACCCAGCTGGCTGACCGTCGAGTACGCCAGCACCCGCTTGTAATCGTCGGCGTGCAGCGCCCCGCCCGCGGCCAGCAACGCGCTCAGCACCCCGATGCCGCCAATGAGCAGCGGCCACCAGTCCGGCATCACCAGCGGGCTCTGGATGAAAATCCTGATGTAGGCGATGAGACCGATCTTGGCGACGATGCCGGAGAGCAGCGCGCTCATCGGCGAGGGCGCGGCGGTGTGCGCGTCGGGCAGCCAGACGTGCATCGGCACGCTCGCCGACTTGGTCACCATGCCCGCGAGAATCAGGAACAGCGCCCAGGGGCTGACGCCCGGGCCGGTCAGCCGGTCCGGGCTGAAGGTCTGGTGCTCGACGAACACGGCCGCGAACCCGACCAGCATCAGTACCGACCCGGCGAAGGTGATGAGCAAAGTCTTCTGGGCCGCGGCAATTTCGCGGTCCGAACGGTAGAAAGCAACCAAGCGCCAGGTAGCGACACCAGCCAGTTCCCAGAACAGGTAAATCATCAGCATGTTCCGGGCGAAGCAGAGCCCGACCAGCGCGCCCAGCATTATCAGCAGGAACCCGAAGTAGTCGTCCTGGTACTCGTAATCCTTAAGGTAGCTGGTGGAATAGAGCGTCACCAGCAGCCAGACAAACCCGAACACGGACGCCAGCAACAGCCCGATGCCGTCCACCACCATCAGCGGCGAGGGCAGCACCCGCAGGATACCCATCGGCCAGAGCCCGTGACTGCCGGTCCCGGCCCGGAGCCAGAGCAACACCACCAGCGCCAGCGTGGCCGCGCTGGTCAGCACCGCCAGCGCGTTGCGCGCCGCGCGCGGCAGGCGTCGGAGCAGCAACAGCAGGAACCCGCTGACCACCGGGACGAGGATCGCCGCGCCCAGCAGTCCGCTCATCTGCCCAGCCTCCGCCGGATGCACTCGGTCTTCTCCCAGGACAGCCTGAGCAGGTCGTTCCAGCCGTAACGCTGCCGGCCATCCTCGAACGCGGCCATCCGCTCGGTACAGCAGTAACAGGGGTCAACCGCGGCCAGCGTGATTGCCGCGTCGGCAATCGAGCCGCCGACGCAGGCCACCTTGTTCGAGGCGATGTTCATGTAGCTCGGGGCGCGGACCTTGTGCCGGAGCGGCCGGTTGGTGCCGTCCGAGCGCATGTAATGGAACACCTCGCCGCGCGGGGCCTCGGTTCTCCCACAACCCTCACCCGGGGGGACTTCCTCGATGCGGGCCTCGATCGGCCCATCCGGGATCTGCTTCAGGCACTGCCGGATCATCTTCACCGACTCGATAATCTCGAGCAGGCGGACCTTGGCCTTGGCGAACACGTCGCCTTCCGGAAAATGGATGACGTTCCAGTCCAGGTACGGGTAGGCGGCGTGCGGCTCGTCCCGCCGGACGTCGCCGGGCACGCCCGACGCCCGCGAGGTCGGCCCGAGGCAGGAGTAGGCCAGCGACTGCTCGCGGGTCAGGATGCCGACGCCCTCGAGCCGCGCTCGGATGACCGGGTCGTCGAGCACCGCGTTGGTCAGCAGCCAGGTCTTCTTCTCAATCTCGTTCATCGCGGCGTCGATCGGCCCGACCATCTCCGGCTTCAGGTCGTGGCGAACCCCGCCCGGCTTGTTCATCGCGTAATGGTTACGGTTGCCGACCAGCATCTCGAACACCTGCAGCACCGATTCGCGGTACTTCCAGGCCCACATCCAGACCGTGTTGTACCCGATGAAATGCCCGGCCAGCCCGACCCAGAGCAGGTGCGAATGGATCCGCTCCAGCTCTTGGACAATCACCCGCAGGTACTTTGCCCGCTCCGGGATTTCCATGTTGCAGATGTCCTCAACCGCCATCACCGCGGCCATCGGGTGCGAGTTCGAACAGATGCCGCAGATGCGCTCGACCAGGAACGGCACCTGGTCGTAGGTCAGTTCGGGCGAGATGAACTCGTGTCCGCGGTGGTTGTACCCGAGGTGAATCTCGATATCGACCACCTTCTCGCCCTCGACCACGAGCTTGAAGAACTCCGGCTCTTCCTGGAGCGGGTGGTAGGGCCCGATCGGGACGATGCGCCGCTGCTTGCCGCTATCCGCGCTCATGCTTGTCCGCCCTTCGTTCGTAGTCGCGCCGGAGCGGCTTCTGCTCCGGGTCCCAGTCGGTGTCCGAGGTCAGGAACGGGCGCATGTCCGGGTGGCCCGGGAACTCGATGCCCATCAGCTCGGTCATCTCGCGCTCGATCCATTCGGTCGAGGGAAACCAGCCGGCCTGGGACTCGATACGCGGGTCGTCCTTGGGCGCGATGACCTTCAGCGTGTACAGCCCGCCGTTGGCATCGTCCGAGAAATGGTAAAGCATCTCGAAACCGGCCCGGGTATCGAGCCCGGTGCAGATCGCCAGCCTCATCCCCCGCTCCCGGTGCAGGAACCGACAGGCCTCGGTGACCCGCTCGCGGGGAACGGTGATGTAGAGCCGGTTCTCGTTGTGCCGGTAGTACCCGGCGTCCGGGAACCGCTCGCGCAGCTTCGCCTCGGCTTCTCTCATAGCTTGCTCAACGCCTTCACCACCCCCAGCAGCATCGCCTCCGGCTTCGGCGGGCAGCCGGGAATATAAGCGTGGACCGGGAAGTGCTTGTCGTACGGCCCGACCGCGTTGTAGGAATTCCGGAAAATGTGCTTGTCGCAGGTACAGGAGCCGACGCAGATGACCAGGCAGGGCTTCGCCGCCTGCTCGTACACCTCGAGCACGCGCGGCAGGCTCTTGCGGTTGATGACCCCGGTTACCAGCAGCGCGTCGGCGTGCCGGGGCGAACCAACCAGCACTACCCCGAACCGCTCGACGTCGTAGCGCGGGGTCAGCAGCTCGAGAATCTCGATATCGCAGTTGTTGCAGGGCGCAGCCGCCAGGTGATACACCCAGGGCGACTTCTTCAGACCCCAGAGCCCAAGCTTGCTCATAATCCCCGCACCCCCGTCAGGGCCAGTATCACCGCGACCACGCCGAGCGTGCCCAGCCCGAACCAGAAGAACCGCAGGGCCTGGTCCACGCGCAGCCGCGGGTTGGTGTTCCGAATCAGCACCACCAGCACGATGATGGCGAGGAACTTGAGAATCGCCCACCAGCTCGCGAACCCGCCCCAGAGCAACGAGACCATGAACAGCGGCATCACCACCATCATCATCGCCCGGGTCAGCTTGAACATTGCCAGCGGGGCGCCGGAATACTCGGCATAGACCCCGGTCATGATTTCCTGCTCCGCCTCAGCCATGTCGAACGGCACCAGCCCGAGCTTGGCCTGGGTCACCAGCAGCAGTATCACCATCGCGATGACACCGGACACCGAGTACAGGAAGGGGGCGCCGGCCTGGGCCGCCACCAGCTCCGCGAGCCGGACGTGGCCGCCGGACTTGATGACCGGCACCAGCAGCGCCAGCAGGAACGGAAACTCGTACCCGAAATACAGCGTCATCTCCCGGGACGCGCCGACCGCGGCCAGCGGGTTGCGGCTCGCCGAAGCCCCGATGATCAGGCCCAGCGGCGGCAGCGCGAACAAGTAGACCAGCACCAGCACATCGCCCAGGAAGCCGTTACCGCCGAAGCTGGCGTTCCAGAGCATCACCGTCGCCAGCACCATCGCGACCATCCCGAGCATCGGCGCGAACAGGAACACCAGCCGGTTCGCGCCCTCGGGCACGATGGTCTGCTTCAGCATCAGCTTGAAGAAGTCCGCGAAAGGCTGGATGAACGGCGGGCCCTTGCGGAACTGCACCCGGGCGGTCACCAGCCGGTCCACCCAGCTCAGGATGAACCCGGCCAGCACCGTGAACAGGAACCCCGGGAACACCAGCAGGCTCACCGCCAGCCGCCAGCCGGTCCAGGCGTCCTGCCAGAACCCGCTCACGGCCGCCTCCAGTGCGGCGAGCGGGCCGCTATCCCGACCCCGGTCTTCTTCGCGGGCACTCGCCCTTCGGGCGAAACGGTCAACTCGCTCTCCTCCACGTACTGCAGCGCCCCGGTCGGGCAGGTGGTGGCGCAACGCGGACCGCCTTCCCGGTCCTGGCATAGACTGCACTTCTGCGAAGTGCTGCGCAGGAGATAGGTATCCATCACCCCGAACGGACAGGCCAGCACGCAGGACCGGCAACCGACACAATGGAAGCTGGAACGCGAAACAACGCCGGTTTCCGGGTTCTTGCGAATGACGTCGAACGGGCAGGCCGCCACGCACAGCGGCTCGGCGCAATGCCGGCAGGAAAGCGGGAAATAGGCCTGGGCGGTCACCTCGGCGTAACGCACCCGGGCCTCGCTCTTGAACCGACTACGGCAGGCAGCCTCGCAGGACCGGCAGCCGATGCAGTAGTCCAGTCGCAGTACCAGTCGCTTAGCCATCTCAGTTGTCCAGGTACCGACCGCCCCGGCGGTCCGGCATGTGCTCGGCCGGGGCCTGGACCGCGCCGGCCAGCTTCTCAATCTCAACATTCACCGGCACGACCGTGGTCATCCCGGTCGTTTCGTCCGTTGCCAGCGGGAACAGCGCCCGGTTCTCGTGGACGTTGGTGCCGACCATCGCCACCCCGGCCGGGACCTGCTCGGTGACCAGCACCTGGAACTCCCGGCTCCCGGCCGGCGAGCTCACCCGCACCATACTCTCGCTGTCAACACCCAGCTTCGCGGCGTCGGCGGGGTTGAGCGAGACCCGGTCCTCCGGGTCGTAGAACCCGCGCAGACCGATGGCCTTCTTCTCCCCGACCAGCAGAAACCCCTCGCCGCCGTGGGCCAGGCCGGCTGCCTTCACCGCCATGGCAACGACCGCCTTGGGCTTGTACGGGTCCGCGGCCGGCAGCTTCGCCTCGGCCGCGGTACCCAGCAGTTCCAGCACCCGGCCGAAATCACGCGAGCCGCTCAGGGGCGGGGCCAGCGCCTCGCGGGTCGCCGGTCCCCAGTAAGTCTGGGCCGGCGCGGCCTTCTCCAGCTCCGCGGTCAGCGGCAGCACCAACCCGGGCACCGGCGGGTCCGGAACGAATATCGAAGTCGCCACCCGGTACTCGGCCTTGGCCGCCTCGGGGAAGACCCCGGCATAGCTGTACGGGTACATCCCGCCGGTCCAGAACAACAGCCGAACCTGGCCCTGCGCGAGTGCCTGGCGCAGTGAGGTAAAACCCATCTTGCCGTAAGGCAACCCGGTCTCGCGGAACCCGGTGAACGGCATCTTCGCCTTCACCGCTACCAACTGCGCCGCCAGGCTGTGCAGTGCCGGGTGGAACACCCGGCCGAAATGCGCGGCCGCCCCGACGAAACCGGGCCCGTCCGCGCCCAGCACCGCGGCCGC
>JAWOIB010000119.1:0-4611 GCA_046484845.1 bacterium
CCCCAAGTTCCGGGGTGAAATTGAAGGTCGCCGGGGCGCTTCCAGCCGGGGAATCTCGAGGCATGAGGTTGAGTTTATGCTCAACCTGGTCGGGAGTCAGTAATCCGGGCAAGCCGCAGACTGTCCGCAGGTTGGCTCATACTCGAATTTCCCTCCTCCCCCATTCCCGGAGTGGTCCCCCCGGTGGCCCCCGGGGAGCGCTCCCGGGACCGCCTCCGGGGCCGCCCCGGTAACCGCCCCGGGGGCGGCTCCGGGAAGGTAGTGGGGGGTGGGGGTGAGCGGGCCGGGCGCGGTTGACTTCGGCCCTGCGGTGCCTAACATCCTGAGGACAATTTAGCGCCCGCGGCAGACTGCCGGCCGGCCCGGGCCGGGCGTGCCAGCGCGCCCCGGCCGAGCCAGCCGCTGCGCGCCCGGGATTACCCCTGCGCCAGGAGGAATGATGGAAGTTATCGAAGCCGGAATCGGCGAGCTGTTCCAGCCGCCGGACCCGGACGGTTTCCGAGAATGGGTGCGGACCGGTAAGAACACCGGCATGACCGACAAGGTGATGTCCGAGCAGGAGGCGGTGAGCCGGTTTGTGCAGGACGGCGATTACCTCGGCACCGAGCTGTACGGCACGGTCCGGGCGCCGATGTCGCTGGTCCGGGAAGTCGTCCGGCAGGGCAAGCGGCACCTGCGCGTGGCCGGCCAGGGTATCCACGAAATCGACCTGCTGCTGGCGGCCGACCTGGTCGATGCGCTTGACATCACTTACGTGGCCTGGGAGGTGTACGGGATTTCCTCCTGCCTGCGCCGGGCGGTCGAGTCGGGCCGGGTGAAGACCACCGACTGGTCGAACGGCGGTATCACCTGGCGGTTCAAGGCCGCGGCGATGGGCGTGCCGTTCATCCCGGTGCGCTCGATGCTTGGCACCGACACGCTGAAGCATTCCGCGGCGAAGGTGGTCAACGACCCGTTCACCGGCAAGCCGGTCTGTCTCATCCCGGCGCTGTTCCTCGACGTCGGGTTGATCCACGTCCACCAGGCGGACAAGTTCGGCAACTGCCGGGTCGAGGGCATCTCCGGGTTCGCGCACGAGATGTCCCGGGCCTCGAAGAAGCTCATCATCTCGGCCGAGGAAATCGTCCCGACCGAGGAAATCCGTAAGTACCCGGAGCACACCACGATTCCCTACTACCTGGTGGACGCGGTGGTCGAGGCGAAGTACGGCTCGCACCCGGGCGAGATGTGCCACCGTTACTGGCGAGACGGCGAGCACCTGCAGGCGTTCCTGAAGGACTCGAAGGACCCGGACAAGACCCGGGCGTACCTCGACAAGTGGGTGTACGGCTGTCCGGACCATGCCGCCTACGTCAAGCTGGTCGGGGCGGAGCGGCTCCGGCGGCTGGAAGCCGAGATTGGAGGCCGGTGATGGCCGAGTACAACGAATCCGAGTTTCTCATCTGCCTGGCCGCGAAGCTGATGTCCGACCGCTCGACCGCGTTCGTCGGCACCGGCATCCCGATGCTGGCCGCGGCGCTGGCCAAGCGCACCCACGCGCCCGACCTCGTCTCGGTGTTCGAGTTCGGGGGCACCGGCGCGAGCCTGGAGCAGTTGCCGCTCGGGGTGGGCGATTCGCGCACCTTCCACCGCGCGGTGGCGGCCTCCGGCATCTGCGACATCATGGAGACCGCCCAGCGCGGGTTTATCGAGTACGGGTTCCTGGGCGGGGCGCAGATCGACATGTACGGCAACCTGAACACGACGGTCATCGGTCAGTACTGGCCGCCGAAGGTGCGGCTGCCGGGCTCGGGCGGGGCGAACGACGTCGGGTCGTTCTGCTGGAAGACGATCATCATCATGCGCCAGCACGACCCGAAGCGGTTCATGGCCAAGGTGGATTTCGTGACTACGCCCGGGTACCTGTCCGGGCCGGGCGCGCGCGAGGCGGCCGGGCTGCCGCCGGGCACCGGGCCGTACCGGGTGGTCACCAACCTCGGGCTGCTCGACTTCGAGCCGGAGAGCAAGCGGATGCGGCTGATCGCCACCCACCCGGGCGTGACCGCGGAGCAGGTGGTGGCCGCGACCGGGTTCGAACTGCTGGTGGCGGACAAGGTCGGGGTCAACCCCGAGCCGACCGACAAGGAACTGAAGCTGCTCCGGGAAGAGATCGACCCGGACCATTACTACATCTAGCCGGAGACAGGCGTGATACTCAGCAAGCAGCATCTGGATTTCCGGGCCGAGTTGCGGAAGTTTTCCCGCGAAGTGGTCCGGTGCGGCGCGCGGGCCTGCGACGCGCAGGGCGAGTTCGTGGACGGCAACGTCAAGGCGATGGCGGAGCGCGGCTACCTCGGCATTCCCTGGCCGAAGAAGCTGGGCGGGATGGGGCTGGATTACCTGTCCTACGCGATCGCGGTCGAGGAGATTTCCCGGGCCTGCGCCTCGACCGGCATCACCATCGCCGCCCACACCTCGCTCGGCACCTACCCGATATACAAGTTCGGCTCGCCGGCGCAGAAGGAGCGGTACATCCCGCGGCTCGCCCGGGGCGAGTACCTCGGCTCCTTCGGGCTGACCGAGCCCAACGCCGGGTCGGACGCGGCCTCGGTCGAGACGACCGCGAAGAAGACCGACAAGGGCTACCTCATCAACGGCTCGAAGCGGTTCATCACCTCGGCCTCGTTCGCGGGCACGGTCATCGTCGCGGCCAGCCTCGACCGGTCGCTGGGCCGGAAGGGCGTGACCTGCTTCATCGTCGAGACGAAGACGCCCGGGTTCAGCGTCGCCTCGGAAGAGAACAAGCTGGGCCTGCGCGGCTCGAACACGGTCGAACTGGCGTTCGAGGACATGCTGGTGCCGACGGACAGCGTCCTCGGCAGGGAGTACGAGGGCTACCGGATTTTCATGGAGACGCTGGACGGCGGCCGGATATCCATCGGGGCGTTCTGCCTCGGGATGGCCCAGTCCGCGCTGGACGTCCTCGCCCGCTGGGCGGCGGGCTGCGGCCGGCTGTCGCAGATGGCCTCGGCCCGGCTGTCGGACGTGGCGATGGAGGTCGAGGCGGCCCGGCTGCTGGTGTACAACGCGGCCCAGTACAAGGACGCGGACATCAGGGCGGACAAGGAATGCGCCTTCGCCAAGCTCTACGCCTCCGAGGTCGCGGTCCGGGCCGCGGGCACCGCGATCGACGTCATCGGCTGGCCGGCGCTGACCCCGGAGCTGGACGTGGGCCGGGTGTACCGCGACGCCAAGCTGGGTGAAATCGGCGAGGGTACTTCGGAAGTCATGCGGATGATTATTGCCAAGGAAGTCCTCAGGGACATTGCTGCAGAGCAGCAGGAGGAATCGTGAACCTGAACCTGAATGAAGACCAGAAGATGGTCCGGCAGATGGCGCGCGAGTTCGCGACCAACGAGCTCGAGCCGAAGGCGGCGGAGATTGACGTCTCGGGCGAGTTCCCGCATGACTCGATCAAGAAGATGGCGGAGCTGGGCCTGCTCGGGATGGTCATTCCGGAGCAGTACGGCGGCGCCGGCTTCGATTTCATCAGCCTGGCGATCGCCATCGAGGAAATCTCGCGCGGCTGCGGCTCGACCGGGGTCATCACCGCGGTGCACAACTCGCTGGTGTCCTGGCCGATCGCCAACTGGGGCACCGACGCCCAGAAACAGCAGTACCTGCCGAAGATGGCGACCGGCGAACTGCTGGGCGCGTTCGGCCTGACCGAGCCGAACTGCGGCTCGGACCCGGCGAGCATGGAAGCCAGGGCGGTGCTCGACGGCGACCATTACGTGCTCAACGGCGCCAAGCGGTTCATCACCAACGGCGGGGTGGCGGACGTGTTCGTCGTGTTCGCGGTCACCGACCCGGCGGCGGGCACCCGGGGCGTCTCGGCGTTCATCGTCGAGAAGACCTTTCCCGGGTTCTCGGTCGGCAAGCACGAGGAACTGCTTGGCCTGCGCGCGACCGCCAACTGCGAGCTGATTTTCGAGGACTGCAAGGTGCCGAAAGAGAACCTGCTCGGCGGGCTCAACCAGGGTTTCAAGGTCGCGATGGGCACGCTCGACGTCTCGCGCATCGACATCGGGGCGCAGGCGGTGGGCATCGCCCAGGCCGCGCTCGACAAGGCGCTGGCCTACTCGCAGGAGCGCAAGCAGTTCGGCAAGGCCATCTGTGAGTTCGAGATGATCCAGGAGAAACTGGCGCTGATGGCGACGCACATCGAGGCGGCGCGACTGCTGGTCTACAACGCCGCGGCCCAGAAGGACTCGGGCAAGAAGCGGTTCAGCAAGGAATCGGCGATGTGCAAGCTGTTCGCGGCCACCACCGCGGTCGAGGTGACCAAGGAGGCGGTGCAGATTTACGGCGGGTACGGCTACACCAAAGACTACCCGGTCGAGCGTTACTTCCGCGATGCCAAGTGCATGGAGATATACGAAGGCACCTCGGAAATCCAGAAGATCGTCATCGCCCGCAGCCTGCTCGGCTGAGGCAGGCCGGCTCAATCATGTTTTCTTAAGAGGTACTGGGCCGGCTAATTAGGCCGCACTCTTTTTCAATTATCTCAACCAATTGACATAAGTCTCTTGAAGGTTCGCTTAAAAGTATCGTACTTGAATCTATTTTTCC
>JAWOIB010000178.1:0-15396 GCA_046484845.1 bacterium
CCGGCGGCGATGGCCGCCAACGAGATGCTGAGGAGCGCGGCGCTCGGCAGGCTGGAGCCGGGCGACATGTACGACATGATCCTGGCCCAGAACACCCGCACCGTTTCGCTGGGCGCGAAGCACACGCACCTGGCGAGCCTGAAGTTCCAGATGGGCGAGAAGCCGGAGCAGGCGCCGGCGGTCGGGGGAAGCGACTAGTCTTCGAGCGCGAGTTCGAATATCACCGTGTTGTCCGGGTCCGGGCAGGAAACCCGGGCCCGGCCCGGTTTCGGCTCCCAGGGCAGGCTGCCGCCGAGCCGGAGGACGGTGGCGAAGGGGTAGAGCGCGTTGAACGCCCAGGCGCAGAGGCCGGCCGGGCAGGTCTCGCCGATTTCCCATACCGCACCGGGCAGGTGGCCGTAAGAGCAGGCGCCCGGGCCGCAGCGGCCCCGGACTTCGAGCACCCGGCAGACGAGCCGGCGGCCGGGCAGGGTCTCGCCCGGTTCAGTCCGGTCTTTGAGTTCCACCATCGCCCTGATGGTAGCCCGGCCGGCGGCCGGGTCAAGGTCGGGCCGCGGCCGGAGTTGACAGCGGGGCGCGGCCGGTTATCGTCAGAGTTGTGGATTACTGTCGCGTGAGCCGGTTCTGCTGCCTGGCGCTGCTGTCGGCGGTGGCGCTGTTCTCGGCCTGCCGGACCGAGCCCGGCCGGCGCGAGGTCGCCCGGGTGGACGGGCGGCCGATAACCGTCGCCGAGCTGCTGCAGGTGCTGCCGACGGTGCCGATGCCGGACCGGGATGATTCGACGCTGAAGCGGCGGTTCCTTGAGGAGCTCATCAACCGCGAGGTGCTGGCCGGCGAGGCGGAGCGGCGCGGGCTGGACGAGGCCATCAGTTACTATTACGAGGTCGGGAAGAAGAGCTACACGACCCAGGAGTTCTACCGGCACGTGACCGCGCCCGCCCGGGACGTGTCCCGGGCCGCGCTGGACAGCGCCTACCGGGAGCTGGCGACCGAGTTGCACCTGCGGATAATCGAGGTGGACGCGGAGAGCACCGCCCGGGAGCTGGAGCGGGAGCTGGCCCGGGGCGTGCCGTTCGAGTCGCTGGCGGTCCACCGGTCGGAGCTGCCGAACGCGCCCGCGGGCGGCGACCTGGGCTGGCTGCCCGGGGTCTGGCTCGACGGGTCGGTGAAGGAGGTTGTGGCGCTGCTCTCCCCGGGCGAGCACACGCCGGCGATGCCGGTGCTGGGTCGGTGGCAGTTGCTGCGGCTGGAGGGCCGGCGCGAGGCGGACCCGCCGCCCCCGCCGTTCGAGGCGATCGGCGGCGAGCTGACCGTCCGGCTGCGGCAGTTCCGGCAGCAGCAGTTGGCGCAGCAGTACCAGGCCCGGCTGCGGAAGCGGCTGGCGTACCTGCCCGAGGGCGTCGCGGCGGCGGTGAAGCCGGTGGATTCGATCACCCCGGAGGAACTGGAACTGCCGGTGGCGATTCTCGACGGCGAGAAGTACGTCAAGGTGGCGCGGTTGATGCACGTGCTGAAGCGGCTGTCGCCCGCGTTCGACACCGCGATGCGACGCCACACGGTGGAGCGGGAGATTGAAGAGGACCTGATGTACGACGAGGCGCTCGAACTGGGGCTGGACCGGGCGCGGTCGGTGCAGGATTCGGTGGCGGATTACCGGCGCCGGCTGCTGGAGCAGGCGCTGTACCAACAGGTGGTGCTGGACTCGGTCGCGGTCGACGAGGACGAGGTGCGGGCGTGGTTCGAGGAGCACCGGGAGGATTTCGGCGGGGCGGATTTCGCGGCCGCGGCCGGCCATATCGAGGGGCGGCTGCTGCGTGAGCGCCGGGAAGCGGCGCGGCGGGCGCTGACCGAACGGCTGCGCGCGCAGGCGAAAGTCAGGATTGACCGACGGGTGCTGCGCGAAATCCGGCAGCAGCCCGATGGAAGCTGGCAATGAGAAAAGGAGCAGACGTGGCACGAGCTTTGATATGCCTGGCCGCCGGCCTGCTGCTGTTCGCGGCAGGCTGCCCGGACAGCGCGCCGGAGGGCAAGGTGGTCGCGGTGGTGGGCGAGGACCGGCTGACGAAGGAGGACCTGCAGGCGCTGGCGCCGGAGGGCTTCACCATGACCCGGGAGAACCTGCCGCAGGTCCTGGACAAGTGGGTGTCGAACTCACTGATGTACCAGGAGGCGCTGCGGCGCGGGCTGAAGGACGACCCGAAGGCGCAGGTGTACCTCGAGCGGCTGGAGCGGGATTACCTGGTTAACGAGCTGCTGCGGCGGCTGACCGAGGAGGTTTCGGTCAGCCAGACCGAGATGCTGGAGTATTTCAACGCCAACCGGGACGGGTTTGCGGACGAGGTGAAAATCATGCGCATTGTGCTGCCGGACAGCATGATGGCGGTGCAGACGCTGGCGGAAATCCGCGCGGGCGCGGACTTCAAGCGGCTGGCGCGGGAGCGGTCGCAGGACCGGCTGCTGCCCTCGGGCGAGGAGAGCGGTTTCCTGCCCCGCGGCTTCGGGGACCCGCGCGGCGGCGGCGACCCGGGCCTGGAGGAGGCGATTTTCGCGCTGAAGAAGGGCGAGGTGACCGGCGTGGTCTCGACCCAGGAGGGTTTCCAACTGGTCAAGCTGGTGGACCGCCGGAAGGTGAAGGCAGACCCGAGCTTCGCGGAGGTGCAGGGTTATGTCGGGGCGATCCTGACCTACCGCAAGGGCGAGGCGATGGTGGATTCGCTGCTGGGCGACCTCCGGGGTCGGGCGACGATCGAACTGCGGCCGGACGCGTTTTTCGAGTAGCGGGCAGATGAGCCGCGCGCTGCTGGGTATCTGCGTCCTGCTGCTGGCGGCCGGCGCGCCGGCGGCGGGGGTCGACTCGGTGGTCGCGGTGGTCGGGGAGACGGTCATCCTAGAGAGCGAGCTGCGGCAGGCGACCGACTTCTACCGGCTGGCGGCGATGGACACCGTGACCCTGGAGCCGGAGCTGCGCGGGCAGGCGCTCGACGGGCTGGTCAAGAACCTGCTGCTTGAGGAACTGGCCCGCCGGGACACGCTGGTCGTGAGCCGGGACGAGATCAACGCCGGGGTGGAGGAGCAGTTGGGCCGGCTGCGGGAGCGGTTCGAAACCCCGGAGGAGTACCGGGCGGCGATGGTGGCCGAAGGGCTGACCGAACGGGACCTGCGCCGGCGGTACGAGGAGGAGACCCAGCGCCAGTTGCTGTCGCGCAAGCTGATCGAACGCGAAGGGCTGACCGAGGTGTACATCTCGCCCGCCGAGGCGGAGCGATTCTACGAGGCCCGGCGGGATTCGATCGCCCGGATACCCGGGCGGGTGGCGCTGGCCCACATCCTGTTGCCGGTGATGCCCTCGGAGGAGACTGAGGCCGCGGCCCAGCGCCGGGCGGCAGAGGTGCTGGACATCCTGGCCCGGGGCGGAGATTTCGAGGTCGTGGCCGGGTCGTTCTCCGACGACCGAGCGACGCGCGGCCGCGGCGGTGACTGGGGCTGGCGGGAGCTGGCGGAACTGCCCCCGGAAATCGCGATGGTGGCGGACCAGCTCCAGCCCGGCCAGGTATCGCCGCCGTTCCGGTCCCGTGACGGGTATGTCATCCTGCGGCTGGACGTACGCTCGGGTAGCCGGGCGCGGGTGCGGACGATCCTGCTGCGGGTCCCGCTCAGCCGGGCGGACACCCTGCGCGCCCGGAACCGGGCGCTGGAACTGCGCCGGCAGGCGCTGGCCGGGGCGCGGTTCGATTCGCTGGCCTTGCAGCATTCGGCCGACCCGGTGACCGCGGATTCGGGCGGCTGGCTGGGCGAGTTCCTGGTCGAGGGGCTGGCACCGCCGTTCGACGAGGTGGTCGCGGCGCTGGACTCCGGGGAGATTTCCGAGCCGGTGCTTTCCGACCACGGCTTCCACCTGGTGCTGGTCGTGGACCGCCAGCGGGAGCGGTTGATGAGCTACCTGGAAATGCAGGACATGATCCGCGGGTTCCTGAAGCAGCAGCGGCTGCAGGAGCGGCTCGAAGCCTACCTGGCGCGCCGGACCGACCGGGTTTTCATCCGGCGCTAGCCGGGCTTGACCGGGCCGGCCCGGTCAGCGATAATCAGGCACAGAAGAGGCGGGCGTTCGCGCGACGCGACGCACACAACCAGTATGGAGGACGCATGAGAAAGCTGACCATGTACGTAGTCGCCGGGCTGTTGCTGGCGTCGGCCGCTTTCGGGCAGGTCCCGCGGTTCCGCGGGCCGACGAGGATCGAGGCGGGCGGGGTGCCGATCGACCTCGGCTACTATACCGCGCCGCTGATGTTCGACTGGAACGGGGACGGCAGGAAGGACATGATCGTCGGCCAGTTCAGCTACGGCCAGATCGCGTTCTTCGAGAACGTGGGCGAGGACTCGGCGCCGGCGTTCGATAGCTACGAGTACCTGCAGGCGAGCGGCCAGGTTATCCAGTTGCCCTACGGCTGATGCATGGGTTCGAGTCCACAGGTCGTGGACTGGAATTCCGACGGCATCATGGACATCATCTCCGGGGACCGCAGCGGCTACTTCAATGTCTTCATCCGCGACTCGCTGGGTGAGATGACCGCGCACAAGCAGTACCAGTTGCTCGGCGGTACGATCTGGGACGTCGGTTCCAACTCCCAGCCGGCGGTGATGGACTGGAACAACGACGGGAAGAAGGACATCATCATCGGCAACGAGAGCTACCAGGTGCGGCTGTACCTGAACCAGGCCTCGGACACCTGGCCGCTGTTCCAGGACTACCAGTTGGTCGAGGCGGACGGCCGGGCGATCTACTTCTACCGCTCGAATCCGTTCGTCTTCGACCTGGACGGCGATGGGCTCGAAGACCTGCTGGTGGGCGAGAACAACGGCTGGATTCATTTCTACCGCAACATCGGCGAGGCGGGCGCGCCGGAGTTTGCGGCCGGGGAGACGCTCAAGCTCGAGGACGGCACCCCGATCCGGTATACCCTCGGCAACGTTTACGGTTCCCGGGTCGGGTTCGGGGACTGGAACAACGACGGGGTGCCGGATTTCCTGCTGGGCACCTACGAAGGCCATGTCGCGCTCTACCTCGGGGTCGAAGAGGTCGGAGTCGAGGAAGGCCGGCAGCCGGCGGTGGGCAGGTTCGAGGCCGGCCCGGTGCCCGGCCGGCCGGTGAGGTTCAGCCTCGCGCTCAACCGGCCCGGGCAGCTGGAGCTGTTCGACGCGACCGGCCGGGTCGTGCGGCGGTTCGCCGCGGCCGCGGGCGAGACCGAGCTGGCCTGGGACGGCAATGGTGAAGACGGCCGGCGGCTGGCGGCCGGCGCCTACTTCGCCCGGCTGAGCGTCGGGGACGAGAGCCGGACCGCCCGGCTGGTGCTGACCCGCTGACCGGGGCGGCAGGAGTCTGTGGACCAGAGGCTCGGCTCGATTTTTGCCCGGCGGAGCGTACGCCGGTTCACCGGTGCGCCGGTCAGCCCGGCTGACCTGACCGCGCTGCTCGAGGCGGCGATGGCCGCCCCGAGCGCGCGCAACCTGCAGCCGTGGCGGTTCGTGGTGGTGACCGAGCGCGGCCGGCTGGACCGGCTGGCCGGGATTCACCCCTACGCGGAGATGCTCAAGACCGCCGGGGCCTGCATCGCGGTGGCGGGTGACCGGGAGGTCAACCCGGATTTCTGGGTCCAGGATTGCGCGGCCGCGACCGAGAACATCCTCGTCGCGGCCGCGATGCTCGGGCTGGGCGCGGTCTGGCTCGGGGTACACCCGCGGCCGGACCGGGAGGCCGCGCTCAAGGAGTACCTCGCCCTGCCCGGGAGTTTCGGCCTGCTCTGCCTGGTGGCGGTCGGGGTGCCGGCCGAGTCCCCGCCGCCCCGGACCCAGTACGACCCGGACCGGGTGCGCCGGGAGCGCTGGGGCGAGCCCGGCGGCCGGTAGCCCCCAAAACCGGGTTTTTCGGGCATGACCGGTCTGGGCGGTCAAGTTACTCATATTCATATACTTACCTAGACGAGAACCGCGTTTCCGGCCGCGCGGGCGGCCAGAAGCTTATTGACAAACTTTGCCGTCCGGGTATATTTCAGCGGGCCTGAAGCCGGGTCGTGTTGCCGACGCCGGCCCGGCGGCCCGGATTTGAAAATGTCTAATCAAGCGCCGACCGAAGACCAGCCTGAAGCCCCGGCAGCAGAACTGCCGGAGGCCGGGGCCGCCCCGGAGACCGGTGGGCCGGTCGAGCTGTCGGTAATCGTTCCTGCATACAACGAGGCCGAGAACCTGGAGCCGCTGCTGGCGGAGTTCGCGGAGAAGCTGGCCCCCGGCTACGAGGTCGTGCTGGTGGATGACGGCTCGACCGACGGGACCGGCGGGGTGGCGGCCCGGCTGCAGGAGCAGTATCCGTGCCTGGTCGTGCGCCGGCACGGCCAGAACCTGGGCAAGACCGCGGCGATCGTTACCGGGCTGGCCGCGGCGCGCGGCGGGATAGTCTCGGTGGTCGACGCCGACCTCCAGTTCGACCCGGACGACGTCAGCCGCCAGCTGGCGAAGGTGCGCGACGGCTACGACCTGGTGACCGGCGAGAAGCGCGGGCAGTACGACAAGCGGTTTGTGTCCGCGGTGTACAACGGCCTGGCGCGGTTCATCTTCCGGCTCAACGTCAAGGATATCAATGCGCTCAAGACGTTCCGGCGCGAGGTGCTCGAGGGCGTGCATCTCCGGAAGGACTGGCACCGGTACATCGTGCCGCTGGCCGCGGCGCGCGGGTTCTCGGTGACCGAAATCCCGGTCCTGCTCCGCCCCCGGCTGCACGGGACGCCGAAGTACTCCAGCCCGTTCCGGGTGCTCATCGGTTTCTTCGACCTGGTCGCGGTCGGGTTCCAGCTCACCTTCATGCGCAAGCCGATGCTCTACTTCGGCACGCTCGGGACGGTCTCGCTTGGGGCCGGGTTCATCGCCGGGCTGGTGGCGGTCATCCTGCGGCTGTGCGGCCACGGGTTCCGGCCGCTGCTGTACCTGGTGATGCTGCTGCTGCTGTCCGGGCTGCTGCTGTTCGCGGCGGGGTTCCTGGGCGAGGCGCTGGCGGCACTGGGCGACCGGCTGGAGCAGCTGGAGAAGCTGCTGCAGAAGAAGGGCAGGGACGGCGAGTGAGCGACGGGCGGCAGCTGCGCGGTACCATCCTCCGCGTGCTGCTGTCGGCGGTGCTGCTCGGGCTGCTGCTCTACATCTTCCGGGACAAGCTGCCCGAGGTCGGGCGGGTCATCGCCGGCACCCGGCCCTGGCCGCTGCTGATGGCCGCGGGCTGGTACGTCGTGTTCATCATCATCTCGAGCTGGCGCTGGCGCGTGCTGCTGGCCGCCCGCGGGCTTCATTTCTCGACCTGGTACCTGGCCCGGGTGTTCACGCTGTCGCTGTTCTTCTGCAAGCTGCTGCCGACCTCGATCGGCGGCGACGTGTTCCGGATCGCCTATACCGCGCCCCGGGACCGGCGGGCGGAGGCGTTCTCGGCGACGCTGCTCGACCGGCTGATCGGGTTCGTGAGCCTGCTGTTCCTGGCGGTGGCGGTCTCGCTCGGGCTGTTCGCTTTCAGCGGTTCCGCGCGGCTGCTGGAACTGCCGGTCGCCGGGCTCCGTTTCCGGGGCTTCGGGATCGTCGTGCCGCTGGTCGCCGGGCTGGCGCTGCTGCTGATGATGACGCTGGTATTCTTCAACGACCGCGCCCACCGGCTGGCGATGCGGGTGTTCGGCCGGGTGCGACTGCTGCGGCTGGGCGAGCGGCTCGACCGGGTGTATGCCGCGGTCAAGGCGTACCGGCGGCAGCCGCTGGCGCTGTTCCTGAGTTTCCTGTCCGGCATCGGGGTCCAAGCCGCGCTGGCCGCGAGCTGGTTCAGCGTCGCGGCCGCGCTCGGCGGCACGGTGCCGGCGGTCTACTATTTCGTGTTCATCCCGCTGCTGAACATCGTGGTCAACATCCCGACCATCGGCGGGCTGGGGGTGCGGGAGTGGGCGTTCGTGCTCTTCCTGACCCCGGACTGGCTCACCGGCAGCCTCGCACCCGAGCTGGCGCTGGCCGCGGCCCTGCTGTTCCTGGCGCTGGACCTGGTGTTCGCGCTGACGGGCGGGGTGATCTTCGCGGTGATGCGCCGGCAGCCGGATGCCGGCGGGCAGGCGGGGGCCGCCCCGGAAGTTCAGTTGCGGTCAGAAAAGGAGGACGGAGATGGAAGACATCAATCCCGGGCAGTACCCGGTTCCCCGACCGAATATTGATTCGATCAGGCCCTACAAGCCGGGCAAGCCGACTGAGCAGGTGATCAGGGAGCTGAACCTGCGCGGCCCGGTGGATAAGCTGGCCTCGAACGAGAACCCGCTCGGACCATCCGCGAAAGCGCTGGCCGCCCTGCGCAAGGAGCTGGGCAAGCTCAACTACTACCCGGAGGATTCCTGCCACCTGCTGCGCGAGCGGCTGGCCAGGTACCACCGGGTGGACATGGACTCGCTGATTGTCGGCAACGGCTCGGTCGAGCTGATCATGATGGCCTGCCTGGCCTATCTCCGGCCCGAGGACGAGCTGCTGATGTCGGCGGGGTCCTTCATCATGGCCAAGGTCGGGTCGGCGGTGATGGACAGCCGGCTGCGCGAAATCCCGACCAAGGAGTACCGCCACGACCTTGAGCGGATGCTTGAGAACATCAACGAGCGCACCCGGATCATCTACCTTGACAACCCGATGAACCCGATCGGGACCATGACCACCAAGCGCGAGCTGGATATGTTCATGGATAAGGTGCCGTCGCAGGCGCTGGTCGTCCTCGACGAGGCTTACGCCGAGTACATCACCGCCAAGCAGTACCCGCGCTCGCTCGACTACTACAACAGCAACCGCAACGTGTTCATCCTGCGGACATTCTCAAAGATCTACGGGCTGGCCGGTCTCAGGGTCGGGTACGGCATCGCCCGCCCGGCGATAATCGAGACCATCGGCAAGGTCCGGATTCCCTTCAACGTCAGCCGGGCGGCGCAGGCCGCGGCGGTCGCGGCGGTGGAAGACCGGGCCCATGCCTCCAGGAGCAGGCAGCTGGTCGAGTCGGGCCGGAAGTACCTGTACCGGGAACTGGACCGGCTGAAGGTGTTCTACGTCCCGAGCTTCACGAACTTCGTGCTGGTCAACTTCCCGGTGGACTCGCAGCTGGTGTTCGAGGCCCTGCAGCAGCGCGGGGTGATAACCCGGCCGATCAAGCAGTACGGCTACCCGAACGCGCTGCGGGTGACCATCGGGACCCAGCCGCAGAACAAGCGGTTCATCAAGGCGCTGACCGCGGTACTGAACGAGATAAAGGCGACGCCGGTCTGAGGCCGGGCTTCAGGCGGGGCGGGCGAAGCAACTGCCGGCGGTCATCACCCGGACGAGTTCCGCAACCAGGCCGCCGGCGGGGACCGATCGGATGACTTTCCCCCGGGCGAACACCGTGCCGCGGTTGCGGCCGCCGGCGATACCGTAGTCGGCCGCCCGGGCCTCGCCCGGGCCGTTGACCACGCAACCCATCACCGCGACCTTGACCGGCAGTCGGCAGTCGGCGATGGCCCGCTTGACCTGCCGGGCCAGCCGGGCGACATCGATGCCGGTCCGGCCGCAGGTCGGACAGGCGTAGACCACCGGGCCGCGCCGGCGCAGGCCGAGCGCGGCAAGCAGCTCCCAGGCCGCTTCGACCTCGCGCACCGGGTCGGCGCAGAGCGATACCCGGATGGTGTCGCCGATGCCCTCGCCGAGCAGCGTCCCGAGCGCGGCGGCGGAGCGGATGGCGCCTTCGAACGGCAGGCCGGCCTCGGTCAGTCCGAGGTGAAGCGGCAAGCGCCAGCGCCGGGCGAGCGCGCGGCAGACCGCGACCGTCTCGGGAACGCCGGTGGCCTTGGCGGACAGCACCAGCGCCCTGAAGTTCAGGGCCGTGAACGGCTCGAGGCAGTCGCCCATACTCTCGACCATCGCTTCCGGGGTCGGGCCGCGGTACCGGGTGAGGTACCGGCGGTGAATCGAGCCGGCATTGACCCCGACGCGGATGGCAACGCCTGCGCCCGCGGAAGCCCGGATGATTTCCTTCACCTTCGCGACCGAGCCGATGTTGCCCGGGTTGATGCGCACCTTGTCGAACCCGGCGCTGATGGCGGCCAGCGCCAGCCGGTGGTCGAAATGGATGTCGGCGCAGAGCGGCAGGTCGAGCCGGGCCCGGATGGCGGGTAGGGCCGCGGCCGCGGCCTCGTCCGGGACCGCGATGCGGATCAGCTCGCAGTCGGCCCGGGCCAGGCGCCGGGCCTGGCGCACCGTCGCGGCGACGTCGTCGGTCCGGGTGCTGGTCATGGACTGGACCGCGACCGGCGCGCCGCCGCCGATGACCAGGCCGCGGATGCGGACCGGCCGGCTCCGGCGGCGCGGCTCAGTCATCGCCGACGCGCTTGATGCGGGCGCCGAGCGCGCCCAGCTTGGTCTCGAGCCGCTCGTAGCCGCGGTCGAGATGGTAGATGCGCCGTACCTCGGTCACCCCTTCGGCGACCAGCCCGGCCAGCACCAGCGCGGCCGAGGCCCGCAGGTCGGAAGCCATCACCTGCGCGCCGGAAAGCCGGGGCACGCCCCGGATGACCGCGACGTTGCCGTTGACCGCGACATCCGCGCCCATCCGGGCCAGTTCCATCGCGTGCAGGAACCGGGCCTCGAAGATGTTCTCGGTGACGACGCTGGTGCCGTCGGCGACGGCGAGCAGGGCAGTGAACTGGGCTTGCACGTCGGTCGGGAAGCCGGGGTAGGGGGCGGTGCCGAACTGGAGCGGCCGGGGCCGCTCCCGGCCGGTCACGGTCATGGCCCGCGGTCGGCAGACCACCTCGGCGCCGGTCTCGCCGAGCCGGTCGATGACCGCGGCGAGGTGGCCGGGCCGGCAGTTGTGGATTTCGACCCGGCCCCGGGTGAGCGCGGCCGCGACCGCGAAGGTCGCGGCTTCGACCCGGTCCGGCACCGGGCGGAACTCCCCGCCGCCCAGCGTCCGGACGCCCCGGACGCGGATGGTCGGCCCGCCCGCGCCCCGGACCTTCGCGCCGAGCAGGTTCAGGAACGCAGCGAGGTCGGCCACCTCGGGCTCCCGCGCCGCGCCCTCGATGACCGTTTCGCCCCGGGCCAGCACCGCGGCCATCATCACGTTGGCGGTAGCGCCGACGCTCGGGCCCTTGTTGCCTTCGAGCAGCATCGGTGCGCCGGCCAGCCGCCGGGCCCGGGCGAGGATGTAGCCGTGTTCGACCTCGACCTGCGCGCCCAGCGCCTCCAGTCCCTTCAGGTGCAGGTCCACCGGCCGGGCGCCGATGGCGCAGCCGCCGGGCAGGGACACCCGGGCCTGGCCGAACCGGCCGAGCAGGGGGCCGAGTACGTAGTAGCCGGCCCGCATCCGGCGGACGATGTCGTAGGGGGCCTCGCGGGCGATGCGGCCCGCGGCGCGGACGCGCACCGTCCGGCCGGACCGGCGGACCGACACGCCCATCGCGGCGAGCAGTTTCAGCATCGTGCTGACGTCCTCAAGCGCGGGGACGTTGCGGATGACGCATTCCTCTCCGGTGAGCAGGCAGGCGGCGAGAATCGGCAGCACCGCGTTCTTGGCACTGGCTACCGTGACCCTGCCCTCAAGCGGCCGGCCGCCTTCTACCAGGAAGCGTTCCATCCGCAGAATGATAGCCTCAACCCAGGGGAATCACAAGCGCGGGATGACAGGCCGGGGGCGGTCCGAAGCCCGCCCCCGGGAGGTATCGAACTCCGTCCGTGCTACTGCTGGACCACCAGCTTCTGTGTGGCGGAGAACCCTTCCGCTTCCAGCTTCAGCAGGTACACGCCCGCGCCCAGGGAGCGCAGGTCCAGTGGCATTGTCGATTGCTGATTACCGGTTGTCGACTGCCGGAGCAGTTCGCGACCGGTGACGTCGAACACGCTCACCCGCGCCGGGCCTTTCCCGGGCAGGCTGTAGCGCAGGGTCGCCCGACCGTTCGTCAGCGGGTTCGGCGATAGCGCCAGCGCCGCGACCCGGGGTGTCCGTGCCGGCGGTTCGGCGGCTCCGACCGGCAGGCCTTCCAGGCAGTAGTGGTAGCCGATGTCGACCGGCGGCGTGTCCGGCACCGAGTCGGTCCGGGTCGTCCAGCGGAACACCAGCGTGTCGAGTCGCATCGGCAGTTCGGGCAGGCTCCCGCCGGCGTCCACGCACGGGCTGGTGGCGGGCTGGCCGGCCGCGGTGTGGCCGAGGTAGTGCCTGCCCAGCTGGCCGGTCGCGAACAGCGGGTCGGCGGAGATGTCGCCCGGTCCGGGAGCGCAGTTCTGGTAGTTGCCGGCGGAGTTGTTCCAGACGTCATTGTGGGAGTTGTCGGCCACCAGCCGCTCGTTATCGACCCGGAAGATGCCGCGGGTGTTGCCGACGATGATGTTGTTCCGGATGACGGTCACCTGCTCCTCGGCGAACCCGCTGTTGGTGAGATAGACCCCGGCGCCGGAATTGCCGGCGATGGTGTTGTTGTGGAGCCTATTGCCGCCGCCGCCGGCCCAGACCCCGCCGCTCTGCGTCCCCTGGTTGCCGATGATGAGGTTGCTGTAGAGCAGGGACACGTCCAGTTCTTCCTCGGTCCGGCTGTGGGTCAGGTAGAGGCCGCCGGCGTAGGGCCGCGAGCCGCGGGCGATGTTGTCCCGGATGACGTTCTGCCAGAAGACCGCCCCGCCCTCGCCCGCGACGTGGATGCCCGCGCCGTATGCCCAGCCTCCCCAGCCTGCGTCCACGACGTTGCTGTCGATGAGGTTGAACCGGAACTCCGGCCGCCGGCCGGCGCGGTTGCTGTTGCTGATGTAGACGCCGCCGCCGTAGTTCCAGGCGACGATGGTGTCGCTGACGCAGGCGTTGCCCCGGATGATGTTGCCGGCGATGACCGGGAACCCGCCGTTGATGTAGATGCCCGCGCCGTGGTTCCGGTTTCCTTCCGGGCTGAGGAAGCCGCCGGTGACGGTGAACCCGCGCAGTTCGGTTGCCTCCAGGATGGAGCTGCTGCTCATGGCGATGACGCGGCCGGAGCCGCTGCCGTCGATGACCGTCGCCCCCGGGCCGTCCTTGGAATAGAGCCTGATGCCGTCACGAGCCGGCCAGCTGACGTTCTCCTGGTAGCTGCCGGGCATGACCAGCACGGTATCGCCGGACCGGGCGGCGTTCAGCCCGGCCTGGATGGTCGGTTGGTCCCCGGGCACGGTGATGACCGCCGCGGCCGCGAGTCCGGCGCAGAGGCAGAGCGCCAGGGCCGCGAAACCGGTTCGTACAACTGCGTTCGACATTCTTCCTCCTCATCGTTCCTGCCCGCTCGGCGCCGGGCGGGCGCTTCGATGGTCTGCCTGACCATAACGCCAGCGAGGGCGATGTCAAACCCGGGGGCGGGCCTCAGTCCCGCCCCCGGGAGGCATCGGACCTGGGACACGACCCGTTTGATGACAATCGGGTCATGTCCCCGTCCGGAAGAGGCGGGGGCGGGCCTGAGGCCCGCCCCCGAGAGTCACCGGACTCGTTCGCGCTAGTGCTGGAGCACCAGCTTCTGCGTCGCGCTGTACCCGGCCGCCTCCAGCTTCACCAGGTAGATCCCCGCGCTCAACGAGCGCAGGTCGAGGCTGACCGCCCCGCTGCGGGAAGCAACGAGGCCACGGCTCAGCACGTTCCGGCCGCTCACGTCGAACACGCGGATACTGGCAGGCCCGGCCTTGGGCAGGCTGTACCGCAGGGTCGCCAGCCCGCTCGTAACCGGGTTCGGCCCGAGCTTCACAAACGGCGCGCCGGCAGGCAGCTCGCCCGCCATCACCCCGCCCCGCTCAGGCCGCGGCTGGGCCGCGTAACCCATCGGCACCACGTACCGCCACATCTCGACGGTCTTGTTGCCCTTCAGCGCGAAGAACGCGCCGCCGCCGTACCCGACCAGGTCAGCGCCTGCGTTCACCCGGCGGCGCCGACCGGTCGAACCGAACGTCGGCACCGTATCCTGCTCGGTCCAGGTGTCCGCGGCCACGTCGTACGCCCAGAACTGCTGGGTATTCCCGCCCTTGATGGCGAAAATCTGCCCGGCATCGTACGCACCCGCGCCGCCGTCCTTCGCCTTCTTCCGCTTGATCCGGCCGCCGTGCAGCCCGAACAGCGGCATCCCGGCCAGCTGCTGCGAGTACCAGGAATCACCCGCGATGTCATACCGCCAGAACTCGTGGGTGTTGTTGCCGCGGTCGAAGTAGTTCGGCTTGTGCGCGTAAATCGAGCTCTCGCCGTCCCAGGCCAGCCAGCCGTCACGCTTGAACCGGTTGCGGATGCCCACCGGCGCGTCCGCCAGTTGCTGCCACTGACCGGAAGCGATGTCGTACCGGTAGAACTCCAGCCGGTCGCCCTTCAGGAAGTACAGGTAGGCGCTGTCCGCGGCGGTCACGTACACGAGGTCCCCGCCGCCCTTCACCCGCTTGCCCGACGGCCCGAGCGGCACGTCCGCCAGCCCGGTCCATTCGTTCGCCGCGATGTCGTACTTCCAGAACGCCACCGTGTTGTTGCCGTGTACCATATAGACGGTGTTGTCGCCGTCCGTGGCGCCCCGGGCGCCCTTCTCCAGCGGCCGGCCCTTCACCGGGTCCGCTGGCGCGGACGCCAGCTCGGTCCAGGTGTCCGCCATCGGGTCGTAGCGGTAGAAGTCCTGGGTCTTATAGCCCTTGGTGGCGTAAATCAGCCCGTCGCCCTCGTTGAGCGCGAGCCAGGCGCCGCGCCGGGCAGGCTTGCCCGAAGGCGCGAGCGGCATCGGTTTGACTTCGACCCAGCCCGGGTTCCACGGCGGCCGACTGCCGACCGTGAACGACCGCTCGAGCAGGTTGTTCGCCGGGTTTTCGTCGCTCACCGCCAGCGAGCATTTCGCCACGTACGGGCCCTCCGGGTGCGGACCCGGCCAGTCTTCCGCCCAGGCCACGTCCCGCGTCTCGCCCCCGGCCAGCCCGCTCACCGCCAGCGAATGACGATACACCTCGGAGTCGGTCTCATCGGTGATGACAAACCAGGCGTCGAAGCTCATCGCGTACTCGGAGAAGTTCCGCAGCCGTGCGGACGGGGTCACCGTCGCGCCGGTGTCCACGAACACTCCCGGGCTGAGGATGGCCACGATGCCCGCGTCCACCGCCCCGACCGAGAAGCCCCGGGTCATCACGTCGTTGTCCGGCACCTCGTCCCCGGCCAAGTACGTGCTGCACCGGGCAACCCAGTTGCCGGCGGTGTTGAGCTGGTACGACGGGAAGGTCCCGATCTGGATGCTCCCGCCCGGCTCCAGCGACAGGGTGACGCCGGTCGGGTTCTGGAACTCCGGGATCGTGTAGATCATCCGGACCCGCGGGGTGGATTCGAGGACTTCCTCCAGCGCGTCCATGCGC
>JAWOIB010000012.1:0-18908 GCA_046484845.1 bacterium
CTAACGGCTACTGACAACTGCGACGATGACATACAGGTCGTATTCAACGAACTCCGTACAGACGGCGTTTGCGAGAACACTTACACCCTGACGCGCACATGGATGCCTGCTCTACGGCCTCACCATCGTCGAGGCCATCCGGGGCGTGACGGTCAACGCCGCCCGGGGACTGGAGATTGCCGCCGGCACCATCGAACCGGGCCGGCGCGCCGATATCATCATTACCGACCTGCCCGACTACCGCCACCTCGCGTACCGGGTCGGCCATAACCCCTGCCGCGTCGTCATCTGCGGCGGACGAGTTGCCCGCGAGAAGAACTGACCCGGCCGGGTTGCCGCCGGCCGGTCCCGGGGCTACAATGATTCCATGTACTGTCGGGCCGCCAACCATCCAGGAGGATTTGTGAGAACGCTGTGTTGCCTGTTGCTGGCCGCGGCCGGGCTCGCCGGCGCGGCGAGGTTCGAGAAGACGTTCGAGTTCCGCCGGGCCGACTTCACCGCCCGGGAGCAGGACGGCTTCGCGGTCGTGACCGGGGCCGGGATGGACGTGCTGGCCGAGCCGGGCGCGCCGCAGCTGCCGAGCCTGCCGCTCGCGCTGGAACTGCCCGGGCCGGCGCTGGTCCGGTCGGTGCGGGTGGAAGCGCAGGGCTGGCAGGAGCTGGCGGCCGGGGTGCCGTTCCCGGCCCAGCGCCAGGTGCCGCTCGCGACGCGCGACGCGGTCGCCGGTGTTACCGCGCCCGACCCGGCGCGGTACGCCGAGACGTGGCCTGCCGCGGCCGGGGAATGGACCGGTACCGGCCGGCGGGGCGGGCAGGCGGTGGTGGACCTCGCGCTGAACCCGGTGCGCTGGAACCCGGCGCTCGGCCGGACGGAGTTCGCGGCCCGGGTCCGGGTGCAGGTCGAGTACGAGCCGCAGGCGCGGGCGCAGACGCTCGACGCGGGCGAGTTCGAGTACGTCATCGTCACCGCGGCCCGGTTCGATACCGTTTTCCAGCGCTTCGCGGACTGGAAGACCCAGAAGGGCGTACCCGCGGTCGTCCGGGACATCGCCTGGGTGCTGGCCGGCTACCCGGGCCGGGACGACGCCGAGCGGCTGCGCAACTACCTCAAGACCCTGCCCGATTCCGGGGTGGCGTACGTGCTGCTGGGCGGGGACGTCCAGTTTGTGCCCCATCGCCTTGCCTTCGCGATGGTCAGCGACGGCAACATCCACGACCGCGAAGACTCGCTGCCCTGCGACCTTTACTTCGCAGACCTCGACGGCGACTGGGACGCCAACGGCAACAACGTGTTCGGGGAGGTGGCGGACTCGGTGGACCTGTACCCGGACCTGCACGTCGGCCGGGCGCCGGTGAACACCATCGCGCAGGCGCGGGCGTTCGTCAACAAGGTGCTGGAGTACGAGCGCGGGCCGGCCGAGCAGCGGCAGGACCGGGTGCTGTTCTTCGCCGAGGTGCTCTGGGACAACCCCTACACCGACGGTGGCCGGCACAAGGACCGGCTGGAGGCCCAGTCGTTCGCGTCCGGGTACGAGGTGACCAAGCTTTACCAGCGGCTGGGCAACGAGAGCCGGGCGAGCGTGATGGCCGCGATGCGCGCGGGCCAGAACGCGATGAACCACGACGGCCACGGCTGGATCGACGTGATGAGCTGCGGCGGCTGGCCGTACCTCAAGACCGGGGACGCGGACACCATCACCAACGCCTATCGCGGTATTCTCTACTCCATCGGCTGCTGGACGACCGCGTTCGATTACACCAGCATCGGCGAGGCGTTCGTGGTCAACCCGAACGGCGGCACGGTCGCGACCATCGGCCATTCCTCGTACGGCTGGGGTTCGCCCGGCAATCCCGGGTTCGGGTACTCGGATAAGTTCGACGACCGGTTCTGGTACGAGCTGGTCAACCGCGGCAACAAGCGGCTCGGCCCGGCGCTGGACGCGGGCAGGGCGTTCTTCGTGCCCTTCTCGCGCCAGGAGAACGTTTACCGCTGGCACCAGTACCAGCTCAACCTGATGGGCTGCCCGGAGATGCCGGCCTGGACCGCGGTACCGGGCGAACTGGCCGTGACCGCGCCGGCCGCGCTGCCGGCCGGTCCCACCCGGGTGCTGGTGACGGTGGCGTCCGGCGGCCGGGCACTGCCCGGCGCGCTGGTCTGTCTGGCGAAGGACGGCGAGAGCTACGGCCGGGCCCGGACCGACGCGGCCGGCCGCGCCTGGCTCGAAACCGGCGCGGTAACCGCGGGCAGTTTCACGCTCACCGTCACCGCCGCCAACCACCTGCCCAGCGTCCGGCAGCTGCCGGTCGGCCCGGGCGCGTTCATCAACCTCGCGGGCTGGGAGGTCAACGACTCGCTGGGCAACGACGACGGGATTCCCAACCCGGGTGAGACGGTGCTGCTGCCGGTGGTGATGCACAACGCCGGCGACGCGGCTTCGTCCCCGGCGAGGCTGGCGCTGCGCACCGCGGAGCCGGGCGTGGTCATTATCGACAGCCTGGCCCAGCTTGCCGCGCTCGCGCCGGGCGAATCGCTCCGGCTGGCAAACGCGTTCGAGGTGCTGATTCCCGGCACCGCGGCCGACGGCCGGCTGATCGAGTTCGAACTCGTGGTGCAGGACGGGCAGGTATTCGGGCCGGTGCTGCTGGTCGGGGAGCCGCGACTGGCAACCGAACGCTACTTCTGGACCCGGCCGCCGGCCCTGCCCGGCGAGAGCAAGGCGGTGCGGCTGGCGGTGCGCAACACCGGGCACGGCTACGGCCACCGAACGAGCATCCGGCTTAACTCGCTGGACGCCCATATCACCATCGCCGGGCCGGACAGCATTGCGGCGGGCGAGCTCGGGCCCGGTGAGCTCTGCGTGCCCGCGGACAGCTTCGAGGTCGGCATCGCGGCCGGCTGCCCGCCGTCCTACCGGGCGGCGGTCGAGGTGGTGGTGGCCTGCGCGGGCGGCGAGTTCCGGGACACGCTCGAACTGCTGGTCGGCAACTTCGGGTTCAGCGATGACATGGAAGCGGGCGAGGACAAGTGGAGCCACGGCGGGACCCGGGACCGGTGGCATATCTCCACGCACCGGGCGCGGTCGGGCAGCCATAGCTGGTATTGCGGCAACCCCGCCGACCGGCGCTACGAGAACGGGATGAACGCCTGGCTGCGGACGGTGCCGTTCATGGTCGCGGAGAACTGCTCGCTGCACCTCTGGCGCTGGTTCAGTGTGCCCAACTACGGGGTGGACGGCATCTACGTTATCGCCCGGCACGGCGCCGCGGCCGAGACGCTCGATTTCATCGGCACCGGCGGGGCGCTGGACCCGGGGCTGGACGGCATCTGGAGCGACTGGTGCGAGGAGAGCTACGACCTTGGGTTCATCCCGGCCGGGGAGACGGCGCAGGTCGAAATCTCCTTCAAGAGCGACAACGACGGCGATGTCGGCGAAGGGTTCTACATCGACGACGTCCGGGTAACCGGCGGCGACGCGCCGCTGACCTTCATCAGCGACCGCGACTGCCACCAGGTGCTGATGCGGCTCGCGGCGCGGCCCAACCCGTTCCGGGGCCGGGTGGTGCTGGCGCTCGACGCGCTGCCCGACCGGCGCGCGGCGGGCGCGGTGTACGATGCGGCCGGGCGCCAGGTGCGGGCGTTCAGCGTCCGGGCAGAGCGCGGCCGGGCGAGCTGGACCTGGGATGGCAGGAACGAAGCCGGCCGGGCATTGCCGGCCGGGGCCTACTTCGCCCGGGTCCGGTCGGGTTCGGAGAGCGCCATCGTCCGGGTGGTACTCACCCGGTAGCCGGCCGGGACGGACCCGGAAAGATTGGCGCAGGGCGGTTTTGCCGCCCTGCGCCGGTTTCAGCCGGCAGGCTTCAGCAGCAGTAACAGCTGCAGCAGCCGCAGGGGTCGCAGTAACAGCAGCTCACTACCTGCTGTTCCCGGCATTCCTGCTGCCGGTTGGTTTGCTTCTTTGCTGGCCGTTTCACGTCAATCACCTTCTTTCCAATAGCCGTTACTGACTGTTAGACACAGATTCGCGCCATCCGTTGCCGGGCGTGTTTCCTGCCCCATCCCCCACCCGCATTCCCGGAGCCGCCCCGGTAGCCACTCCCCCGGCCGCTCCCGGGGCGGCCCCCGGGGCCGCTCCCTCGGCGGTTCCCGGAGCCGCTGCCCGGGCGGCCCGGGTAGCAGTTCCTCTGGCGGTTCCCGCAGCAGCTCCCGGAACCGCTACCGGGACTGCTACTCCAGCGGTCCCCGGGGCGGTAGGGGGGGCGGCCCCGGGGATGGCCCCCGGGGTGGGGTTGGGTCGGTCGTGCGGACCGGCTAACTCGTCTATTTCACGTGCGATAGCCCGCCCGGTCCTCGGCGGTCCGCAACCGGCCGGAAAGTCGGCCGCCTCGTCAGTGTATAGCTCTACGAACCGGGACGCGTAGACCGGGCAGTTGGCGGTCGCGGGCGGTTTGACAGTCCCGGCCGCGAGGATAACATACTGCCGACGGCTTCCCGGCGGGAGCCGACGGTTTCGATGGACTCCGCGCAGAGCGCGGGTGAAAGGAGTTTCCCTGATGCGCAGATTGGTCGAGTGCATTCCTAATTTCAGTGAGGGCCGGCGGCCCGAGGTCATCGAGCAGATTGTCGAGCAGGTCAAGGCGGTGCAGGGCGTGACGATGCTGGACACCGAGATGGACGCGGACCACAACCGGGCGGTAGTGAGTTTCGTGGGCGACCCGGAGGCGGTGCTCGAGGCCGCGTTCCGGGGCGTGAAGCAGGCGAGCAAGCTGATTGACCTGACGAAGCACGAGGGCGAGCACCCGCGGATGGGCGCGACCGACGTGGTGCCGTTCGTGCCGATTACCGGGGTGAAGACCGACGAGTGCATCGAGCTGGCGAAGCGGCTGGCGAAGCGCATCGCGGACGAGCTGGCAATCCCGACCTACCTGTACGAGCTGGCCGCGACCCGGCCCGACCGGCAGGACCTGGCGATCATCCGCAAGGGCGAGTTTGAGGGTCTGCGGACCGCAATCAAGAACGACCCGGAGCGGGCGCCGGATTTCGGCCGGCCGGAGCTGCACCCGACCGCGGGCGCGACCGTGGTCGGGGTCCGGGCGCCGCTGGTGGCGTACAACGTCTACCTGGCGACGAAGGACCTGAAGGTGGCCCAGCGGGTCGCCAAGGCGGTGCGCTCGCGCAGCGGCGGGTACGCCCATTGCAAGGCGCTCGGGTTCGAGATCAAGGAGCGGGGCTGCGTGCAGGTCTCGATGAACATGACCGATTATACCCGGACCCCGTTGTACCGGGTATTCGAGACGGTCAAGAGCGAAGCGGCGCGCTACGGCGTGAGCGTCATCGAGAGCGAAATCGTCGGGCTGGTGCCGCAGGGCGCGCTGAACGCCTGTTCCCGGTTCTACCTGCAGTTGAACAACTTCAAGCGCGAGCAGGTCCTGGAGAACAAGCTGGTCGCGGCGAGCGGCGGCACCGGGCTGGCCGATTTCCTGAACGAGCTGGCCTCTTCGTCACCGGCCCCGGGCGGGGGCTCGACCGCGGCGCTGAACGGGGCGCTGGGCGCGGCGCTGTTGACGATGGTCGCAAAGCTGACTGTCGGCAAGAAGGGCTACGAGGAGTTCGCCGACCCGCTGGAGCAGGCGCGCGAGCATCTCATCGGGGTGCGCGAGCGGTTCCAGGCGCTGATCGAGGAGGACGCCTCGGCGTTCAACGGGGTGATGGCCGCGTACAAGCTGCCAAAGCAGAGCGAGATGGAGCGGCAGAAGCGGGCGGAGGCGATCTCGACCGCGCTGAAGGCGGCGGCGACGACCCCGTTCACGACGATGGAGCTGGCGTTGGACGCATTGCGGGCGGCACGGCCGGTGGTCGAGCACGGCAACCGGAACTCGGTGTCGGACGCGGGCGTGGCGGTGATGAACCTGGACGGTGCGTTCCGGGGCGCGCGGCTGAACGTGCTCATCAACCTGGGCGGCATCGAGGACACGGAGTTCGTGGCCGGGAAGCGCGAGGCGGTGGACGAGATGACCGCCGAGGTCGAGGCGCTGGTCAGGGAGTACCAGGCGACGGTTGGTCGGCGGCTGGAGTAGCCGGGCATGAGGCCCGGCGACCCGAGGCTCGCGCCCGAGGACCGGCTGGTCGACCTGCACGCGCACACCTGTTTTTCCGACGGGCTGTTCACGCCCGAGCAGTTGGTCGAGCGGGCGCGCTGGCTGGGCCTGGCCGCGGTCGGGGTGACCGACCACGACACCACCGCCGGGCTGGAGCGGGCGCTGGCCGCGGGCCGGCGGCACGGGGTGGAGATCGTGCCCGGGGTGGAGATGAGCTGCACCGCGGACGGGGTTGACGTGCACATCCTCGGGTATTACCTCGATTTCGAGGACGCGGAACTGCTGGCGTTCTTCCGGCGGCTGTTCGAGGCGCGGGAGCAGCGGGCCCGGTCGATGGTCGAGAAGATGCAGGCGCTGGGCCTGGCGGTGGACTGGCAGGGTGTAGCGAGGGCCGCGGGCGGGGCGGCGGTCGGCCGGCCCCACGTCGCCCAGGCGATGCTCGAGGCGAAGGTGGTCGGCAGCATCGAGGAGGCGTTCCAGCGCTGGATCGGGTTCGACGCGCCGGCCTACGTGCCGAAGTACCGGCTCAGCCCGGAGGAGGCGGTGGAGTTCATCCGGCGCCACCGTGGTGTCGCCATCGTTGCGCACCCGGGTATCTACCGGCGCGAGGGGGCGTTGTTCGCGACGATCGCGGCCGGCATCGATGGCCTCGAGGCCTGGCACCCGGACCATTCGCCCGGCGACACCGACCGGATGCTCGAGCTGGCTCGGAAGAACCGGCTGCTGGTGACCGGCGGCGGTGACTGCCACGGCGGCCGGAAGAAGGGACAGATCTACCTCGGCGAAGTGGCAGTGTCCTACAATTACCTGGCCGCGTTGAAGCGGCTGAGCCGGCGCCGCCGGGCGGCAGGGAGCGGGCCGAATGAGGGCTGACCGGCGCGGCCGCCTGGCGGCCCTGCTGCTGTTGCTGGCCGGCCTCGCGCTGGCGGGCGGCGACTGGCAGATCGCCCGGCTGAAGTACGGCGGCGGCGGGGACTGGTACAACGACCCGGACGCGATTCCGAACCTGGCCCGGGAGGTCAATCGACGCACCGGCATCCGGTTGGCGGAGCAGGAGGTACAGGTCAGCCTGCTCGACGAGAGACTGTACGGCCACCCGTTCCTGTTCATGACCGGCCACGGCAACGTCGCGTTCTCCGACGAGGAGGCGGCCCGGCTGCGCGGGTTCCTGGAGGCGGGCGGGTTCCTGTACGCGGACGATGATTACGGGATGGATGCGTCGTTCCGGCGCGAGATGGCCCGGGTCCTGCCCGGGAGCGAGCTGGTCGAGCTGCCCGCCGACCACCCGCTGTTCAGCGCGTTCTACCGGTTCCCGGAGGGGCTGCCGAAGACCCACGAGCACGAGGAGGGTCCGCCCCGGGCGTTCGGGATGTTCCTCGGCGGCCGGCTGGCGGTGCTCTACACGTTCAACGCGAACATCTCGGACGGCTGGTCCGACGCGCACGACAACCCGGCGGAGGTCCGGGAGCAGGCGTACCGGATGGGTGTGAACATCCTGGTCTATTTCAGCACGAACTGATTCGCCGCGGGGTGAAGCAACGGGCCGGGCATCAGCCCGGCCCGTCTCTTTCGGCCGCCGCTCAGGCGGTCTCGAGCTGGGAGGTGCAGTTGGGGCAGCGGCGGGCCTTGATCGGGATCCTCGTCAGGCAGAACGGGCAGTCCTTCTCGGTCGGTTCGGCGGGCGGTGCGGGCTTCTCCCGCTTGAGGCGGTTGACCTGCCTGATGAGCAGGAAGACCGCGAACGCCACGATGAGGAAGGATATCACCGAGTTGATGAACACGCCGTAGTTGATGGTGGTCGCGCCGGCGGCCTGGGCGTCGGCGAGCGTGGCATACGGGCCGGCGGTTTCCGCCCCTTCCTTGAGCACCGAGAACAGGTTGGCGAAATCGACCCCGCCCAGCAGCAGGCCGACGGGCGGCATGATGACGTCCGAGACCAGCGACTTGACGATGGTGCCGAACGCCCCGCCGATGATGATGCCGACCGCCATGTCCATGACGTTGCCGCGCATGACAAAGGTCTTGAGCTCTTTGAGCATTGCCTTCTCCCCTGGTTACTTGGTCGCGGGCCAGGCCAGCGAAAGCCCGAGCCCGACGGTTTGTTTGAAGCGCGGTGTTTCGTCCATACCTTCCCGGTCGTCGAACAGCAGTTGGGCGAACACCTTGCCGGACAGGACCCGGTTGAACCGGGCCGAGATTTCGTGCTGCCAGTCGGTCTGGGGCCAGGTGCCTAGGTCGTCGGCGGTGCCGAACGCGAAGAGCGGTTTGTAGAGCGTCAGCCGCGTGGCGTACCCGGCATTGGGCGAGAACAGCCGGGTGCGGTAGGCGGTCGTCCAGCTCAGCCCGGCATCGGAGACGGTCAGGCTGTCGGCGCGGTCGATGAGCTGGCGAGCGGCCGCGCCGAGCTCGCTGGTCAGCGTCCGCACCGAGTCGTCGAAGAACCGGCGGCCGACGCCGGCCGCCTCGAGGAACTGGGCCGGGTTGAGCCAGCGGGTGACGGCCGGGTCGCGGTTGTCGAGAAACTGGCTGCGGGCCTGGACCAGCAGCAGCGGGTCAACCCAGAACCCGAGCGTGAAGCGCAGGAGTTCGTCGAAGTTGACCTTGTCCTCGGACTTGCTCGCGGTCCAAACCGAGTCGTCGCGGGTGAGCTGCTGACCGAAGGCGAGGTCGGCGGCGTGTTCGAACCGGAGCCGGGGGGTGAACTGGCGTGTCGCGCCGTGTGCGAGCGAGGCGGTGAGCGCGCCCGAGGTCTTCTCGTCGCCGGTCCAGTTGGCGGAATAGTAGCCCTGGTTGAAAAGCAGTTCGAACCCGGCGCGCTGGGTCCAGCCGCCCGGTTCCTCCGCCCGGGCCGGGCCGACCAGGCACAGCACCGCGAGCAGGACGGTCAGCAGGCGTAGCAGCATCAGGCCTCCTTGAAGTTGGCGATGTCGTGACCGCAGCCGGGTCAGAGATTCGCGCCGGCATGCCCGCCCACGAAGAGCGACGCGCATACCAGCCAGAACAGTCCGAGGAGCAGGAGCGCGACAATGACCAGCGCGGCGACGCCCGCGAGAACGGAAATGTCACGGTTGCGCCACAGCATCTCGTCCATTGAGATTGCCGCGCAAAGGGCGCGCTGTCAAGAGGGGCTTGCGCGGACGGGGCGGGTTTGCTAGACTGGTCGTACGATGGCAGCCGGTATCGGGCGGGCTGTTCGGAGGCAATGATGAATGCGGATTCTGGAGCCGCAGTGCAGCTTGTCACCTGGGTCTTCCCAATGATGTACGGCTGGTTCTTCATCGGCGCGGTCATCGCGGTGTTCTACCACCTGAGCCTATATACCTTCGACGGCGAGTTCCGGCTCGGGCAGGAGCGCGCTCTCGACCTGGCGGTGAGCATCCTGCGCGGGGTAGCCTATTTCGTGGCCTGGCCGGCGATATTCTGCTTCGACCGAAGCGCGGTCACGCGCATCGGGTTGTACCTGCGCTACCTCGACCCCGAGAACCGGGTGTCGGACCCGGATGTCGTCGAGGCGCTCCGGGAGCGGGATTACCGGATATGGGCAAGGAAGTCGTTCCTGGACCGTACCAAGCTGGAGAACCGCCGTGCCCGGGAACTCCGGACCCTGGAACAGCGGCAGCGCCGGCTGGTGACGCTGCACGAGGACAGCCGGGCGCTGGACCGGTACTGGCTGCTGACCGGCATCGGCACGCACTGGATGGGGGTGAGGGAGATGGTCCGGGACTACCTGGACTACCAGCTGCCCGAGGAGATCGAGGAAGGCGTCAGGCGCGAGCTCCGGATCCGGCACCAGCGGCGCTGTCCGGGCTGCGGGGCCGGGCTGGTCGTTCGGGCGGTGGCGGTGCCGGGCGCCAACTACCTCCGGGTGCTCACCGCCGGGACCGGGCGGGTGATACTTGAGGGCTGGGCGGTCCGGGGGGAGTTCGGGGTCGAGTTCGAGCCGTGCGACCAGTGCGGGGTCCTGCCGGAGCCGGTCACCGGTGACCTCGCCGCCTACGGGCGGACGAGGGAGGTGGTCGAAGCGGCGAAGCACGGCCTGACGCTGTTCTGGGAACCTTCCTAGTCTCACGGGGCGGGGCCGGTTTGCCGGTTCGGAAGCAGAAGCAGGGGTGCCGGGCACCCCTGCGGACGGTTCAGTCCGGGACGGCTAGCGCTTCTTCTTGTGGCGCATCGACTTGATGCGCTTCTTGTACTTGTGGCGCTTGATCTTGCGCAGCTTGCGCTTTCTACCACATGGCATTGGCTTAGCTGACTCCCTTCATCAGGCTGGCTTTGAGCAGGCGGGAGGCTTTGAAGACCGGTACCCGCCGGGGCGGGATATTGACCGGCTCCTTGGTCTTAGGGTTGCGGGCGACCTTCGGCTTGCGGAGCTTGGTGCTCATCACCCCGAACCCACGAATTTCAATGCGGTCACCGTCCTGGAGCGTCGTGCAGACTTCCTTGATGAACATCTCGACGATGCGGGCGACGTCCCGCTTGGTGACGTTCGGCTTCACCTGCTCGGTGATCTTCTCGACAAGGTCTGCTTTGGTAATTGTCACTTGCCCCTCCTAGCTGCAACTAGCGCAGTTGCGTGATTTACAGCTGGTGCAGCTGCCTGCACCGGTGAGTTTCCGGGTCGTTCCCGAGACCCCGAATACGGAGAACAGCCTTTCCAGTCTGCTGCTGCCGCAGGCCGGACAGCGCTCACCCGCTGCGTCGCGCGGGTTGAAGACCAGCGCCTCGAAAGTCTTGCGGCACTTTCGACAGCGGAACTCATGGATAGGCATAAACGATTATAGGTAGGGCACTTCGGGTTGTCAATAGCGGGTCTATTCGTAGCGCAGGGCTTCGATCGGGTTGAGCCGGGCCGCGCGCGAGGCCGGGTAGATGCCGAAGAACAGCCCGACCGAAGCGGAGAACCCGAACCCGAGCATGACCACCCAGAACGGCGCCGCGGCCTTGATGCCGGCGAGCAGTTCCGCAATCTTGGCGATGCCGACCCCGAGCGCGATGCCGATGATGCCGCCGACAACCGCGAGCAGGATCGACTCGAGCATGAACTGGAGCAGGATGTCGCGGTTGGTCGCGCCCAGCGCCTTGCGCAGGCCGATTTCGCGCGTGCGCTCGGCAACCGCGACGAGCATGATGTTCATTATTCCGATGCCGCCGACGAGCAGCGAGATGCCCGCGACCGCAATCATCACGATGATCGCGACCCGGGTGACGTTGCGGTAGATGTCGCGCAGGGTGTCCTGGGTGTTGATGCCGAAGTTGTCGGGCGCGGCGAAGCCGAGGCCCCGGCGTCGGCGCAGCAGCTCGCGGATTTCGTCTACCGCCTGCTCGACGGTCACGTGCCGGCGGGGCATGACCTGGATGGCGACGCCGCTCCAGAGCCGGCCCTGCCGGTCGCGGGGGAGCGGGTAGTACTTGTCGAAGGTCGAGAGCGGGATGAGGACGTTGTTGTCCTGGCTCTGGCCGAGGAAGCTGCCCTTGCGCTCCAGGACGCCGATGACGGTGAAGCGCCGGCCGTCGAGGTCGATGCGCTGGCCGACCGGGTTCTCGTTCGGGAACAGGTCGTCGGCGACCTGGCCGCCGATGAGGCAGACCGCGCGCTTGCGCAGGCTGTCGTCGGAGTTGATGAACCGGCCGAACTCGACCTTCATGTTGGCGGTCGCGGCGATGCCCGGGGTGGAGCCGGTCATGCTGACGTTGCTGGCCCGGTTGCCGCGCCAGGTGATGCGGCCGATGGTCCGCGAGCGCTGGGGCGCGACCTGCTCGACCGCGGCCAGGCGGGTGATGGCCGCGGCGTCGTCCATGGTCAGGTCCGGGCGGCGGCTGACCTCGTCGAAATCGACCTGGCCGGTGCCCCAGCTGAACTTCTGGATGAAGATCGTGTTCGAGCCGAGCGAGGAAATCTGGCGCTCGACCTCGTGGTTCATGCCCTGGATGAGCGCGATGATGGCGATGACGGTCATCACGCCGATGATGATGCCGAGCGCGGTCAGGAAGGAGCGCATCCGGTGCGTGCGGAAGGTGTCGAGCGAGAGCTTGAGGAGTTCCCAGACGAACATTGCTCAGGAGCGCGGCCCGGTCGGGGCGGGCGCGGCTTTCGGGTCGGACTCGACCCGGCCGTCGCGGACCCGGACGATGCGGCGGGCGCGGGCCGCGACTTCCTCGTCGTGGGTGACGACGATGATGGTGTTGCCGGCGTCGGCGAGCGCGTCGAACAGGCTCATGATCTCGGCGCTGGTCCGGGTGTCGAGGTTGCCGGTCGGTTCGTCGGCGAGGAGCAGCGAGGGTTCGTTGGCGAGCGCCCGGGCGACCGCGACCCGCTGGGTCTCGCCGCCGGACAGCTCGTTGGAGCGGTGGTCCATGCGGTCGGCCAGCCCGACCAGGCCCAGCAGCTCTCGCGCGCGGGTTTCGCGCGCCGCGCGCGGGGTCCCGGCGTAGACCATCGGCAGTTGAACGTTGGCCAGCGCGGGCAGGCGGGGCAGGAGGTTGAAGCTCTGGAACACGAACCCGATTTCGCGGTTGCGCAGTCGGGCAAGCTCGACGTCGTCGAGAGTCGAGACGTCCCGGCCGGCGAGCAGGTAGCGGCCGGAGGTCGGGCTGTCCAGACAGCCGACGAGGTGCATGAGCGTGGACTTGCCGGAGCCGGACGGGCCCATCAGCGCGAGGTACTCCCCCCGCTCGACGGTGAGGTCGATGCCGCGCAGGGCGTGGACCTCGACCTTGCCCGCGCAGTAGACCTTGGTGACGTCCTGCAGCTCGATGAGCGGCCCGGCCGTCATCTAGTGTCCGCCCCCGGCCTGCACCCGGACCCGGACGCCCGGACCGTTCTCCTCGTCCCCACCGGCGGAGGTCTTCTCCGGCTTCACCCGGCTGCCCGGGCGCAGTTTGGATAAAACCTTGTACGGGCCGGTGATGACGGTGTCGCCTTCGGCCAGCCCATCGATGACCTGGACCTCGGTGTCGCTGGAGCGGCCGGTGCGGACCGGTTTCAGCTCGGCCTTGCCGGCCGAGACGAGGAACACCGTCTCGCGTTCCGTGCCCTCCAGCTCCCGCCGGCCGACCGCCTGGATGGGCACGACCAGTACGCTGTCGAGCTCGGCGGTGACGACCTCCGCGGCCGCGGTCATGCCCGGCCTGAGGACCGGGGCGAAGGAGTCAATGGTTATCTCGACTTCGAAATCGGTGCCGTCGGTCCCGGTCAGGGAGAGGGTGGCGGCCGGCATGTACCCGATGCGGGTTACCCGGCCGAGGAAGGTGGTGTCGGGCAGGGCATCGACCTCGACCTCCGCCGGCTGGCCGATGCGCAGGGAGACGACGTCGGTCTCGTCGGCGTTGACCAGCGCCTGCATCCGGGACATGTCGGCCAGCACCATCACCACCGTGCCCGGGTTGTTCATCGTGCCGAGCATCACCGTCTCGCCGACCCGGACGTTGACCCGGGCGACGGTGCCGGAAATCGGCGCCCGGATGGAGGTTTTGTCATACTGGTCCTGGGCCTGCCGGAACTGGGCCTCGGCCATCTCGAGCGCGGCGAACGAGGCTTCGTGCTGTTCCTCCGCGACGAGGCTGCGGGCGTAGAGGCTTTCCACCCGGGCGTGGCTGAGCCGGGCCTGGGTGAAGCGGGCCCGGGCCTGCACCAGCCCGGCCTCGTACTGGGTGCGGTCGAGCTGGAGCAGCAGGTCGCCGCGCCGGACGATGTCGCCCTCGGCGACCGGCAGGCGCTCGATGACGCCCATTACCTGGGCCTGGATGTTGACCTGGTTGAGGGCGCGGAGCTCGCCGGTCGCGCTGACGACCGAGCGGATGGCCCCGGGCCCGATGACCGCGACCTGGACCGGGGTGCCGGTGTCGGGCCGGCGCAGGTTGGCGATGATGACCACGGCCAGGACCAGGACGATGCCGACGACAATCAGGACGGTGCGGGTGCGGCGCTTCACGGTTGCTCCTTCAGGCCCGACGGGTCGGTCGCGCCGAGCAGGTAGTTGATGCGGGCGGCCTGGATGTAGGTGTCGCAGAGCGCGCCGGTCAGCGTGGCCCGGGCGCGGGCGAGGTCGGCTTCGACCCCGAAGAAATCGGCGAGGCTGATGTTGCCGAGCCGGTGCTGGGCGAGCGCCAGCTCGTGGAGCCGCTCGCTCAGCTCGAGGTTGCGGCGGGCGAACTCAAAGGTCTGCCGGGCCTCGGCGTAGCCGAGCAGGGCGGCGGTCGCGGTCGAGCGGAGCTGGAGCTCGGCGGCGCGGGTCGATGCCCGGGCGCGGCGGGCGTCGCTGGTCGCGTCCACGACCCCGAGCAGCCAGGTCTTGAGGTCGAGGAGCGGGAAGCTGGCGCGGACGCCCCAGCTGCGCACGTCGGAACCGGTCCAGTCGTCCAGCCGCCGGGGGAAGTCCGGGTCCGACCAGTTCGAGCTCCAGTAGGCGGAGACGCCGGGCAGGGCGCGGCCCCAGGCGGCGGCGCGGTTGATGTCGGCCGCGGCCCGGGCGCGGCGGGCGATTTCCAGGCCGGGATTGAGGCGCTCGATTTCGGCCATCAACTCGCCGGCCGGGGGCAGGGCTGCCTCGGCCGGGCCGGGCAGCGACTCGGTGGGTCGGACGACGGCCATGCCGTCGAGCCCGACCGTGGCGCGGAACGCGGCCTGGGCGACCGCGACCGCCCGCTCGGACTGGAGCAGTTCGATTTCGACCTGCGACTTGAACACTTCGGAGCGCAGGACGTCGATGGTGCTGGCCGAGCCGAGTCGTTCCTTCTGCCCGGCGATGCGCAGGTTCTCCTCCGCCCGGGCGAGCGCGGCCCGGGCCGCGTCGCGCAGCATGCCGGTCCTGAGCAGGCCGAGGTAGTCGGCGGTGACGTCGTAGAGCAGGCGGGATTCGAAGTCGCGGGCCTCCGCCCGCCGGGAGCCGAAGCCGGTGATGCCGGCCGCCAGCCCGGCGATGGCGGTCGGGTCGAAGATGACCTGGTTCAGGGTCAGCGAACCGTTCCATTCCAGGGCGGTCAGCCGGACCGAGTCGGGCAGGCCGGCGCCGAGGTCGGTCCGGCCGCGGCCGAAGGTGGCCTGCACCGAGGGCAGGAAGCCGGCGACGCCGCGCGCCAGCCCGGAGCCGGCGTCGGTCCGGGCGGCGGCGGCCTGCACCCGGGCCGGGCTGTGCCGCAGGGCCAGGCCGAGCGCGTCGGCGAAGGACAGGTCGACGGTGTCCGGGGCCGCGGCCAGCGCCAGCACCAGCGCGTGGCGGACCAGCAGGGCCGGCAGCATCGTCAGCGGCCGAGGCCGGCGAGCAGGCCGAACACCAGCGTGATGAACACCCAGATGGCCGCCACCAGCCAGTAGCTCTTCGACCCCTTGATGTCGAAAAAGACCTTGAGCCCGAGCCCGGTCAGCACGACCTGCCAGATAACGAACGGGTCCACCCGGCTGAGTACCACCTGCAGGAAGCCCTGTTCCAGCCCGGGGAAGGCGAGCAGCAGGCTGGTGCCGGCCTGCGCAGAGCGGGTCATGACCATCAGCAGGATGCGCAGGGCCGCGGCGGGCACCGCCACGAGGCCGGCATGGGCGGTCACCGACATCACCCCGCGGTAGCTGCCCTGCGCGCCGAGCAGGGGCAGCGCGAGGTTGTAGATGAGCGCGAGGAAGAAGAAGGCGACGAGTTGGGTGATGAGCCCGCCGGCCAGGGGCATGCCGAAGCGCATCAGCGGGTTGCCGGTGAACCTTTCCATCTGGACCAGCGCCTGCTCAATGTCCGTCTCGGACATTCCCCGCTGCTGCATCGCCTCGACCGCGGCATCGCGCTGTTCGGACCAGTCAAAGTAGTTGGTCGAGACCGCGGTGGCGGCGAGGCTGGCGACGACGGCCAGCGCCAGCGGCAGCAGCCAGACCGGGCGTTCCCGCAGGCGGGCGAACAACTGGCCGGGCGAGGTGAAAACGCTCAGCATGTCGGTATGCTCCCCACCGCTCAGCGGTTCAGCCGCCCGGTGTTGCGGGCGTCGCGCCGGAACTGGGGCCAGAAGCTCCGCGCGGGCGGCCCGTCACCCCGGAACGCGTACAGCCCGCCGTCCCAAGAGCCGACATAAACCGTGCCGTCCGGCCCGAGCAGCGGCGAGGAGGTGTAGAAAGTGTCCTTGCCGCCCACCGCCAGCTCGTGGCGCCAGACCAGCCGGCCGTCGGCGCCGAGCGCGTAGAGGTAGCCGTCGTCGGACAGGAAGTAAACGGTTCCCCTGTCGCTGACGGCGGCGGTGGCGCTGATGGCGTCGAGGCATTCGTACGCCTGCCGGATCTCCCCGCTCGCCGGGTCGAGCCGGTACAGGTAGCCGGCGTCGGTGCCGAACCAGAAGACCCCGTCCGGGCCGACCGCGAGCTCGGCCATGATTTCGTCCCCGTCGGGCAGGGCGACATTCCAGAGCAGGCCGCCGTCCGGGCCGACCGCGTACACCCGTCCCTCGGAACTGCCGATGTAGCAGTTGCCCGCCGCGTCCAGCACCGGCGAGGCGAGGAAGAACTCATCTTCGGCGTGGCCGAAAGCCCAGCGCTGCTTGCCGCGCGAGTCCAGGCAGTAGAGCGAATCGGAGGCCACGAAGATGCTGCCGTCCGGGCCGATGGTGGGCGAGCCGATGATCTCGTCGCCGGTGTCGAACCGCCAGGAGACCTTGCCCTTGGGGGAGACCGCGATGACCAGGCCGCCGTCGGTCCCGACGTAGGCGTTGCCCTTCTCGTCAACCGCCGGGGGAGTGTAGGCCTCGTCGGCGAGGCGCACCTTCCAGGCCTGCTTGCCCTTGTCGCGGTCGAGGCAGTAGAAGTTCGAGTCGAGCGACCCGACGTACACCCGGTTGCCCTGGACCACCGCGCCGGAGAAGAGCGCGTCGTCGGTCTCGAATCCCCAGCGCAGTATCCCGGTCGAGTCAAGCGAGTAGAGCCAGCCGGTGTCGTCGCCGATGTAGACGTTACCGTTCTCGTCGAGCGCCGGCGCGGCGACGACCGGGTCGAAGGTCGGGAACACCCACTTCAGCCGCGGCTCGGTGACCCGGACCGTCAGCGGTTTGCCCCAGTCCGAGACCTGCTTCAGCGAGTCGCGCAGCCGGACCCGGATTTCGAACTCGCCGAGGCTGGTGTAGCGATGGCGTCGGTAGGCCTCGTAACTGACCTGGAGGGGCTCGGTCCAGTCGAGGGTTTCGCCGTCGCCCCAGGCAATCTGGTATGAGTACGGGATGCGGACCCCTTCGGGCGGGAAGATGCCGATCTCGAGCTCGGCAAGCGTGTCGGTTTCAGCCGGCGCAACCAGCGAGTCGGGCGCGGGCGCGGCGCCTGCTCCCGCAACCAGCAGCGCCAGGATGGCGAGATGTCCGAGGTACTTCATTGATGACCTCCGTCAGAGTTAGTCTAGACTTCCGTGTGACGCCGGGCGCCGCGACGGGCGCGGTACCCGTTAGAATATACTGCCCGGTGCGGCTGGCTTGTCAAGAGGCAGGGGCGAGGGCCTTCGGTTGCGGTCACGGGCCGAGACAACGAGCGAACCCTTGACATGCTCATCAGGGGTGGTATCATCCGCAACGTTCAGAGATGGGCATTCATAGTGCGGTCTATTCGCCCGAGAGGAGCCTGACGGCCATCGGATTGTCCTGTCCGGCACGTTCCGTGCAGACAGACAGACAGACAGACAGACAGACTTTCCTTTAGTAACAAGCATTGCCGCGGCAGATTCGTACCGCGGGCTATGGTCGGTCGGTTCGACCGCAACGGGCGTTGATGGCGGACAGGGGGCTCCGGGCCGCGGTAATCACCAATGGACGGTTCGAGTCCGACATGGTGATGTTCTTCCCGGGCATGACCGGCATCCCGTACCGGATTCTCAACCGTTTCCCACTATTCGACTGTACCGAGGGGTGCGTGGTGTGCCTGGCTATGACCGGGGCGGAGATGATGGCTGACCCGAGGGGAGCGGCGCGCAGGGTGCGTGACGCGGTGCTCTTTGCCCAGGATGAGGTCGGCGCGGAGGTAATCGGCCTGACCTCCCTGACCTCATCGGTGACAATGCAGGGCCGCTGGCTGGCGGACCAGCCCGGTGTCAGGGCCGCGCTCACCCACGGAGATTCCTATGCATCGGCGCTGACCGTGGACGGAATCCGGCTCGCGGTTGAAAAGACCGGCCGTCGGCTGGAAGATGTCACCGTCGGGGTGCTCGGTGCGTACGGGCTGATTGGCCGGGCGGTTTCGCTGAAGCTGGGCGAGACCGGGTGCCGATTGCTGCTGGTAGGCCCGAACCCGAACAAGCTGGCCGCGCTGGTGTCCGCGATGCCGGGTAGTGCGGGTCAAACCCGGTCCGGCACCGACCTTACACTGCTCGCGGACGCGGATGTCATAGTCACCGCGACCAGCAATCCCGGTGCGCTGGTGAGTGCGGCCTGCGTCAAGCCCGGGCCATCAAAGGTCATCATCTATGAAGTCTCGGTGCCGCCCAATCTGCCCGAGGAAGCATTCCGCGCCCTGCGGCAGGAGCGGCCGAATATCATCAAGATAGATGGCGCGATGGCCGCGATACCCGGTGTGGACATCGGCTTCTCGATTCCCGGGGTGCCGGACGGAACCAGCTACTCCTGTTGGGCCGAGACGTTCATGCAGGCGCTGTCCGGCGACACCGAACACCATATCGGCGAGATTGATGTTGAGCATATGGACACGACCGCGAAATGGGCCGGGCAATACGGGTTCAGCCACGCGCCGCTGGCCTGCTTCGGAGAGGCGATAGCAGAGGAGGAGTTCAGAAACTGATGACAGCAACCGAAGTCCGAAAGATGATAGACGAGTTTGCGGTGTTTCTGCCCGCAATCCGGGAGATG
>JAWOIB010000193.1:0-9073 GCA_046484845.1 bacterium
TTTCAACGAAGTTGGTTAGCGTTCGCGTTCGCCAGATGATAATTGACATTCCATTTAATTTCACGTACGCTATTCAGTACGAAATGGAGAAAGATGTCCTGGCCGTACCCGTAGCCCTACCCGTAGCCGTCACCCTGGCCGTCATCCTGGCCACCCCCGGAGCCACCCCGGAGGGGGTCACCGGAGCCGTAAGGGGGGCCAGGGGGGGAACGGCCCCGGGGATGGCCCCCGGGATGGGGGTGGGTAGGACCGAAATCGTGGTAACCAGCGACAAAGACCAGGCTTAGCCGGAAACAGCCCTCTGTGGCGATGTGTACCAATCGGTACAGTCAGGGATCGCCCCGGGTCCGGCGGTGTCAAGCCCGGTCCGGCCCGCAGGCGGCTAGAGCCGGAACCCCAGCCCGATGAGACCGTGCAGCGCCGCGTTGGGTAGTTCCGCCCGGCCGGCCACAATCGGCACCTCGGTCCAGGCCGCGGTCGCCTTGCCCTCGACCACGAGCTCGACCACCCGGCCCAGCCGCCAGCGCCTGCCCGCCCCGAACTGGAACCCGGCCCCGGAGATGTACCAGCCGGTGCCGAGGATGCCCCGGCCTTCGTCGAACACCCTGCCGCGCACGGTGTTTTCCGGGTGCGTCAGCATCGGCCCGGTCCCGAACCGCAGTTCAAGCGGACCGGCCGGCCAGCTGCGCCCGAGGCTGAGCAGGTTGAAGCCGTGGGTGACCTGGAACCGCTCGATTTCCGGCGGCAGGTTGTCGAGGTAGAGCTTGTGGTGGACCAGTTCGAACTCCCAGCGCGCCTGCCCGCCGCGCCCGATGCGGACCGCGTAGTAGGGTACGTCCGCGAGCGGCCGGGTGCTGTACTGCGCGGCCAGCCAGAGTGGGTCCTGCCCCTGCTGGTGGATGACCAGCGGGGTCACCGCGTTCCAGGCGCTGCCGCCGGAAACGTCCAGCCGCCAGCCCGCCCCGGCCGCCGTGGCGGTGAGCAGGGCGAGGAACAGCGCCGGCGCCCTCAAGCGCGGACCTGTCCCGGCCGGGCGGTCGCTCGGGCTGCCTTCAGGGCAGTTCGTTCAGCGCGCCCAGGAACAGCAGCGCCCCGGTGCGGTCGTCGCGGATGAGGTAGATGAACGGCCGGTCGCAGACCATCCGGAACCGTTCTTCCTGGACCGGCATCGCGGTCAGCGTCACGGTCACCGAGGTCGCGGCCGCCGCCTCGGTGCCCTCTTCGTTGACCTCGACGAAGCTCTTGTGCATCACCTCGCTGATGAACAGCGCGAGGTTCGCGCCCGGCTCGACCATCCCGCTGAAATCGGCCCGCGCCGGGTCGAACGCAACCTCCATCCCGACCCGCTTGAGGACTTCGTTCAGCTTCTGCGCGTACTCGAGCTTGAACCTGGGCAGCACCAGCTCGCCCTTCATCGTCCGCATCTCGACCGCCCAGCGCTCGATTTCCCCGGGCTCGAGCCGGCCCGCCAGCCCGGCCAGGTCGTCCCCGGGCAGCAGCACGTACATCGCGATGTCGCCCCCGCCGTACGGCAGGCGCACCGCCTGGAAGCCGTCCGCCTCGCGGTACTGGAACTCGCCGTTCTTCGCCATCATCGGCCCGCGCTGGGTCGCGCCCGCCGCGCTGGTGAACTCGCGCTCGCTGGTCAGCCCGGGCTCGAACGCCTCGGTCCAGGCGCCCTTGAAGTAGACCGCGTTCAGGAGCACCAGCACGTCGTCCGGGTTGAGCCGGCTGATGATGTCCGGTATCCGGCCCCGGGTCCGGTCGCTGACCCAGCGGTTGATGGTCTCGACCGCCTCCGGGCTGCCGAAATCAAGCTCGGCCAGCCGCGCCTCGTAGTGCTCCGCGTTGACGCGGACGAACTCTTTCCCGAGCGGGATACCCCGGCGCACCCAGAGCGAGTTGGCGATCTCCAGCGTCACTTCCTCGTCGCCGGTGCGCAGCGCCTCGAGCAGGTCGGCGTTGGCCCGGCTCACCCCGGCCGGGTCCAGGCCGGCCAGTTCGAGCGCGGCCGCCATCGCCTCGCGGGTCTCGCCCTGCGCGCCGTTCCAGGCCATCGCCAGCGCCAGCGCGATGCTGGGCGGCGAGATGAACAGGTTCGCTTCCGGCGCTTCTTCGCGCAGTTCGGTGAACAGCCGGATGCCGAAGCGGTTGCCCGCCTCGACCAGGCGCTCGGCCGGGACCGGCTCTGCCGGCGGCTCCGCCTCCGCGGCAGGCTTCGCCGACCCGGCACAGCCCGCGGCGGTCAGCAGGACGGACAGGATGATGGCACGACACATAGGTTCCTCCGTTTCTTGATATACCCGAAGAAGTTAACCGATATGCCGCGCCTGTCAAAGGCGGGTCGGGTCAGAACTGGAACAGGTACCTGAGCTTGACCGCCGCGACCCGGCCGGCAAGCTCCAAACCCTCGCCCCGGTCCGCCGACGTCTCGTTCAGGGCCAGGTACAGCCAGCTCTTCGGCCGGAAGTTCCAGCTGAACAGGAACCCGAGCCGGCTGTTGGCCAGCCGGGACGAGCCAAAATCGGTCCCCGGGGTCAGGAAGACCAGTTCGTTGTAAACATTGAGCGTGGTCCTTGCGTTGATGCGGTAGTTGATTGTCGGCCGTGCCAGCGAGGTCACCTCAACAATCTCTCCCGCCGGGTCGCATTCCCACCAGTTGTCACCCGACACCCCGACAGAAACCCGGCCGAACAGGTTGTAGCTCACCACTGCCGAGGTGCTGTAATTCGCCGCCAGCCAGTCGCGCCGGTAGTTCCAGCCGTGGCTGCCGCCGAGCCCGAAGTGCAGGCTGTGCCTCAGGCTGTTGCCCCAGTAGTAGATGTTCGCCTGCCGGGCGAGATACCCGGTGTCCGCCTCGAAGGCCTGGCCGGCCTCGCCGTACAGGCTCAACCCCCAGTCACGGAACTGGAGAGCGGAATTCGCATTCAGCCCGCAGGACAGCCGGTTGCTCCCCGGGTGCTCGACCGCGAACGCGCCGGGCATGATGCCGAGGGACCGGAACTGCCGGCCCCGGCCCCGCACCAGCGGCCCGATTCCCATACCCATCAGCTTACGCCCGGCCCAGGGCACATAACCGATGTCCCCGACCGAAAATGAATCGCTGACTACATCCAGCCGGGCGTATGACTGGATGATGCCGCGCTGGCCAAAGTAACCGGAGTTCAGCGCCCAGCCGAGCCGGGCATTATGGTTGCTCACCGCCGCCTCGACCGCACCCCGATGCGACCCGGACTGCATGCTCCAGCCCGAGCCGAGCACATAGTTGTAGTCCTCCGCCCCGGCAGCGGTGCCGGCGAACTGCAGGCCGAGGCTGGTGTTGTCCGGCAGACCGGTCCGACCGGAAAGCACCGCGAACCCGCGCCGCGGCTCGATAACCCGGCCTTCGCCATCGCTGACCTCGTCGGTGTATGCTCCGAGCAGGCCCATACTGCGCTCGCTCGAACGGGTGGTGAACTTGAGCCCGGCCAGTATCGGTACTGGCTCGCCTGCCACCGGCCGGCCGACCCGGCGGGAGTAGAACAACCGCAGCGGAGAGTACATCCCGAACGCACCGGTGGTGCGGAACAGCTCACTGCCTTCAATGAAGAAAGGCCGTCGTTCGCCGAGCATCACCGGGTAGCGGGAGATGTTGAAGCTGTATGGGTCGGACTCGATCTGCGCGAAATCGGGCAGCACCGTGCCGTTGAGCGTCGTCCGGGGCGACGGGTCCCATTTCAGGTTCAGGCTGGCGAACGGCTTCACCCGACCGGACTCCCCGGCCTCCTGCTGGTCGTAACGGACATAGCCTTCCGGGAACAGCTCGAAGTAGTAGCCCTGCGCCCGGGGCGCAACGCCTTCCAGCCGGGCGAAGTTCGAGACCATCAGCCCGCCCTCCGCCTCGCGCACTTCGACGACCCGGACCGATTCACGCTCCCGGGCAATGACCCGTTCGACGTCGAAGCCCCAGCCGGTCGCGGCCGGGTTGTAGCGTATTGATTTGAAAGGTATCGCGAACTCGGCTTCGAGCCGGTCCGGGTACAGCCGCACCGCCCCGTACCAGACCCCCTCCCACGACCAGTCCCAGTTCGCGCCGTTTTCAAGTATCAGGCCGCTGTGCTGGATACCGCTGCCGTAAAGCTTGAAGAAATACCCCATGGACTTCGAGTCCATCGGGTCCAGCAGAAGTGTGATTTCGTCCTCCAAGCCAAGCAACTGGCCCAAAGGCGGGGCTGTAAGCGCCCAGGCCCGGACCGCGATATAGAGTCGTTCATCGTCCTGGAGTATGAAGACCTCGGTCCGCTCCGACGGCTCCGCACCCTCCTGCGGGTAATGCTGGACGAACCGGTCGACGGTGTCGGCCTGGAACCACAGCTCCTCGATTCGGCCGTCTATCCGCGGCGGCACCTCCGCCCGCCTGACCTCCACCGCGACCGGCGCCGCGGTCATCACCAGCGCAAGCAACAGGACCGTCATCTGCCTGCCTCCGGGTCGCGGCTCAGTTGGCCAGGATTTCGCCGAGCAGCGACCGGGCGGCCACGCTGCCCGGCTCCCGCCGGGCCCGGACCTCGACCACCGGCAGCCCCGGCCCCGGCGCGGTCACTTCCACTTCCCCAACCACCCGGTCCGGCCGCGGCGCGGTCACCACGACCTCATCGAGCACCCGGCCCGCCGGCCGGTGCGCCAGCACGCCGTACCCCACCCCGAACGCGACACCCGCGCCCAGCAGGGTAATTGCCAGCAGCAGTCCATACTTGCGTTTCACGATTACCTCCTGTCGGTCTTCGCCCTTGAAGACCGAGTCGTCTTCTTTTCTGTCGCCTTCCATTCCCGCTTCCAGGAAGCGGGAACCACACCTTCGGCCAGCATCTTGTTTGAGTATCGCCGGCCGAGCTCCCTCAACTCCGGGGCCTCAGCGGCGAGGTCGTACTTCGGCTTCAGGGCCTGGAGTACGCGGGTCAGCATGAACTCGTTGAACATCCCGTTGTACACGAGCATCCCCAGGTAGGCGTTGCGGACCCAGACCGCCTCGTTCACCCCGGCGCCGCCCGGCTTCAGGAACGCCAGCACGCACTCGGTGCAGTCGGCGATGACGTTCAGCCAGTCACCGTTCCAGACCGCCAGTATCGCGTTCTCGCCCTCGCGCGGCTGGGCCATGTCACAGCCCGCCAGCTCGACCGGCCGGTAAGCCTTGACGAACACGCTCACCCCGCGCTTCGCCGCCCGCTCGATATCCGGCCGCAGCTTCTCCAGCGGCCCGGGAAACGCATCGACCAGCGCCACATCCCGGCAGGACCGGAGCAGACCCCGGGCCCGCTCGTACACCTGCTCGAACGAGGTGAGCTTGTACAGCCCGCCCTGGGCGGCCGGCGCGGCCACGGCTGCAAGTGCCTGCTCGATCTCCTGCTTCCGGCTGTCCAGACCGCGCTTCAGCCCGTCGAGGTACTCGCCGACCGGCAACGCGGTGTAGCTCCGGGAACCGGCGCTGTCGTCGAGCAGCACCGCGCCTTTGGCCCGGAGCGCATCCAGCGCCTTGTAGGTGTTGGGCGCCGGCTTGCCGGTAAGCTGGGCCACGCGGTACCCGGTCGCACCCGGCTCCCGCAACAGCGCGAGATACACCGAGGCCTCGAGCCCGGAGAACCCGAGCCCGGTCAGCAGGCTATTCAACTTTCGCGTTTCAGACATCTCTGGTTCCATCGTATTTGCTTTGCGCTACCATTGTTAGTCATATGCTACTAATAAGACGCCGGTCGTCAAGCAGAAGTTGCAGGGACGTTCATATCTCCATAAGGTATTGGGGTCGCTAGAATTAGACCGGTGGGAGGCCGGGCCGGACTCCCACCGGTGATGCTCTCGGCTGAGGGGGGGGTTACTTACCGGGCAGGTTGATGCCCCGGGTCATGATCTTCATCCGGCTGATTTCGTCGGCCGGTCTCGGCGCTATCGCCCGGAACCACTGCTCCTGCGAGGACTCAAGCTGTATCGGCTTCCAGCCCCATGGATCCGGCAGTTCCACTCCCCGGCGGTCGTAGAATTGCACTTTCAGCTTGCCGCCGATGGGCATCGCCCAGCCGTTGCGGATGAGGATGTCCACGAACAGCGCGCCTTCCTTCACTTCCTCTTTCACGTCCAGCACCTTGATGTCGTTGGCGAGGAAGATGTTGTCCACGTCCCAGCGCCGGGTGCCGGCGTCGCGGTCGATTATCACGGAGTTAATCCGGGCGCTGCACCCGAGCAGCAACACCAGCCCGGCCAGGACCAGCAATCGCTTCATGACGACCTCCTGTTACTGATACTCGTAGAATTCCTTCGCCAGCCCGGCGACGACGAACACCGCCCGGCCCGACCAGTCCACCCGGGCGTGCTCGCCCCCCAGCGGGTACCGGCAACTGCCCAGCCGGCCGCCCGGCCCGGAGAACTCCAGCCGGACCTCGCGCGTCCCGGCCGGGATGCGCACCCGGCCGAACGAAAACGCCACCGGCGCGTAGCCCCAGTAGCGGCTGTCCTCCCTGTCGTCCCGGCTCCCGAACGTCAGGTCCGCGGCCAGGTCCCCGACCCGGGCGTCGTCGAACATCGCCCGGGCCAGCGCGTTGCTCAGCAACCGCAGGGCCTGGCGGGTGACCTCGGCCGAAGCCTCCTGGACCGCCTTGCGCGAGGCCTCCTCGCCGGTCAGCCGGACCTCGAACAAGTCCACCCGGCCGGGCAGCCCCGCCACCAGCTCGCCGTCCGCCCAGACCTCGACCGGCCCGGCCGAACCCGCGAACAGGTGATCAACCTGGATGATGAGCTCCAGCGAATCGCCGGCCGGCGGGACCCGGCCCGAAGCCAGCGACTCGGCCCGGGCAACCAGCCCCGCCGCGCCGGGGAAACCCTCGCCGCCGGTCATCTCCGCGAGCCCGCGATACTCGATGAGCGCGTTGTCATACTCGCCCGACAGCTCGCAGACCAGCCCGTAGAAGAAATTCACCGCCGGCAGTTGCGACGCGCCCATATCCCGCAGGCGCAGCTTCTTGAACTCCACCGTCGCGGCCTCGAGGTTGTCCTCGAACAGGTAGTTCAGCCCGAGGTAGAAATGCGCCAGCAGCCGCTCGCGCTTGTCCAGCCGGTACACCTTCCGGGTATCCTCCTGCAGCCAGTTGAAGAACTTCACCGCTTCCGGGATGTTGCCGTCGTCCACCCGGTACGCGGCGGTGAACGCCTGCCGGGCGGCTTCCCGGTCCCGGGCGTAGAAGCTGGTCAGGGCGTAGTCCAGCACCGAAATCAGGTAGGACAGGTCCTGCCGCCGGTAGCGCTCTTCCATCCGCTCGCGGTACCGCTCCCGGGCCGGCCGGTAGGACAGGTTCTCGAACAGCGTCGGACCGGGCGGCGCGACCCGCGCCCGGTCCGGCCCGCAGCCCGCGGCCGTCAGCAGGACCAGCGCCGCGGCCAGCCAGGCGCTCAGCCGCCTGCCGGCCCGCCTGGTTCGACGCTCCCGCACCTCAGCCTTGTGTCCCCGGTCCAGCGCGCGGTCCGCTCAGTCGAACCAGCTCCGCTCGCCGACCTTCTTCAGTTCCTTCTCCTCCGCCCAGAGGATGCGCGAGGTCCTGACGTCGACCAGCCGCATCGTCAGGTTGTAGTACTTCAGCTCCCGGGACGGCTTCGCCTTCTCGATCGAGTACAGGTCCCCGACCAGGAAGTGGTCCGCCCCGATGACGCCGCCCAGCCGCACCGCGCCCTCGACGTCCACCCGCTGCAGGTCGACCAGCGCCAGCTCCCGGGCCTGCTGCTCGAGCACCTTCCGGTCCACCACGTCGAACCGGCCGATGCGCACCAGCGCGACCATGATCTTGTCCGCGATACCCTCGGTATCGATATGCTGGGAGGTTCGGTTGCCGATGCGCAGGAAGGCCAGCACCGGCCGCCCGCTCTCGGTCGGGGGCAGGTCGGCGCCGGACAGCGACATCACCATCTCCTCGGTCAGCAGCCGCAGGTCGGTATCGGTATAGCTCGCGTCCCACTCGGTCACCTCGTCCGGCCGGACGTAATGCGACCGCGCGCAGGACAGCACGGCGGCCACCAGCAGGACCGGCAACGCCAGGTGCAAGATGTTTCTCACTGCGTTTCTCCTCTCAATTGGCTGTCAGTTCAAGCTCTCGGCCAGCAGTTCGATGAACGCGCCGCCGATGCGGCTCACCCCGGTCGCCGGCTCGGGCTCGTACAGCGCCCAGACCAGCACCTTGTCCCGCGGCAGGTCCACCAGCGACAGGGAAGCGATGCTCACCCGCAGGCTGCGCCGCTCGTACCCGCGGCTGTCATACTCGCCGGGCTCGGTGATGAGCATGCCGGTGATGAGCACGTCCGCGCCCTGCCGGCGGGCGAACCCGGCTGGGTCCGCGACCCGGTCCCGCTGCCGGCCGAAATGAGTTTCCGCCGGGTAGGCCACCTGGATGTCCCGGCTCATCAGGCTGATGGCGAGGACGTCCTCCGCAATCCGGTTGACTAACGGGTCGTCACCGGCCAGCACGACCGCGACCCGGCCCAGCACCGACAGCCGGCCGGCCGCGTCCTCGTGCACGAAAACTGTTGTCGGCTCCGGCGTACCCGCCAGGGCGACCGACAACACCATGCCCGCGACAAAGACTCGACTCATATGCAAACCTCCTGACTACTCGACGATACCGCTAACCGGCCGGTTGTCAAACCCGGCCTTTCGCAGCAGTGCGGGGCGTCCCGGCCCACGCCTCCCTGGACCCGGCCGGCCGGGCGTTCCTGCGGCCGGGCGGTCAGCGGATCGGGCAGGACCCGCCGCCGCGCTTCTCGAAGTACTTCTGGTGCCCGTTATGGGTGTTATGCCTGCCGGAGATACGGCAATAAACTACGGTCATGACCTCGTATTGATGATGATTTCCGGATTCTTTCTGGCGAAAGCCATAGAAGTACATAACTTGCATAAAAGAATCGCTCTTTTCATAATTAAAACACTCGGTACAAGTCGAAGAAAAATATTGCTCAGCATGATGCTTGCTACGGCATTCCTGTCTATGTGGATAGCTAATGTAACTGCCGCATTGTTAATGTTGCCTATCGGTCTTGCAATCATTGCAAAAGAAGAGAG
>JAWOIB010000177.1:0-15725 GCA_046484845.1 bacterium
AAAAAAGGATTCAACCCCGTTAGGCTGCAATAGATCGCCGTCGGCGCCTCGAGCGCTTCGGGCAGGCCGGTCAGTGCAAACGGCTTGCGCTCACCGCCAAAGAACTTGATAACGGTACCATCCATTGCCAGCAGATAGAGATTGCCATCGCGATCAATGGTCATGCTGGACGACAGTAGTATTTGCCGCAATGCCGCCCGAGGCCTTGCCTGGTAGGGATTTGCGGCCGCGTACGGGGAAGTTGTCAATCCCGGAAGGCGGTGCGCGCCGGTTGTCGGCGACTCGCCGGGCTTTCTGGACGAGTGAGGCGAAGAGCGGTTTCCGCGTCGCGAGACTCCGCGTGCGGCCGGAATCTCACGAGGTGAAGCTGTGCGCGGCAGCCGACCGTACGCGGCCGGCGGCGCCGGGTGGCGCTCAGCCGGACGGCGGCCGTGGTGACGGAACCGGTTTCTCGCGCAGGATGCGGCTCAGGAGCCAGGTGACGATGATCGCCAGGACGAGCCTGGGAACCGTGATCCAGAAGAGGTTCGCGCCGAGGACGACGAAGATGGCGGTGTCTTCGAACAGGCCGTGGCTGAGTGCGAGGAAGGTCGCGACGAGCGTGACCTGGCGCGACGAGAGTTTGTGGGCATGGGTGCTCTCGATGATGAGCCCGCCCCCGAACACGATGCCGAAGACGTTGCCGCCGAGCCAGGGCAGGCCGGCCTCCCGGCTGAGACCGATGTGACGCGTCAGCCGGTTGAGACCGGTGAGCAGTTTCTCCAGCAGGCCGTAGCGCTTGGCGTATTCGAGCGCGATGAAGATCGCGACGAGGATGGCCAGCATCTTCCAGCCGGTGTCGGCAAGCCCGAGCGCCCAGTTGGCAAGCGCGGCTCCCCAGCCCGGCCAGGGCAGTCGGGCCATGCGCGCGAGCGCAGCCGGGGCGTCGGTCGCCAGGCCGGCGCCGAACCCGGGCACCAGCAGCCGGCCGAGCAGCCAGCCGGCAAGCAGCGACACCGCCAGCCGGATGGCCCAGAGCAGCCACCATTTCGCCTTCATCCGGAAGAAGACCGCGGTCTCGAGCACCTGGGAATGGCTGAGCAGCAGCATCACCGCCAGCACGGTGAGCTGGTTCCCGGGCAGGCCGAGGGCGGTGATGGCACCCAGCCCGGCGTAGAGGTTGATGACGTTGCCGAGGATGAGCGCGAGCGCGGCGTCGCCGGGCAGGTGGAAGTGCTTCATCATCGGGGCGGTGAGCCCGGCAAAGGCGGCCAGTGCCGGGGTGTAGCGCAGGACGTTGACGATGGTGTAGACCGGGGCAACCACCGCCATCAGTTTGAGAAACGCCCACACGCCGTGCCACGCGCCGGCGCGCAGCGTGAGCCAGTGCTTCACCGGTCGTAAGTCTCGAGGGCGATCTCGCCGTCGCGCATCACGCCGTAGCTGAAGCTCTCGATCCAGTCCCCGGTGTTGAGGTAGCAGCCTTCGGGGAAGCGGGTCAGCTCGGGCAGGTGCAGGTGGCCGAAGACCACGAGGTCGTTGCCCTCGCGCAGGCAGGCCCGGGCGTGGTCGCGCATCAGCCCGGCGAGCGCGGTGTCTGGCGGCCGGTTGCGGCTGCGACGCGCGACCCAGCCCGCAAGCGCGATGCCCACGTCCGGGTGGACGAGCCGGTAGAGCGCGTTGTTGATCCGGCTCCGCATCAGCGTCCGGAACAGCCGGGAGACCGGCCGGCGGTCGAGTTCGTCGCCATGACGCATCAGCACGCGTTGCCCGTCGAGCACCCGTTGCGCCCCGGTTGTGGTCTCGACACCGAGTTCCTTCTTGAAGAAGCCGGTGAAACGCAGGTCGTGGTTGCCGGCCAGGCAGGTGACCCTGGTACCCGATTGTCGGAGCCGGCCCAGCGCGGCCAGGACCCGAAAACCGTGTTTGGGTATCGCCCGGCCGTACTCGAACCAGAAGTCGAACAGGTCTCCCAGCACCCAGAGGGTGTCCGCGCGGCCCTCAAGGCCGGCCAAAAAAGAAACCAGCCGCAGTTCAGCCTCGGCCGGGGCCGCGCCGAGGTGGGCGTCAGAGATGAAGTAGTGCGCGCTCAATGGTCTTGACCGACCGCGCTGCGGGCTGGCGGGTGTCGATGCGCAGGAGCCGCGGTCCTGCCCGGGGCGGGTCGAACCGCGCCTTCATCGCGCGGTAGATGCGCAGGTCCGCGTCCGAGACCGAGGCGTGCCGGAACCGCCGGCGCATGCGCGAAACGACCGTCTTTTCCGGGCAGTCGGCGTGGACGAAGAGCCAGGGCAGGTTGAGCTTCTCCGCCACCGCCTGAACCTTTGCTCGTGAGTCGGCGTGCAGGAAGGTGGCATCGGCCACGACCCGGTGGCCGGCGGCAAGGTGCTGGCGAGCCCGGCGCAGCAGCTCACGGTAGGTGCGGATGCCGAGCGCGCGGTTGTAGAGCTTCCGGTTCAGGTCGCCGCGGCCGTCCGTCTCGATCGAGATGCCGGCCAGCTGCTTGCGGATCGAGTCGCTGTTCAGGTGCCAGGCGTCGAGTTGCGCGGCGAGCCGGGAGGCAAGGTAGCTCTTGCCCGAGCCGGGCAGGCCGAGCATCACCACCAGCCGCGGGTCGGGCTCGAGCAGCCGGGCGTAGCGCTCGGCGAGCTTGAGGTACCGGCGGGCAGTCGCCCGGGCTTCGAGCTTGGCGGCCTGCGAGATGCCGGGGTCGTTGAGGTTGAAGCTGGTGACCTTGCCCCGGACCCAGGCCCGATAGCAGCGGTAGAAGTCGAGCAGTCTGAGGAGCCCCGCGTCGCCGGAATCGGCGACGTAGCGCTCCACGAAGAAACCGGCCAGGTCGCGCCGGCCGTACCAGTCCAGGTCCATGGCCAGGAATGCGATCTCCGAGGCGGTGTCCGAGCAGGAGAAGCGGGGGTTGAACTCGATGCAGTCAAAGATGTGGACCCGCTCGCCTAGGAAGATGTTGCGCGAGTGCAGGTCGCCGTGACAGCGACGGACGAAGCCGGCGTCCCGACGGCGGCGGAAGAGCCGGCGGTGACCGGCGATGAACTTCTCGACCGCGGCCTTGACGAGGTCGAAGGCCGGGTAGGTGATGGTCTGACCCCGGAACTCGAGGGTCTGGGCGAAGTTCTCGTCCCAGTTCAGCTTGATGATTTCCGAGCTGCCGTAGCGGGAAATCTCCGGCCCGCGCTCGGCCCGGGCGTGGAAGCGGGCCGCGATGCCGGCGATTTCGGAGACCTGGTCGAAGCTGACCCTGCCCTGGCGCAACCGTTCGGTCATAATCGAGTCCTGCGGCAGTTCCCGCATCTTTAGGCACCAGTCCAGGACCGTGCCGGAGCCGCCGAGCCGGAGCCGGCCGCGACGCTCGGTTATCGGCAGGACTTCAAGGTAGATATCAGGGGAGAGTCGCTGGTTGAGGCGGAACTCTTCGTGACAGAAGAACCTCCGGGCGGAGAGGTCGGTGTAGTCGAGGAAGCCGAAGTTGACCGGCTTCTTGACCTTGTAGGCGTGGCGGCCGGTAAGAAACACCCACGAGGTGTGAGTCTGCAGCAGCCGGACCCGCCTGACCCCGCGGCCGTAGAGCGAGGGCGCCTGCATCTCCCGAACCCGGCCCTGGATCGACGGCGCGCTCACAGTTCCGAGTCCCGGGCGATGACCACGATGCCGTCCGGGCTGACGTGGAAGCGTTTGCTGTCGGCCTCCAAGTCGAACCCGATTTCCGCGCGGTCGGGGATGCGCACCATCTTGTCGATGATCGCCCGCCGGACCCGGGCGTGCCGGCCGACCGCAACGTCGCTGAACAGCACCGATTCCTCAACCTGCGCGAATGAGTGGATGCGGACCCGGGGGCCCAGAATCGACTGCTGGACCCGGCCGCCGGAGACGATGACGCCGTCGGCGAGCAGCGAATCAAGCGCGAGCCCGGCCCGGCCGCCGACGAGGTCGGAATGGACGGTCTTGGCGGGCGGGTCCGGCCGGGGGCGGGTGCGGATCGGCCAGTGGCGGTCGTAGAGGTTGAAGGGCGGGATCGGGGAGACCAGCTCCATGTTCGCGCGGTAGTACTCGTCGATCGTGCCGACGTCACGCCAGTATGGCTCTGCCGCATGCTCATCGGCGAAGCGATAGCCGAATACCCGGTAGTTGTTGATCATCGAGGGGATGACATCGCGGCCGAAATCGTGGGTGGAGGCCTGGTCTTCGGCATTGACCAGCAGCGAGCCCATCAACGCCGGGGTCGTGAAAAGGTAGACGCCCATGGAGACCAGCGCCCGGTCCGGCGCGCCCGGCTTCGGCTTGGGGCACCGGGGCTTCTCCTCGAAGCCGACGACGCGGCCGCCGGCGTCAGTGACCATCACGCCGAAGCGGGAAGCCTGTGCTATCGGCACTTCGTAGAGCCCGATGGTCGCGTCCGCCTTCACCCGCTTGTGATAGTTAAGCATCCTCCGGTAGTCGAGTCGGTAGACGTGGTCACCGGAAAGCACCAGTACGTATTCCGGGCTCATCTCGCGGACGACGTAGGTGTTCTGGTAGACCGCATCCGCGGTCCCCCGGTACCAGTCCTTGGACATGCGCTGCTGCGGGGGCAGCAGGCTGATGAACTCGCCCAGCTCCGCGGAGTAGATGTTCCAGCCGGCGCTGACGTGCTTTTCGAGAACGTAGCTCTTGTATTGGGTGAGCAGGAACACCTGCTTGAGCCCGGAGTTGACGCAGTTGGACAGGGTGAAGTCGATGATGCGATAGACACCGGCAAAGGGCACCGCCGGCTTGGCACGGTCCCGGGTCAGCGGGTAGAGCCGCTCGCCCTGCCCGCCGGCGAGGACGAAGGTCAGGACTTCTGTCATGGCCGGGAGGTTCCAAGGCCCGGCGACGCCGCATCCTTGATGCCTACTCCCCCCAGTTCCCAGCCTGTCGCCAGCGCCTGCCGGTTGACCTCGACGGTGCGGGGCGGGACTCGGCCCGCTACCGCCTGCTCGAGCGACTCGAACCCGACGATGCCCGTGACCCGGGCAAGCGCGCCGAGCATGACGATGTTCGTGAAGAGGTCGCGCCCGAGCCGCTCGCGGGCGGCCTCCGACAACGGCAGGCGGAGCGCATCCGGCCACGGGCAGGTAAGGACGTGGAAGCTGTCCAGTATCACCGTGCCTGAGGACTTGACATCGGGCAGGAACCGGTCGGCGGCCTGCTGGCTGAGACAGACCAGGATGTCGAGGCGCCGGGCCTTGGGGAAGAGGATCGGTTCGTCGGAGATGATGACGTCGGCCTTGGCGGCACCACCGCGGGCCTCCGGGCCGTAGGCCTGGGTCTGGACGACATGGTGGCCTTCGCAGACCCCGGCCGCCTCGGCGAGGATGATGCTGGCGAGGATGACGCCCTGGCCGCCGGTGCCGGCCAGCCTGATCTCGGTGGTCACCGCTCGCTCCCGGCGGCGCGCTCCCGGACCTGCTGGTAGAGCTTCGTGTAGGGCAGGACTTCCTCCCGGTCATGGAGCACGCCGATGACGAAGCGGCCGTCAGCGGCCCACGGGTCTTCGACTTTGCTGACGTCGACGCTCTTCTCCTTGAGCCACTTGAGCATCGCGACCGCGTCGCCGATGCGCTGGTGCCGACCGTAGAGCGTCGGGCACTGGCTGACGACTTCGACGACGCTGAAGCCGGTTTTGGTCAGGGCGAGCTTCATCACCTTCTTGAGGTGTGCGACGTGGAAGGTCGTGCTGCGCGCGACGAACATCGCTCCCGAGGCGCGGGCCATGAAGCAGATGTCGAAGTCGCGCTCGCAGTTTCCGTAGGGGGCGGTGGCGGCTATCTCGGTGGTCGGGGTGGTCGGTGAGTACTGGCCGCCGGTCATGCCGTAGGTTCGGTTGTTGATCACGAAGACGGTGACATTGATGTTGCGCCGCGCCGCGTGGATGAAATGGTTGCCGCCGATGGCGAGCATGTCGCCGTCGCCGCCGAAGACGATGACGTCGAGGTCGGGCCGGGCGAGCTTGACCCCGGTTGCCGCAGGCAGCGCCCGGCCGTGGAGAGTGTGGAAGCTGTCGCAGTCGAGGTAGCCCGGCACCCGCGATGAGCAGCCAATCCCGGAGACGACGCAGAGCTTGTCAGGGTCCCGGCCGAGTTCTCCCAGCGCCCGGACCATCGTGCCCATGGCGGTGCCGATGCCGCAGCCCGGGCAGAGAATGTGCGGGAAGCGCTCGTCCAGCCGGAAGCGGTCGAGGAAGCAGCCAGTCGACTCGTCGCCCAGTTTAAATCGCGTCAATGATTTCCTCCGGGGTGAGCATCTCGCCGTCGTAGCGAAGGACCGGCACGACCGGGATGTCCGGGCTGACGGTGCGCTGGATGGAGCGGGTGAGCTGGCCCATGTTCATCTCCGGCACGATGACCCGGCGGGCGCTGCGCAGGAGCGAGATGAGCCGCTGGTGGGGGAAGGGCCAGACCATGCGCAGGCGCAGGAAGCCGACGCTGCGGCCGGTCTTGCGCTCGAACTGGCGCTTGGCGTCGAGCGCGGAGCGGGCGGTCGAGCCGTAGCCGACAATGACGGTTTCGGCGCCGATGTCCTCGAAGGTCAGGTCCCAGAGCCAGGAGCGGTTATCCTGGACCTTGCCCCGCAGCCGGTCGAGGTTCCACTTGATGACCTCGGGGTCGTCGGTGGGAAAGCCGTCGTGGCGGTGAAACAACCCGGTGAGGTGGATGCGGTAGCCTTCCCCGAAGCTGGCGATGCGGCTGTCGTAGTTGGTCTCGTCAGCGTAATGTTGGTAGGTCTCCTTCGGCTGCTTGGGGTTGCTGGGCTGCCAGGTTTCGACCTGGTCGGGCAGTTCCACTCGCTCCCGCATGTGGCCGACAATCTCGTCCATCAGCACGATTACCGGCAGCCGCAGCCGTTCCGAGATGTTGACCGCGTCGACGGTGAGGTCGAAGCATTCCCGGACATCCCAGGGACAGAACGCAACGACCGGGTGGTCGCCGTGCGTGCCGTGGCGCGCCTGCATCAGGTCGGCCTGGGCGGAACGGGTGGGCGAGCCGGTGCCGGGTCCGCCGCGCATCACGTTGACGATGACGCAGGGCAGCTCGGTGATGACCGAGTAGCCGATGCCTTCCTGCATCAGCGAGAAACCCGGTCCCGAGGTGGCGGTCATCGCCTTGAGGCCGGCCGCGGTCGCGCCGCTCATGCAGCAGATCGACCCGATTTCGTCCTCCATCTGGATGAAGGTGCCGCCCAGCCTGGGCAGTTCGCGCGAGAGGTACTCGGCGATCTCGGTCGAAGGCGTAATCGGGTAGCCGGCGAAGAACCTGACCCCGGCGCGCAGTGCGCCGATGGCGCAGGCCTCGTTGCCGGAAAGCAGTTGGGGCGGCACCGGCTACTCCTTCTGCTGTGCCCGGGTGACGTAGATGGCGAGGTCCGGGCAGCGCAGTTCACACATCCGGCAGGCGATGCACTTCTCCGGGTGGGCGACCCGGACTTTGAAGCGGTCGTCGAGGTCGAGCGTGCCGGTCGGGCAGAATTCCACGCAGATGCGGCAGCCCTTGCAGAAGTGGCGCAGGATCAGGAAACGATGACCGGCCGGAGTGGTCAGTTCCTGGGGAGGCTTGAGCAGGAACTTTTCCATCAGCGGCGCGGCCCCGGGACTCCGTAGCCGGTTTGAGAGAACGTCATGGCCATTGCGCACCCATTCTAGCCCGGCGCGGCAGGGCGTCAACCGTGGTATGGACGCAGGGTGTTCGACGTCATCTCCCGGGCATCACAAGCCCGACGGCGCGACCGACAGGTGGTTGTGAGGTCCTTGGTCCTGCGCGTCGAATTTCGGCCGATGGACTTGAGCTTAAACTTAACTCCGCCAGAAATCCAAATCTCGCTACCCTGTCGGGAAACCGCCGCTTGTCCCCTGTCCGAATTTCCCCCCTCCCCCACCCCCGGGGTGGTTCCTCCCACGGCCCCGGGGGTCGCCCCGGGGATGGCTCCGGGGACCGCCCCGGGAACCGCTCCGGAGGCCGCCGGGGGGACGGCTCCGGGAACGGCTCCGGGGACCGCCCCGGGAACCGCTCCGGAGGCCGCCGGGGGAGCCGCCCAGGGGGCGGCTACGGGGGCCGCCCCGGAGGCGGCTTCGGGAAGGTAGCTGGGGGCGGGGTGGACCGGCCGCGCGCCGGTCTCAATCGTTGGACGGTCCGGGGCGGGTGTTGCGGGTCCGGGTTGGCGAGGCCAAGAACCGCAGGTCGGACCCGGGAGCCCGGCGCAGGCGGTTCCGGCCTGAGAATCCGGCCGGCTGACTGTTCAGTTGACGACGCTCGCGGTGAGTTCCATCACGAGGTCCGCGACCGGCGCCGCGTAGCGGACCATCCGGCGCAGGCCTTCCGTTTCGTACCAGATGTCGACTTGCTGGCCGGCGATGGTGAGCTGGACCCGGCGGCAGTCAAACGTCCCGGCCGGGACAGTGACGGTCTCGGTGCCGACCAGGCGTAACTCGGCCGGGGTCTTGTCGCCGATGATGCCGATGACGACGCCGAATGTGAGGGCCGTATCCGGTTCCAGCGGCAGCGCCCGGACCAGCTGGGTCACCTGGTCGTTGTCGTAGTCGAGAGGTTCCAGCGGGATAGCGCCGGATTCAGGCCCGGCCGGGGTCAACGCCGACACGCGGGCGGAGTCCCGGCTGTAGCTGACCTCGATGCTGGCGGTGAACTCGGGGTTGCTGATGCTGCGCGAGGAGCGGATGGGGCGAAGGTCGGCAAGACGGAGCATGACCCATGCCGAGTCGTGGCTCACGGTGCCTTCGTCGCCGGAAAGGGTTTCAATCACCAGGTTGAGCGCGGGTACGCTTTCGAACTCGACCCGGTGCAGTTGGACGATGTGCTGGCCGACGGTGTCTTCATCGACGACCACCGAGTATTGCGAGATTTCGCTCTCGGCCCAGTCAGGCTGGTCGAGGCTGAGGCCGGCCGGGACCTCTGGGGTCGGACAGCCGGCGAGAGCCAGCAGCAGGACGACGGGAAGCAGGGCTCGCTTCAAGGTTACCTCCAAGATATGAATGAGATGGGAGAATATAGAAGCAGACAGGCCGGAGTCAAACCCGGGCTGCGTTCCGGTCAGGGCAGGCTGCGGGCCAGCCTGAGGACGCGGGCGACCGGGACCCGGTCGCGACAGACCAGGTAGACCCCGGGGGGGACCGGGCGCCCGGAGTTGTCGCACCCGTCCCAGCGCATGGCCGTGCCGAGCCGACGTACGGTCCGGCCGGATGTGTCGAACACCTCAAGCGGACGGTCGGCCGGAAGACCGACGATGCGAACCGGCCCGCGCGAGGGGTTCGGGATCACCGCGCAGCCGGCGGCCGGGGGCAGGGAGGCCGGCTGCTCCCGGGTGCCGACCTGGTTGAGTTCATGGAAATGCCTGATGAGCCCGGCCCCGTGTTCGACGCAGGCCGGGACAATGAAGAGCGACCAGGCGTTGGCGAGGTTGTTGTCGACCCGGTCCTCCCCGCAGGGGTAGCTTCCCGAGGGATAGGGCCGGTACCGGCCCCAGCCGCCGACAGAGTCGGGCGGGGCGTGGAACAGCGAAGGGTAGTAGTCCAGCGAGTCCTGGTCGGTGGCGGCGAAGCGCGCCGCCCTCACCAGCAGCGATTCGACGGCCGCGAGACCGGTCGGTACCCGTTCAGGCCGGGCGCGGCCGAGTTCGTTGGCGCTGACTTCGCACCACTGCTCGAAGTTGTCGAAGTAGAGCGGCCAGGAGTGATTCCGGACCAGCCCGCCGGTGCCCGGTCCGTGCGGGGCGACGAAGGCGTGAGCAGGGACGAACAGGTCCTGGAGATTGTGCAGGACGTGGCCGACCGCGAGCCAGGCCGCGGCCGGGTCGGAAGGATACTGCGCGAGCGCGCGGTCCCAGGAGAACGGGTTCTCCGGCGCGCGGACCCATTGCAGGGCGTTCAGGGGCAACCGGGCGGTAGGCCACCAGGCGCCCGGCAGGTGGATGCTGTAGGCAGAGTAGTCCGCTGAGCTGCCGTACAGCGTGTCCTGGCCGAAATCCTCGTCGTGGCTGCCCTGCCGGAGTTCACCACGGTAGCGTTCCAGCTCGTCGGCCATCCCCGGCCAGCGTTCGATGGCGATATCCACCGACTTGTCGGTCAGGTCCTGGTGCTCGGTGTAGGGCCAGAAGTCCCACCAGCCCAGCGCCAGGCAGGGGAGGAGCAGGAGCAGGAGCGGCCGGGCGGTCTTCATCGCTTCCTGACCACCGGCGCGGTCAGCCATTCGGCAACCCGTCGGGCGGCTTCGGGCGGCAGGGCGTGGTCGTCGGTGAAAGCGTGGAAGGTCACATCGTAGTCAAGGCCGGTCAGCAGGTCACGGGTCCGGGTCGCCCGGGTGAACCCGACCCGCTCGTCCTCGCGGTTGTGAGCGATGAGCACCCGCAGGCGCCGGCCGTTTTCGAGCTCCGCGGCCCTCACCCGGGAGGTGTCGAGGTCGCCGCCGATGCAGACCAGGCCCCGGAAATGCCGCGGGTGGCGCAGCCCGGCGGTCCAGGCGATGTCCGCGCCCTCGGTGAGCCCGAGCAGGTAGACCTCCCCAACATTGTAGCGAGTGATGAGCAGCCGGACCACGTCAAGGATGTACTCCTCGGAGGCGGCGCGGACCGAGTTCCGGGTCATCGAGTCTGCCTCGGTGTACCAGCCGAAACCCTCCCCGCCGCCCGGCGCCGCGTAGGGAGCCCGGGGGCAGGCGAAGATGAACTGGGGGTCCGGTCCGAATCGCTGCCAGTGCGCCACGAACCTTTCGTGGTCGGAGCCGTGCTCGTGCAGGCCGATGATGAGCGCGTAGCGCCTTTTCGGGTCGTAGCCGAGCGGGAGCTTCACGCGGCAGTCAAGGTAGCTGCGGGCAGCGATGAGCATGCGGCTGCCCAGGGCGTGTTCCCGGTCCTCGGCCGCGCGGGCGAGGCTGTCGATCGCCCGGCGGAACGCCCGCTTGTCCGCGACGAGGTCGAAGTCCGGGTCGCGCCGGGCGTGGTCGATGTCCCGGTAGCCGGCCCGGAAGGCGCGGACGAGATGGCGGGCGGCGAGTTCCGGCTCGCCGAGCAGGCCATAGCTGCAGGCCAGCTTGTAGAGCTGGTCGGCGTTATGAATATCGTGGCGAAGCAGGTCAAGGTAGCGGCGGGCGGCTTCGAGGTAGTTCCCCCGCTGGCAGGCCCGGAAGGCAAGCCGGCCGATGGAATCGAGATTCGTGTCGAGGAAGGCACCGACGGCCGGGTCGAGCGGGCTGCCGCCGGCAATCGCGGGCAGGAGCAGGGCGGCAAGCAACAGGACCGCAGCCAGCGGTACGGCGGGGCGGCACTCAACCGCGCGCCGGGCGAACAGAAACCTGAACATCGCTCAGGATAGCCCGCGGTCGGTGCTTATCAAGCCCGCGGCCCGGACATGCCCCGAAGAAAGGCGCTGAACCGGGAATCAGCGTAGCTGGCCGCGGATTTCCCCCTGCGGGAACGAGTCGGTGTTGACCTGGACGTAGGTTGACCCGGCCCGGAGCACCGTGTTCATCCGGCTCATCGGCTCGCCGGCCAGCGGGCCGCGCAGGTCGGCGACGCGCAGCGTTGCCTCGGCCAGCGTACCGGTGAACGGGCCCGGTTTCGTCGGCCCGGGGTACAGCACCGCGATGACCTCGCCGACCCGGCCGGCGGGCGCAAGGTGGAGATTCGCGGACGTGAGGTTCTCGAGGTTCTGGACAGTCAGCTTGTACCCGATCTCGGTGCCGGCCGCGTCAAGGTTGGCGATGCAGTTGCCGGTCGCGGCGGTGCTGACGGCCGGCACCACTTCGCTGCCGGTCAGGGTCGCGGAAAAACTCCGGACGATGTTCTCGCAGCCGAGAAACGCGACCAGCCCGGCGGCAACGATGATGGTGGCGACAAGGATCTTCTTCATCAGGGCTCCTTTCATATCAGCAAGATGATAGCCGCCGACGCGAACCGGTCAATCACTGCCGGGCCAGGAATTCCCGGCACTGTCGGAGACGGTCCAGGATGTCGTCCTGGAGTTCGGCGAGTTCCTCTTCATCAGTGATGTGCTCAACCAGCTCGAGGTCGAGCCTGATGCCGGCGATGATGCCGTAGATCGGGGTGATTTCCTGTTCGATCAGGCTGCCGAGCGCTTCGTTCAGCCGGTCGGCCCGGGTTTCGTACTGGTCGCAGCTCTCCGCGACCAGCCGGACCCAGTCCGAGGTGTGCCCGGGAATGAGCTCGTCGTCCAGAACCGGGGCCGACCGCGGCAGGAACAGTAGGAGCAGCAAGCCCAGCGTCCCGGCCGCACCCAGCACGACCCCGGCCAGCGCGCGACCCCGGCCGGGCTGTCGCCGACGCAGGGCCACGACGCCCAGCGCGAGGGCTACCGGGCCGAGGCCGAGGAGACCCAGGATGAGACTGGCGGTGCCGAGCGAGACGCTGGACCCGGTACCGGGCGGCCGGGCCGGGGGGTGGCCCGGGCGGGCCGGTTCGACGGCGGGCGGGACTCCGGGGCGGTTCTTGCGGGGGAGGTAGGAAACCATCGGTAATCTCGACCGACATTCGCGGCAGAACCGGTCGGTATCATCGTTACCGGCTCCGCAGGCCGGGCAGTACTGCATCTTGATAAGATAGCACAATGATAGAGAGAGTAAAGAGCTTTCCGGGTTGACGCGGGCCGCCGGAAAGCGATACTGAAGGACAAGACAGGAGGCGCGATGAAGACGCTTGTGACGATGTTGGTTCTGGTGCTGGTTGTCGGGTGCGGCCGCAACCGGCCGCCGGCGGTGCCGGAAGTCCAGGGTCCGACCGGCGGGCGGCCCGGCGACACGCTCGCCTTCACGGCGGTTTCGACCGACCCGGACGGCGGCGAGGTCAGTTACCGGTTCAACTGGGGCGATACCAGCGCGATTGAGTGGACGCCCCACTACGCGGGCGGCCAGCCGGTCGTGCGCCGGCATGCTTACCCGGACACGGGTAGTTACCAGCTCCGGGTGAAGGCCGGCGATACCCAGGGCGCGGAATCGGATTGGTCGGAAGGTCTGCCCGTGCGTATCGCGCTGCTGCCGCCGGCCCGGCCTCGGCGCCCCACCGGCCCGATCACCTGTACCACCGGAGTTACCCACGAGTTCACGACGCTGTGCATTCACCCCCAGGGCGAGAGTATCCGGTTCCAGTTCGACTGGGGCGGCGAGGTCGGCGACTGGGACCGGTACGTCCTGAGCGGTGAGGAGTACGTCGCCAGCCGGGTGTTCGACACCGCCGGCAGCTACCTGGTCGCGGCCCGGGCCCAGGACCGTTCCGGTTTGACTTCCGACTGGTCGGATTTTATCGAGGTCCCGGTGGTGACGGTCCCGGGAGCGCCGCCCCGTGACATCCGGCTGTCGGCCGCGACCGACAGCACGCTGCTGCTTTCGTGGGCGGAGCCGGATTCCGGCACGCCCAACGCCTATGGCGTGTTCTTCCGGCCGGCGGGCGGCCAGTCCTGGGCGCTGGCGGGCGAGACCACCGGCCTGCGTCTCGAGCATCTTCCGGCCGGGCTGACCGGCGAGTACCAGGTCGGCGCGCGTTTCGGGGGGGCGTGGTTCCGGGCGGACACAACCCCCGGAACCATCCCGGTGAGCACCGACAACTTGACGCTCTTCGAGCTGAACGCGGATGGGGATGCGGGGCACGGCTGGGACCGGGTGAGTGGCGCGGGTTTCGGCTGGTCGATGCGTGACAGCCTGGCGCCCGGAGTTGTTGACTTCTACGTCACCGATTTCGATACCGGCTCGGCCGGTCCGCATTACCATTTCGCGACCCCGGATACCGCGCCGTTCGACCCGGGCGACAGCCTGGCACCCGGGAACTGGCGGCGGACCCGGTTCGCGGGCCAACGGGCCAATGACCGCGACCCGCTGCCGCCGGCGGGCGATACTGCCTGGCAGTCGGTGGTGCGGTTGGGCACGACGCCGACCGAGTACGTCGGCTGCCGCACCGGGGACGGTCATCACGCGGTGCTGAAGGTGACGAGCGTCCGGCCGAACCGGGGCGATGTCCGTTTCCAGGGCTGGTTCCAGCTGGTACCCGGGCTTCGGCTCATCCGGCACTAGGGCCGGCCGGCAGCGGACCACCGCGGCGGCAGGTCGCGAAGACCAGCGCGAGGTTGAGCGCGGTCAGCGGGGTGGACATGATTGCGATCCCGACCGGCACCGCCGCGGTGTCGTGCCAGCCCCCCCCCTCGAACTGGGCAACGGCGCCGGCGATTGTCCAGGCGAGCCTGAAGGTAAGGATAAGGTAGAGGGGCCAAGTGCCGGCGGCCGGGAACTTCTGGCATCGGCGAGAGGATGGCGGGCGGCAGGACAACGTCAACCGGCCGGGACAGGGTCGTGGAACTCGTGCTTCCCATCGGCGATTGTCGCGCTACAATGTCCAATGGGCAGCAACCCAACCGACCTGCCGGCTGACCATCGTTTCCGGGGCATGTTCAAGCCCGCGCACCACGCGGCCGAGCGCTTGTCGGTGATGAGGCTGCTGGAGCGGGTCTACCGAGCGATACCGCCCCTGCGGCGGCTGGTGTACCGCCTCTGGTACCGGCAGATGACCCGGCTCGACAAGCAGGTTGAGTCGCCTTTCGCCAATTACGGCTACGCCCCGCTTGACCCGGGTGTCGCGCCGCTCGCGCTGGCGCGGGCGGACGAGACGGACCGACTTTCCATCCAGCTCTATCACCATATTGCCGCGGCGGTGCCGGTGGCCGGGAGGGACCTGCTCGAAATCGGTTCCGGCCGGGGCGGCGGCGCGTCCTACGTTGCCCGGTACCTGAAGCCGCGCCTGATGGTCGCGGTGGACGTGAACCTGCGGGCAATCGAATGTTGCCAGCGCCGGTTCCAGATTCCCAACCTGCGCTTCCGGCGCGGGGACAGCGAGAACCTGCCGTTTGTCGACGCGTCGTTTGACGCGGTGCTGAACGTCGAATCCTCGCATTGCTACGGTTCGATGAAGAATTTCCTCGCCGAGGTGAAGCGGGTGCTGCGGCCGGGCGGCTGCCTGCTGCTGGCCGACTTCCGCACGAGCGCGGATGTCGGTCGGCTCCGCCGGCAGTTCGAGCAGGCGGGGTTCGCAGTCGAGAGCGAGGAGCGGATAACCCCGAACGTATTCCGGGCGCTCGAGCTCGACAGCGAGCGCAAGCTCGCGCTCATCCGGCGCCGGGTGCCGGCGGTGTTGCAGGCGGTATTCCGCCAGTTTGCGGCGACCGCGGGCACCCCGACCTGGGAGAAGTTCCGCCAGGCGCATTGGGAGTACCTGAGCTACGTCCTGCGCAAGCCGGCCTGATTGCCGGCTGCGGTTCCTGCTTCGAGTCCGGGCCTCCCGGTTGAGACCGATGTGGCGGCAGGCGCCTACCAGAGCCCGGGGATGAGCTTGGCGCCGGTCCTGCGGGTGTAGTCGGAGTAGCCCGTGAGCTCCGCCTTGAGGGTGCGGTCTTCCAGCGAGGTCCTGACGACGAGCAGTATGACCGCAACACCGGCCGGCAGCAGCGCCCATGCGGACCCGAGCAGGAGCGCGGAGCCGAGCGCGAAGATGGCCGCCCCCGCGTACCCGGGGTGGCGCACCGCCCGGTAAGGCCCGCCGGTCGTGACCGACTGCCCCCGTTCCGGCTGATATGACCGCATTGAAACGGATGATGATTTTCGCTTTGCCCGAATGATCCAGCTTGCCGAAGGTTCCAATTCCATCACGATCACCGCCCATGACCTCGCAGGCAACGCCGCGTCCATCGAACGGGATGTCAATCTTAA
>JAWOIB010000045.1:0-3461 GCA_046484845.1 bacterium
CAGCCGGTCGGCAGCTACCAGACCATCGCGTTCACCGCGCTGGCCGGGGACGAGCAGCCGGGCAACGACACGGTGATGAACGAGCTCGAGGTGCTCTACCCCGAGCGGCACGACGTCGGCGCCACGATGATCCTCGCGCCGGTCGGCCAGGTGGACTCCGGCACCGTCGTCACCCCGCGGGCAATCGTCCATAACTTCGGCACCCGCGCCGAAACCTTCCCGGTCACCTTCCGGGTCGGGTCGGTCTATGACCAGACCGTACCCGGGGTGTCGCTCCAGCCGGGCGCGACCGACACGGTCAGCTTCCCGACCTGGGTCGCCCAGCCGGTCGGCAGCTACCAGACCATCGCGTTCACCGCGCTGGGCGGGGACGAGCAGCCGGACAACGACACGGTGATGAATGAGCTCGAGGTGCTCTACCCCGAGCGGCACGACGTCGGCGCCACGGCCATCCTGTCTCCGCTCGGGACGCTCGAACCGGGAACGGTCGTCACCCCGCGGGCGGTCGTCCGCAACTTCGGCACGCGGCCCGCGACCTTCCCGGTCACCCTCTCGATCGGTACCGCCTACAACCAGACCCTGGATGATGTCAGGCTGATGCCGGATGAGACCGACACCCTCAGCTTCCCGGACTGGACGGCCCAGCAGGTGGGCAACCACCAGGTGCTGGCCTTTACCGCGCTGGCCAATGACCGCGACCGGTCCAACGACACGGCCCGCGCCCAGGTCACGGTTGAGCTGCTCTCGGACGTCGGCACCGAAACGGTGCTGGCCCCGGTGGGCGTGCGCCGGCTTGGCGAAGGAATCGTCCGCACGGTCGTCACCCCGAAGGCGCGCATCATGAACTACGGCCAGCAGGCCGAGCGTTCCTTCACGGTGCGGCTGCGCATCGAATCACTGCGGGTGCGCCCGGACACGGCGGTGATCGGGCTGGTGACTGAGCAGTTCGTCACCGTGAGCGAGCTCGCGGCGGGGGCGGTAACGGAGCTCACGTTCGACGATGTCGAGATCGGCTTCGGCAACTACGCGGTCGGCTGTTCGACGATGCTGGAAGCCGACCAGCGCACCGAAAACGACGCCGGCAGCGAACACTTCCTCGTCGCGTCCAGCGCGGCCAGCGACCGTGACGGCCGGTTCACGGCGATGGTCTACACCCGCGCCGGCGAGCGCATCCGGAAGATTGAGCAGGACATCCTGGCCGGGGACCCGCTGCTCGTCCATTGGGACGGGCTGAACGACCGCGGCGAGGTCACTTCACCGGGAGTCTACGTCTGCTTCCTGCGCTTCGACCCGACCGGAGGCACATCTGAGTCCCAGACGACCAAGCTGCTGGTCACAAGCAACTTCGGCGGCATGGTCCTGACCTGGAGGTAAGTATGAAGCTGTTACTAGCACTGACACTAACGCTCGGCATTGCCGGCGCCGGTCCCGGGACCGCCGCGCTCCCGCTGCTCAAGATCGGGCAGGGGCCGAGGGCGACCGCGCTGGGCGAGTCCTTCACCGCGCTGGCCGATGACGCCAGCGCCATCTACTGGAACCCGGCCGGTATCGGCCGCGCCGGCGGCCTCCAGCTTGCCCTCTCGCACCAGCAATGGTTCGCGGGTATCAAGGACGAGGTCGGCCATGCGTCGATCCCGCTCGGCCCCGGCGCGCTCGGTCTCGGCCTGGTTTACAGCGGCGAGCCGAACGTGCTCTACTGGGACGAGGAAGAACAGAAGTTCGGCGAGTTCCTCGCCTGGAACGCCCTGCTTTCCGCCGGCTACGGGCTGCCGCTGAGCGAGAACTACCGGGTCGGGGCGGCGCTGACCGGGCTCTACCAGGACCTCAAGTTCGAGACCGGCAAGGGCGGCGTGGTCGCGGTCGGCTTCCACGGTGAGCCCTACCCCGGGCTCGGCTTCGGGGTCGCGGCCCGGCACCTGGGCCTGATATCGTTCCCCGGCGGCACCGAGCAGCTGCCGTTCGAGGCCGCGGCCGGGGCGGCGCTCTCGACCGGGAGATTCAAGTTCACGCTCGACGGCGTCTTCCCGGTGTTCGACAACTCACCCAGCGCCCGGGGCGGGGTCGAGTTCTCGCCGGTGGACATGCTGGCACTGCGGGTCGGTTACCGCACCGGCCCGGTCGACCTGACCGGTCTCGGGTTCGGCAACGGCCTGACCGCGGGCATCGGCGTGACGGTCGGCAACTTCGGCATCGACTACGCGATGGTTCCCTACGGGGAACTCGGGCTGACGCACCGCATCGGCATCCGCACCTCCGTCCCGCCGCCGCAGTTCGGCAGCTGGACGGTGACGGTGCTTGACCGGGAAACCGGCCAGCGCGTTGCCTCGACGCTGGTCTTCTCCGGCGGGACGGACACGACCGTCACCGCCGACGAGGTAACGCTCCGGCGGATAGAACCGGTCCGGACCGTGGTCCGGGCGTCCGCACCCGGCTACGCGCCCGCGTCGGACACCTTCACGGTCACGGCCGGCCGCACCGGGCGTGACACGCTCCGGGTCGCGCGCCTGTTTGGCAGGCTCACCGGCGGCATCTACGATGCCCGGACCAGCCAGCCGATCGGCGGAGCGCTCGCATACAGTGGTCCGCTGAGCGGCAGCCTGTCGGTCCCGGCGGTGCCGGGAACCTTCGATTTCGCCGAGGCGAAACCCGGCGAGTACCGGCTCGAGGCGACCGGCCCGACCGAAGACTACCTCGCGCAGACCGCCGCCAGGACGGTTGCGGCGGGCCAGGCGACCCAGGCCGACTTCTATCTCTGGAAGCGGGGCGACCTGCTGGTGCTCGATGGCGTCAACTTCGAGACCGGCAAGGCCGACATCCTGCCCGAGTTCTACCCGGTCCTCGACCGGGCGGGCGAGATACTCCAGCAGACCCCGTCCATCAACAAGATCGAGCTGTCCGGCCACACCGACCCGCGTGGTCTCTCCACGCCCGAGTTCGTGGAGAAGTTCAAGGATAACTGGGGCCTGTCCCAGGCTCGGGCCGACGCGGTCAAGGAGTACCTGGTTGAGAAGTTCGGCATCGCGCCCGAACGCATCACGACCAAGGGCTACGCCGACAGCCGGCCGGTTGCCACCAACGACACGCCCGAAGGCATGGCCCAGAATCGCCGGACCGAACTGCGCATCATCGAGTAGCGCACAACGACCGGACACACCCGGGGGCGCGGCTCTGCCGCGCCCCCGGTGTTCTGCCGACCGGACACAAATCCTGCTGCCGACCTCCTGTCCTGCCCGCCGCATTTCGGCCGATGGAGTTGAGTTTAAACTCAACTCCGCCAAAAATCCGGGTCTCGCCAACCTGCCGTAACGTCAACGCTTGTCCCCTGTCCGAATTTACCCCCTCCCCCATCCCCCCGGTCATCCCCCCGGTCATCGGGCCGGCAATTCGGCCGGTCACCCGGCCGGTCATTCGCCCGGTCATCCGGCGCATCACCCGGCCGCTCATCCGCCGGGCAACCCGGC
>JAWOIB010000082.1:0-5355 GCA_046484845.1 bacterium
GGCGGCCGGGGAGAGCCTGACCGCAATCCGGCGACGACGCAGTCTTTCGGTGAGTTCGGCAAGCTGGATTTCGACGATGGCCTCCATCTGCTGGCGGTTGAGCGGATGAAAGACGATGACTTCATCGAGGCGGTTCAGGAACTCCGGGCGGAAGAAGCGCTTGACCTCGGTCATGACCTTGTCCTTCATCGCTTCGTAGTCGGCGAGCTCGCCGGCGGCCTTGAAGCCGAAGCCGGAAGCGCCGCGGATTTCGGTTGAGGCGATGTTCGAGGTCATGATGATGACACAGTTCTTGAAGCTGACCCGGCGGCCGAGTGAGTCGGTCACGGTGCCGTCCTCGAGCAACTGGAGCAGGATATTGAACACGTCGGGGTGTGCCTTTTCGATCTCGTCGAAGAGCACCACCGAGTACTGCTTGCGGCGAACCTTCTCGGTGAGCTGGCCGCCTTCCTCGTAGCCGACATAGCCCGGCGGGGCGCCGACCAGCCGCGAGACGTTGAACTTCTCCATATACTCGGACATGTCGAACCGGATGAGCGCATCCTCGTCGCCGAACATGAACAGCGCCAGCACCCGGGCGAGCTCGGTCTTGCCCACTCCGGTGGGGCCGAGGAAGATGAACGAGCCGATCGGCCGGCGCGGGTCCTTCACCCCGGCACGGGAGCGCCGGATGGCCTTGGCAATTGCGGTGATGGCGTGGTCCTGGCCGACAATCCGGTTGCGCACTTCGTCTTCCATGCGCAGCAACCGGGTTGATTCCTTCTCTTCGAGCTTGGCGAGCGGTACCGAGGTCCAGGCCGAAACCACGTAGGCGACATCCTCCTCGGTGACGACCGGGAAGCTGCCCTTCTTCTCCCATTCGCGGCGCTTGCGCAGCAGGTACTCGGTCAGTTTACGCTGCTCATCCCGCGCTTCGGCCGCCTTCTCGAACTCCTGCTTGCGCACCGCCTCTTCCTTGGCGGTGGCAAACTTCTCAATTCGCCGCTCCAGCTCGTCCAGCTCGGGGTTGATGACGGGCCGCATCAGCTTCACCCGCGAGCCGGCCTCGTCAATGACGTCGATCGCCTTGTCGGGCAGGAAGCGGTCGGTGATGTAGCGCTCGGCGAGGTGCGCGGCGGCGTCGATCGCGGCGTCGGTATAGGCGACGTTGTGGTGGAGCTCGTAGCGCTCCTTGAGGCCCCGGAGGATGTCGATTGTCTGCTCGACGGTCGGGGGCTCGACCAGTACCTTCTGGAAGCGGCGCTCCAGGGCGGAATGCTTCTCGATGTGCCGCCGGAACTCCTCAAGGGTGGTCGCACCGATGGCCTGGACTTCGCCCCGGGCCAGCGCGGGCTTGAGGATGTTCGAGGCGTCGATGGCACCTTCGGCCGCACCGGCGCCGATGATGGTGTGGAGTTCGTCGATGAAGATAACGCAGTCCGAGCGTTGCTGGATCTCGTTGAGGATGCTTTTCAGCCGTTCCTCGAACTGGCCCCGGTATTTCGTGCCGGCGACAATCGCGGCCATGTCGAGCGCCAGCACCCTCCTGTCCCGGAGCACGCTGGGGACCCGGCCGGCGATTATCCGCTGGGCGAGTCCTTCAACGATGGCGGTCTTGCCGACCCCGGCTTCGCCGATGAGCACCGGGTTGTTCTTCTTACGCCGGGCGAGAATCTGGATGACCCGTTCGATTTCCCGGTCCCGGCCGATGATCGGGTCCAGCTTCTCCTCGCGGGCGAGCTGGGTGAGGTCGCGGGAGAAAAAGTCCAGCGCCGGGGTCTTGGAGCGCGAGCGGCCGGGCTGCCCGCCCTTGCCCCCGAGCAGCTTGATAGTTTCGTTACGGACGAGGTCGATATCCACGCCCAGCGTTTGCAGGACCTGGCAGCCGAGTCCGCGTTCCTCGCGCAACAGCCCGAGCAACAGGTGCTCGGTGCCGATGTAGGTGTGGCCCATCTTGCGGGCTTCGTCCACCGCGTAGTTGAGCGCCGAACGGGCTTCCTGGTTGAGCGGCACTTCGCCGAGCACCAGCGTCTCGGAGCCGTCCTGCACTTCATTCTCGACCGCCCGGCGCAAATCGTCCAGGCTCATGCCGAGGTTGGTCAGCACGACCGCGGCGACACCTTCGCCTTCCTTGACCAGGCCGAGCAGCAGGTGCTCGGTACCGATGTGGTCGTGGTGAAGCCGTACCGCTTCCTGGCGGGCGATACTGATTACCTTTCGGACGCGTTCCGTGAATCTTTCCTGCATACTGAGACTGAGTCTATACCTGCCGTCCGGCCAGTCAAGCCGACCGGATGGGTATCGCTGGACTCAGGTCGGCAGGCGTGAGTGTGGCGGCCGGGATGGTCGGTTGACGGCCCGGTGGAAGGGGGCATAATCTTCGCAAAGGAGGTGGCCTGTGAGATTCGAGCACGCAGCAGCCACAATGGCCTTGCTGGTGACGGTTGCGGCGGCGCTGCCGCCGAGCCCGGAACCGGCGTCCGGCCGGTCGGCGATGACCGGGCTCGAACCGGCGTACCAGCTTGAGGAGACCCTGCATTTCGACGGAGCGGTCTTCGGTGGGTTCGCGGTGACCGGGCAGTACGAGTACCATGCTGCGGTCAGGTACACGCCCGAGAAACCGTGCAGTGTGATAGCGGTTATCTTTTACCAGTATGACGCCTCGGCGGAGGACGGCCGGGTATACATCTACGGCCCCAACACCCGGACCCGGCCGGGCGAGAGACTGGCACTGGCGTTCTACCCCGGTGCGGGTACCCGGCAATGGAAGCGGGTCGAGCTGGCCGAACCGGTGCCCGTCGATTCCGAGGTTGACTTCTGGACCTGCGTGACTACTGCGCACTACACCGGCGACCACCCGCTGGCGGTGGACCGGGGTCCGTTGGAGAGATACCGGGGCGGGTTCATCAAGGTCCCGCTGATGGGTGAGACCTGGTACCAGCTCACGGACGCACCGTTCTACGAGAACCGGAACTGGAACCAGCGGGCGATAGTCGTATCGGTCACCGGCATTGAAGAGGAACTCGGACCGGTACTGCCGCCCGGGCCGGCAAGCCTGCCGCGCGTTGTCCGGGGCAGGCTGTCGCTGCCCGATGCCGGCCCGGTGGTCAGCTACTCGCTCTTCGACACCAACGGTCGCAGGGTGATGGAACTCCGGCCGGGGACAAACGATGTGTCGCACCTCCCAACGGGCGGATATGTTGTCAGGCAGTGGTCGTCACGGGGGCAGGCCGGCGCTGCGGCCGCCAGGGTGGTGATACTGCGGTAGCCGGACGCGGGCGGTCGAGTCCGCCCGGTCGGCGGCCAGGATGCCGTGATGGCAGCGAATCTGGGCCCGGTCCTGCGCATCCCGGACTTTCGCCGGCTGGTCGCGGTCACGAGCGTCTCGCAGTTTGGGGACCGGCTCACCCACATGCTGCTCATCACCCTCATCGCGGTCGACCGGCCGGGCAGGCTGTTCGGTTATGCCGAAGGCGCGCTGGTATTCGCGCTGCCCACACTCCTGCTCTGCCCGGTTGCCGGGGTGCTGGTGGACCGCTGGGACCGACGTCGGGTCCTCGCTTTCACCCATTTCGCCCAGTCCGGCCTCCTGTTCGCAACCCCGGTGGCGATCTGGCTCAGCGGCAGCTTCACGCCGTTCTGGATTGCGCTGTTTCTTTTCTTCGGGCTTGACCTGTTCAACAACACCGCGGCGCCGGCGCTGCTGCCGGTGCTGGTCGGGGAGCAGCGCGTCCTGGCCGCGAACTCGGCCAACCTGGCGCTGGCCCGGGTTGCGACAATTCTCGGGATGCTCCTGGGCGGGTTCCTGGTCCAGTGGGTCGGCTGGAACATCGGGCTGCTCATCAATGCCGTCACTCATCTTACCGCCGGGTTCGTGGCGTTGAGCATTGCGACCCGGGCGGCAACGAGCCCGGGAACCAACCCGCTCAAGCGGACGCTTGTCGCTTTCGCCAGTGACCTGGCCGAGGTGCTCAGGCTGGTGATGTCCAACCGCCTCATCGCCTTCGTCCTTGCCTCGATTGTCATCTCGACCCTCATCAGCGCGGTTTCGTACACCGTGCTGATCTTCCTCGTCCAGCAGGTCCTCGGGTTCGGTACGGCCGGTGTGGGTGTCCTTGCCGGGGTGTTGGCGGTCGGGATGGTTGCGGGCGCGTTGAGCCTCGGGTTCGTGCCGGACAAGATCGACCGGCCGATGGTGATAGTCGGGGCGGTAACCCTGTACGGGCTGCTGTTCATCGTTGGCTGGTTCCACATCTCAGTGCCGTTCCTGGTGGCGACCGCACTGCTGGCCGGGCTGTCATTCTCGTGGCTGGGGGTGGTCCAGGCCACGATGCTGCAGGAACAGGCCGCCCCGGATATCCGGGCGCGCGTGTTCTCGGTCCGCGAGTTCATCACCAATGCCACCTTCATCGCCTCGGCCCTGCTGGTCGGGTTGTTTGGCGACCTGACCTCATACCGGCATGCGCTGGCCGCAATCGGCATCATACTCGTCCTGCTGGCCGCGGGCGGGTTGCTACTGCTGCGGGGGATGCCCCGGCACCACCCGCCCGGTAGTTCCTGATACTGCGGTTCGGGCAGCCGCGGCTTGACATCAGGCCGCGGGGAAGTCTTTGGTTTCCGACCCGGATGGTACCCAGATGTGGAGATACTGAGTCGGGTGCGGGGCGAGTCGGCCAGCGGTCCGGGCGGTGTGTTCCACATCGGGCCGAGCCAAGGTCACTCTGTCTGCATCGAGACAGCGAATGCGCTGGCCGACCAGTTTCAGCTCGGGTCGAGAACACGACAACCGCAACCCTGCCCACGGCGTCCGGGGGGCGCAGACGGCCGGGCCCGGGCGGCATTGACCCGCTGTCGAGGCGACACTAGTATCTATATCCCCCAGGGGGAAAAGGAGTACCGATGAAACGGCTGTTGCTGTTCGCGTTCGTCATCGTCCTGCCGGTGGCGGCAGGCACGATGACCAGGACAGCCCGCTTCACTGTCGAAGACCTGGTTCTGGACAGGGATGCTGGTTACGATGTGGTCAATCTCAGGGGTTACCCGGCCTTGGGTCAGCCCGGTGAGCCTTTGCTGCCGATGGTTGTTCATTCGCTGGTGTTGCCATCGGGCGCGGTGTCGACCGGCGTTGAGCTGACCGCGGTCGAGTGGGTGGACATACCGGGTGAGTACCGGGTTGGGCCGGCTCAGCCCGATGCCATCCTGCCGCGACCCGGGGTGTCCGACCCGCCCCGGCTGGTGTCCGCCGACGCCGGGGTGTATGCTTCCACCGAGCCTCATCCAGCGACGGTGCTCAGGCAGCTCGAGACCGGGACGATGAGCGGGTACCGTATCGCCAACGTCGAGTTGAGGCCGGTACGCTACGTGCCGGCGACCGGG
>JAWOIB010000102.1:0-9743 GCA_046484845.1 bacterium
GTTCCGACCCCACCTGCGTTCCCCGGGCCATCGGGGGAGCCGTCGGGGTCGGAACCGGGATCGTGGACCGGAAGTAGTGCCCTGCGGTCTGTGTGGTGCAGGGCGAGGAGACGCGCGCTTGGCTGGCAGTCCACGTAGTGGACAGTGCGGTCGGTTGACAGGCGGTACTCGGTTGGTATTCTCAGCAGTGAAGAGGAGGATCGCTATGAAGCAGACCGCTCTGACCGTGCTGATGGCAGTGGCGTTGGTTTCTGCCGGCGGTGCCGGCGACATGTCGTTTGCCGCACCGGTTCACCACAACCCGGCCCCGGTGTGGCAGCGGCTAGCCGACTTGAGCGAGGCCGAGCGGGCCAACGCGATGATTGACCTCGAGCGCGAGGAGCCGCTGGCCCGGGATATCGAGCATCTCTGGAACACCGGGCACCACGGGCGGGCGCTCGAGCTGTTCCCGGAGCTGGCGCCGGAGGAAGTGGGCGTTTCCTGGCGCGAGCCGATTGCCGCGCCGGAATCGGACTGGGGTATGCCGGTTCAGGTTTCGGCCCGGGACTCGGTCGTCAAGGTCAAGCTCGCGGCCGACACCGTTACCGGCAATTCGTTCTGCGTGCTTCAGTTTCTCGGCGACGGCGGTGTCAATCATTGGTCGCTCAACATGTCGACCGACGGCGGAACCAGCTGGGCCGAGGCTGCGCTCTGGTCCGCTTCCTACGTCTTCCCGGACATCGCGCTGACCGTCGTTTCCGGCCACGCCTATGTCGGCTACCTTCGGGTCAACGTGAACGAGGCCGCGACGCGCCGCTACCGGGTCTCGGACGGCACGATCGAGAGCTTCCCGGGCGGCGGTCTGGTCTTCACTCTCGGCAGCGTCGCACTGCCCGACACGCTTCGAGAGATCGCCCTTACCTCAAACGCCGCGGCGTCCAATGATCGCATCTACACTTTCTTCAACACGAGGCTCCGCCGGGCCCGCCTCTACGTCCATTCGACCCCCGGGTTTGCCGATACCGTCACCCTGGGCGGCACGCTGACCGATGCCGCCCGGGGCGTGGCGGCAGACTGGAACCACGGGTCGAGCACGCACCCGCTTGTCTTCAGCTATCTTGACCCGAACTACTACGTTCGGGTGTACGGTCTCAGCCTCGGCGGGAACGTCGAGCCATTGTTCACCGGCGCGATGCCGAGTAACGGCACCTATACCGCGCTCGCTGCCTGGAAGGACACGCTCACCGTTGTTTTCGACGTGCGGCTCACAAGCACAACCCAGGTCCGCTACCTCGTGCGCTACGGGCCGGGTGCCAGTTGGTTCCCCGCGAGTCTTGGCGATACCCTGCTCGGGTTGTCGAGGAGCGCGGCCGCGACCGGGGCGCGGGGAGACGGTGTCGCAGTGACCTTCTGGCAGGCCCCGCAGGGCGGTCCTGGTCAGTGCTTCCGGCACCGCCCCTACGCCGGCGATTGGAGCCCGATTGTTACCATCCAGCAAGGCATTGTCAGCACGTCGAGTGAGCGAGTTCCGGCCATTGCCCGGGTCGCGCCGGGCGTTCACGGCGCGGTCTTTTACCAGGGGGTTGCCAACGGCATCGCCCTGTTCAACCGCAATGACTGGACCGGCATCGCCGAGCCGACGGTTGAGCTTGTCCGCGCGGAGCGCGGGCCGGCGCGGATGGTCCGCGGCGCGCTTGAGCTCCGACCGACCGAGACCGGCGAGCTTTTCGATGCCTCGGGACGGCGGTTGATGACGCTCGCTGGCGGGACCAACGACTTGCGCCACCTCGCGCCCGGGGTGTATTTCCTCGGCATCGAGGAGGGCGGCGCGAGCTACCGGCAGAAGCTGATTCTGGCAGAATAGCGGCCGCAAGGATACGCCACGAGCCGACCTGGCGACAGGTCGGCTCGTGCCTTTGTCGGTTCGCCTCGCAGGCGCCCTTGCACCGGCGCGGGCTGTCGGTTATCATCCAGCGGTGACAATCCTTCAGCGCCAGGCGCTGCGGCAGTTCGTCGCCCCGTTCTTCCTGGCCATCGCCATCCTGGCTTTCGTGCTCTTGATGGACCGGCTGTTCCTGCTCGCGGACCTGCTGGTGCGCAAGGGCGTGCCGGTGGTGGTGGTGGGTGAGATCATGCTGTTGTCGCTGCCGTTCGTGGTCAGCGTCTGCGTGCCGCTGGGAAGCCTGATTGCCGGGGTAATGACCTACGGCCGGATGGCGCAGGACAACGAAATCCGGGTCGTCCGGGCGGCCGGCATCCCTGTCTTCCGGCTGGTCTGGCCGGTCGCGGCGCTCTGCGCGCTGTTGATGGCGGGGATGGTCGGGTTCAACGGCTGGGTGCTGCCCGAGGCCCAGCACCGGGTGCGGAATCTGCTGACCGACGTGGCCCGCAAGAAGCCCGCCCTGCGCATCCGCGAGGGCGTGTTCATGGATGACTTCGGGAGCTATCTGATCTACATCGGCGGGATCGACGAGCGGCGGTCGCAGGTGCGGAACGTGGCAATTTTTGAGCGGAAGCAGGGCGGCGAGTCCCGGCCCGGTTTTGTGACCGCGCCGCGCGGGGAAATCAGCTACACCCCGGACGACCGGTATATGATTCTGACCCTCCACGATGGCGAAATGCACGAGGTGGTGGAGAACGAGGCCTACCGGCGGTTGCTGTTCGACCGCCATGTCATCAACATACAGCTTGACGCGGACCTGATTCGCCGGGACCGTGAGTATCGGAGCAACCAGGAGCTGACGATGACGCAGTTGCTGGAGCGCGTCCGGGGCTCGGACGCGGAGGTGGCCGAGACGCGGGGGCTGATGTTCGTGGCGCGCGTGGCGGGCGAGACCGACGAGGCGGAGCGGCTGAGGGCTGAGGAGCTGGAAACCCGGTTGCGCTACAAACAGCTGGAGGCGGTGCGGTTCCGAGTCGAGTTTGAGAAGCGGTTGTCGCTGGCGTTCTCGGCTTTCTTCTTTGTGCTGTTCGGGGCGCCGCTCGGTATCCTGCTCCGGCGGGGCGGGGTCGGGACCGGGTTCCTGGTCGGGCTGGTGTTCTTCGCGCTGTACTACGTATTGCTGTTGGCCGGTCAGAACCTGGCGGACGGCGGCCGGCTGCCGCCGTTCGTGGGCATGTGGCTGCCGAACCTGCTGCTGGTTCTGCCGGTGACCGAGCTGCTCAGCCGGGCGATGTTCGAGCGCAGCTTGTTGCCGTTCCGGACCGGCTGGCTGCGGGTCTTCCGGCGGCCGACACGCGCCGGGCGGGCGGGATGAAGACGCTCGACCGGTACCTGACCCGCGAGGTGGTGCGCTTCACGCTGCTGGCGCTGCTGTCGGTGGTCGCGATCTACCTGCTGATTGACCTGTTCGAGGACCTGTCATATTTCACCAGCCGGCGGGTGACGCTGCCGGTCATCCTGCTGCATTACCTGTACTCGCTGCCGGCCGCGATTTCCCTGCTCTACCCGGTGAGCCTGCTGCTGGCGGTTTTCGTGGTGTACGGCCAGATGGTGCGGCACCGTGAGCTGCATGCGCTGGAGAGCGCTGGGGTGCGGGCGACGCGGACGTTCCTGCCTGCGGCCGGGGTGGCCCTGCTGACGGTGTTCGGCTACCTGGCGGCCAACGAGTTCGTGACCATCCCGGCCAACGCCGCGCTGAGCGACCTGCGCCGGGTGCGCATCGAAAAGCGCGGCGCCTCCCGCGCCGAGAAGCGGCGCGACGTGCAGTTCGTGGGCGAGGCCGGGCGGGTGTATTTCATCCGCGAGCTGGGGCTGGACGGGACGATGCGCGAGGCGAGCATCAAGCGGCTGGACGCCGAGCGCCGGGTCCTGGAGCGGATCGACCTGCGCGAGGCCGCGTGGCAGGACAGCGTCTGGGTCGCGTTCGACGTCACCCGGCGGGAGTTCGGGCCGGACGGGGCCGAAGCCTTGACCCGCCACGACACCCTGCGGCTGGCGGGGATTGTCGAGACGCCGGAGGATTTTCGCTGGACGCCCCGACCGGTCGAGGAGACCTCGACCCGCGAGCTCCGGTACAACATCCGGCGGCTGGCCCGGGCCGGTGAGGATGTGGCGGAGAAAGAGGTCGAGTATCACTACCGATTCTCCTACGCGCTCATCGGGCTGCTGATCGTCCTGCTCGGTCTGCCGCTGTCGGTGCGGATGCGGCGGGGCGGGGTGATGTTCGGGCTCGGGCTGGGCCTGCTGGTGTCGTTCCTGTACTGGGGGGTGATCCAGTTGTCCCGGGCGTACGGGACCTCGCATGTCATCAGCCCGGCGCTGGCGGCCTGGCTGCCGAACATCATCTTCGGCGGGGTCGCGGCGCTGCTCTGGGCCTGGGTGCGGGAGTAAGGCGGCCGGGCGGTGGTTAGCTGCCCCGGTCAGCGCGCATCGAGCGCAGGAGCTTCACCAGCCGGGTGAAGGACAGGGTGTTGATGACATTCTGCTTCTCGATCCAGGCGCGGCGGGCGGTGGCAACCCCGTAGCGCATCCAGTCCAGGTCTTCGACCGCATGCGCGTCGGTGTTGATGGCGATGCGGACCCCGGCGACCTTTGCCTTTCGGGCCCAGGCGTCGGACAGGTCCAGCCGGCCGTAGAACGCATTGATTTCCAGCACCCGGCCGTACCGGGCCGCGGTTTCGATGACCCGGTCGAGTTCGATGGCGTAGCCTTCGCGCCGGCCGATGATGCGGCCGGAGGGGTGGGCGACGATGTGGACCAGCGGGTGGGCGAGCGCGGCGCACATGCGCTCGGTCGCGTTGTGGCGGAAGCCCTGGTGAATCGAAGCGATAACGAGGTCGAGTCGCTCGAGCACCGTGTCCGGGAAGTCCAGCGCGCCGGAGGGTGTGATGTCCACCTCTGAGGCCTTGAGCAGGTGGGGTTGGTTGTCCCGCGCGTTCCATTCGTCCACCCGGTCGCAGTGGCGCAGCAGCCGTCCTTCGTCCAGCCCACCCGCGTAGCCAGCCGAGACCGAGTGGTCCGCGACCGCGACGTGGGTGTAGCCGCGCTTGCTACAGGCGGCGAGCATGGTATCGAGCGAGGCCGCGCCGTCGGACATGCTGGTGTGCATGTGCAGGTCGCTCTTCAGGTCCTCGAGCCGGACCAGCTCGGGCAGTTTGCCGGTCTCGGCCGCCTCGAACTCGCCCGAGTCTTCGCGCAACTCGGGTGCGATGAAGGGCAGGCCGAGCGCGGCATAGACTTCCTCCTCGGTCCGGCCGGCGATGCGCGTTTCGTCCCGAAACACGCCGTACTCGGACACCTTGAGGCCGAGCTTGCGGGCGAGCCCGCGCAGTCGGACGTTGTGGTCCTTGGAGCCGGTGAAGTACTGGAGCGCCGCGCCCCAGGCCCCGGGTTCAACCACTCGCAGGTCGAGCTGTCGCCGGCCGCCGATGCCGTCCGCGATGAGCGAGGCCTTGGTGTCGCCTTGTGTCAGAACCTGGCGCACACCGGGCAGAAGGGTGAATCTCTCGATGACCCCGGCCGGGTTGTCGGAGGCGGCCAGGATGTCGATGTCACCGACCGTTTCCCGGCCCCGGCGGAAGGACCCGGCCGGCGCGATCAGTCCACCCGGGACCAGCGGCTTCAGGTGCCCGATCGCGCGCTCGGCGAGCTCGCGGGCTTCGTTGAGCAGCATCCGCTTGCCGGCCATTTCGCGCAGCCGGACCGCCCGGTCTAGGTTGGCGACCTTGCCCGGGCCCATGCCGGGCAGGGCGGCCACCCGGCCGTCTCTGAGCGCGGCCTTGAGGTCGGCGAGGTTGTCGACCCTGAGCGAGTCGTGCAGCAGCTTGAGGGTCTTCGGCCCCAGGCCCTGGAGGTTGAGCAGCCCGAACAGTTCGTCGGGCAGACCCGCGACCGCCTCTTCGTACTTCTTCATCCGGCCGGTCGCGAGGTACTCGCGGACCTTGGCCGCCAGCGCCTTGCCGATGCCGGGCAGTTGCTCGAGGGTGTCGCCCTCCGCAAGGCGGGACAGGTCGTCGGCCTGCTCGAGCAGGACCCGGGCCGCTCGGCGGTAGGCAAGGACCCGGAACCCGGTTTCACCCTTGAGCTCGAGCGCGTCCGCAATCCGTTCGAACATCCGGGCGACGGCTTCGTTGGTACTCATCATACCGGCGGGGTTGTCCGTTCGGAAAAGACTCGCCGTCCCCGGTGCCAGGTTTCCAGCACCCGGCAGGCGGGGTTCCAACGCGGGTCGGAATTCAGCAGCACGAAGTCGGCAGCCAGTCCCGGGGCGAGCCGGCCGGTTTCACACTCGAGTCCGAGCGAGTAGGCGGCATCGGTGGTGAACATCGCAAGGGCTTCGTCCGGGCGGACGCGTTCGTCGGGGTTCGGGTGTTCGATGGCGGCGCGGATGCCGGCGAGCGGGGCGATGGGGGTGATGGGTGCGTCCGACCCGCCGGCCAGCCGGACACCGGCCGCGAGCAGGGAGCGGAACGGGTTCGTCCGGGAGTGGCGCGGACCGAGGCGGCGGGCGTAGAGCCGATTTGGCCCGCCCCAGGCGGTTTCGAATGCGGGCTGGACGCCGAGGATGATGCCGCGGGCGGCAATGGCCGCGATGAGCCCGGGGTCGAGGACTATGGCGTGTTCGAGGCGGTGGCGAAGCCCGGGTCGGGTACCGGCGACTTCGTGGCAGTGCAGGGCCTGGCGCACCGCCCGGTCGCCGATAGCGTGCAGCGCGGTCTGGAGGTTGAGCTTGTCCGCCACTCGGAGGAACTGCGCCAACCGGTCGTCTTCAAGGTAGAGCTGACCGCGCTCGCCGGGCGCGTCGGCGTAGTCTTCGCGCAGGGCCGCGGTGTGAGAGCCGAGCGAGCCGTCAACGAGGATGCAGCCGCCGACCCGGGTGAGACCCAGCCGCGCCGCCTGGCCGGGGTTAAGCGTCTGCAGGAACGGTACCGCCCGAACCGGTAGTCGGGCGAGCAGCCGGGCCAGCGTCCGCCAGTCCTCGAACCCGAACTCGTCGGTGCCGTCCAGCGCCCCGATGGTGGTCGCGCCTGACCGAGCGGCGAGGGCCGCGGCGTGTTCGAGCGCGGCCGCGACGGTTTCCGGGGACAGGGCGCGGCTGAACACCCGGGCGGCCCGCTCGTAGTCCGGCCCGGCGAGGATGCCGTCATCTTCCTGGTCGAACGCGGCCCGGCGCAGGGCGGCGCTGTTCAGCGCCGCAGAGTGACGGTCAACCCGGCAGGCGATGACCGGTAGGTCGGGTTCGAGCGCGTCGAGTTCCAGTCGGGTCGGCAGCCTGCCCTCGGCGAGCCGGTCCGGGTCCAGGTTCAGCCCGAACAGCAGCCCGGCTTGCCGTCCTCGTTCCAGCCCGGAGCGGAGCAGTTCCAGCGACTCGGCGAGCGTCCGTGCGGGTGAGAGGTCAGGGAAGATGCCTTCCAGTCCGAGTTCGACCGGGTGGGTGTGACTGTCGATGAGACCGGGGGCAATCAGCGGCGAACCCGGGGGGTCGGTGAGGCAGCCTTCCATCGGGTCGAGCGCGGTGATGCGACCGTCCCGCCATGTGAGACAGCCCGGGAAGGCCGTTTCGCCCGGGCCGGGTAGGATGAAGCCGGTGACCGTGCCGGCGTCAGTCGTCATCCCGCTCCAGCGCAGCCACCGTCTCGACGTGGGCGGTCTGTGGGAACATATCAAGGGGTTCGACGCTGGTGAGCTGGTACCCGGACGCTACCAGCAGGGCGAGGTCGCGGGCGAGCGTGGCCGGGTCGCAGGAGACGTAGATGACCCGACCCGGTCGGGCGGCGACGAGCGCGGCAAGCAGTTCGTGACCGGCGCCCTTGCGCGGCGGGTCGAGGATGACCGCGGTCCCGGAGCCGCCGGGCAGGGCGTCGGCCGGCAGGGTTTCAGCGTCGCCGGGACGGAACTCGACGTTGTCCCTGCCGTTCGCCCGGGCGTTCTTCGTTGCGTCCGCGACCGCGGCGGTGTCGATCTCAATCCCGACCACCCGGTCCGCAAGGTCCGCGACCGCGAGCGCCAGCGCGCCGACGCCGGAGTAGAGGTCCACGACCACGTCCCAGCGCCGGTCGGCCAGCCGGTCATGGACCAGTCGAACGAGCGTCCTTGCCTGGGTGGTGTTGACCTGGAAGAACGACTCCGGCGAGACCCGGAGCCGGTTGATGTCCAGTTCGTACTCCAGCACCGGTTCACCCGAGACCGGCGTGGTTTCCGGGCCGAGGACCCGGTTGGTGCGGTTCGGGTTCAAGGTCAGGGCGACCGCGTCGATGCCGGCTTGCTCCTGGAATCGCTGGACGAGTTCGGGGTCGAGTCGCCGGGATCGCGACGCGACGACCGCGACCGTCCTCGCACCGTTGGTGCGGAGCACGAGGTGGCGGATGTTGCCCTGGTGCGTCCGTTCGTCGTAGGCTTCGCCGGCGGTTCCCCGGAGATGGTTGGCGAGTACCCGGCGCGCGGCGTCGAAGGCGGGCGGGTGCAGCGGGCAGGTCTCGGCCGGTATGATGTGATGGGTGCCGGCCCGGTAGTAGCCGACGACCGGCCGGCGCCGGGCGTCGAGCCCGACCGCGTACTGGGTTTTGTTTCGATAATGCCATTCCCCGGGCGAGGGGACGACCGAGGCGACACGGGTTTTGAGTCGGCCGATGCGGCGCAGGGCATCGCTGACGATGTCCGCCTTGACCCTGAGCTGTTCCTCGTAGCCGAGATGCTGGAGCTGGCAGCCGCCGCAGCGGCCGAAGTAGCGGCAGCGGGGTTCGCGCCGATGGGGGGAGGGTTCGATGATCCCGTCGAGCTCCGCGACCGCGTAGTCACGCTTACTGACCGTCAGCCGGGCGCGGACCCGTTCGCCCGGTGCGGTGAAGGGTACGAAGACCTTGCGGCCGTCGAGTTCGGCCATCCCGGAACCGCCCGCGACCAGCCGGGCAACCGTCAGTTCGACCGGGTCGCGACCGGCTACCATTTTGTCACGATGGCCCGGACGATGTCGTCCGCGAGCGTGGCCAGGCACCGGGTGGCCGCAGACTCCTCGGGTTCGGAGTCCGGTTCGTAGCTGACCCGGGCGGAGAGACTGCCGGAGTAGTACTCCTCGTTGCGGGTGCGGTCCTCGCAGATGACCGTAGCGCTGACCACGATTTCGTAGGCGGTGATGATTTCGTCCCCGGAGTAGGCTACCGGCGAGCGGGCATAGCTGGTGAGCCGGGCGTTGACCGAGAGGTCGGCCGCATCGAGCGAGGTCACCCGGAGCCTGCGGTCGTCATTGAACGCGGACACCAGCAGTTCGGTCATCTCGTCGCCGATACCGGGTTGGGAAGTGCCATTGTCGACCGGCAGCATCGCCACCCGCTGGAGGTCGCTGCGCATCAGCGCGTGGGTCGAGTAGCCGCAGCAGCACAGGCCTGACAATATCAGCGCCGCCGCAGAAAGCAGGAGGTATCTCATGACCAGATTCTCAGCCATGAGTCAGGGCTGTCAAGTTGCCGGCAGCCAGTTGTGATGCCACGGCGCTAATGTCATAGGGTTATGCCACAGGGATTATGTCCGTCTCGACGTACCGCCGGCGGTCGCCGGGTCGACTGGCTATGCTGGATGCATGCAGGACACCTGGATTTTGCTCAAGGAGCGTGAGTTGGTCCGGCTGAGAGTCATCAAGAGGGCCTTGCTGGGTCCGCCGGCGCATGCGGCCGCGGACATGCTCAAGCTCTCCATACGCGAGGTCTTCCGCCTCAAGGCTCGCGTACGTGCCCGGGGAGATAGCGGCATCGTCCATGACAATCGCGGCCGCCAGCGTGAGCGCCGCCCGCGCTTCGGTGAGCTGGTCTTCATCGACGGCAGCCCC
>JAWOIB010000130.1:0-8271 GCA_046484845.1 bacterium
TCCCGGTCCGTCTCGACCGACGCGATGACCTCCTGCACCTCGACATCGAGCCGGACCCGGTTGTCCTCGGTCCGGATCCGGCGCGTACCGAGATAGGGCGCGCGGTGGGTGACCGTCGCCCGGCCGACCTCTTCGAGGCTCTCGGCGTCGCGCAGGCGGAAGCGGCTGCCGACCGCGACCCGGTCGAGCCAGTACGACTCGACGTACAGCCGCACCTGCCGGCCCTCCGCGCCGAGGATGATGCTGGTGTTGTCGCCGGCCGCGAGCGACTGGCCGAGCCGGACGTCGAACTTGTACACCCGGCCCGGCACCGGGGCGCGGAGCGTCAACTGATCGAGCCGGGCGCGGGCGCTGCCCGCTTCGCGCCGGGCCGCGACCAGGTTGACCGAGTCCAGCTCCTGGCGGAGCCGGAGCTGGGTCAGCTCGAAGTCGGAACTGCCGCCGGCCGCCTGCAGGCCGAACGTCCGCTCGTAGCCGTCCCGGGACAGCGCCCAGGCCCGTTCCGCGGCGGCGGCGCGGGCCTCGGCCGCGGCCAGCGCCGCGCTCTCGACGCTGTTCTCGAGCACGCAGAGCGCCTGGCCGACCTCGACACCGTCGCCCTCCCGCACCCGCACCGCGACCACTTCGCGCGTCAGGGGCGGGGACACGAACACCTCGCCGCCCGCCGGCTCGACCCGGCCGTAGACCCGGGCGGGCGTGCCGGCCGCATCCACCGGCTCGGCCGCGGCCGGCCGGGGCGAGGAGTTGACCAGCGCGAACACGATGAACACCACCGCCAGCCCGACCGCAACCCACAGGATTGTCTTCTTCGTCCGACTCAAATCATCACCTCCTGACCGTTCATCGCTCCGCCGGCCGGGTGTCGCTCGCGACCCGGCCGTCGGCGACCTTCACCAGCCGGTCGGCATAGGGGAACACCCGCGGGTCGTGGGTCACCAGCACCACCGCGCGGGCCGGGTTGCGCGCCAGCCGCTTCAGCGTGTCGAGCACGACCCGGCTCGAATCCACGTCCAGCGCCGAGGTCGGCTCGTCGCAGAGCAGGACCGCCGGCTCGCCGACCAGCGCCCGGGCTATCGCCACCCGCTGTTGCTGGCCGCCGGAGAGCTGGTTCGGCATCGCCCGGACGTACTCGGCGATGCCCAGCTCCTCGAACACCCGCTCCGCCCGGCCGCGCAGTTCCGGCGTCACCCGGTCGCCCTGGATACCCCGGGCGGCGAGCACGTTGTCCAGCGCCGACAGCGCCGGCACCAGCCCGGCCGACTGGAAGACGAACCCGAACCGGCGCAGGCGCACCGTCGCCAGCGCGTCCTCGCCCAGCCCGGTGACTTCCTCGCCGGCCACGAACACCCGGCCCGCCGACGGCTTCAGCACCAGGCCCATGATCGTCAACAGCGTCGTCTTGCCCGAGCCCGAAGGCCCGGCCAGCACCGTCAGCTCGCCCGGGTAGAAGGAAAGGTCGGTCGGCTCCAGCACCCGGCGCAGGCGCTCGCCGTCCCGGAAGTCGCGGGCCACGCCTTCGAGCCTGATGACCGGCTGTGCCATCTTCATCACCGGAACGCCGAGGCCGGCTCGACCCGGACCGCGCGCCGGATCGCCAGCACCGAACCGAGCACGCACAACAGCATGGTGAGCGCGGCGTGAATCGGCGGTATCCAGAGCGGCATGAAGCTGGGCAGGCGCGTGCCGCTGGTCCCGAACAGGAACCCGGCGAGCAGGAGGAACCCGACCAGGATGCCGATGAAGCCGATGAACAGCGCCTGGTAGAGCACGATAACCCGGACATCGCGCCGGCGCGCGCCCAGCGCCCGGAGCACCGCGAAATCGCGCTGGCGGTTGAGCACCGTCGCGTACATCGTCAGGATGATGATGACCACGCCGACCAGGATGCCGATGACGGTCGAAAAGCCGAAGCTGGAACCGATGCCCGTCCGGGTAACGTAGAACAGCCGGGTGTTGCGCGAAAGCTCCGCGGTCGGGGTCACACCCGCCCGGGGCAGCAGTGCGCGCATCCGGGCCAGCGCCCGGTCCCGGTCCGCGCCCGGCCGGAGCTTGACGAGGATGCTGTTGCACCGGTCGTCGCCGACCCGGCCGACCTCCCGCGCCTTGGCCTCGTTGGTGAAGATGAGCGTCCCGGCGAAGCCGCGCGCGCCGCGGGTGAACGCCGCCACCCGGCAGCGCCGGCCGTTAATCTCGAGGATGTCGCCGATCTCCGGGTCGCCCAGTTCGCGCCGGTCCAGCCAGTCCACGGTGATCGCGTCGTGGTCGAGCAGGACCGAGTTGTCGCCGACCTCGTACGCCCACGGCCCGCCCGCCATCCGCGGCGGGCGCACCCCGACCAGCTGTACCGGCTGGAACTGCCCGTCCCGCCGCTTCAGGAACCCCGCCGCGTTCACCACCGGCGCCGCCCACTCGACTTCATCGAGCCCGACCAGCCGGTCGAGGTACCTGGTCGGCAGGTCGCCGGCGGTGTTGATGTTGTCGGTGCCTTCCGAGGTGACCCAGATGTCCGCCCCGGAGTTGTCCACCAGCACCGACATGTAGGTGAACAGCCCGTTGAGCACCGCCAGCTGCTGGCCGACCAGGAAGATGATCGCGACCACGCCCAGCACCGCCCCCGCGGTCGTCGCCCGGTCGTGGGCCAGCATCCGGAGCGCGATCAGCCGCCGCACCGCTCAGCCCGCCAGCCGTTCCGCCGCCGCCCGGCCCTCGGCGGCGGTGCGCACCACCGCGTCGAAACTCCCCGCCAGCCGCTCCCGGGCCGCGACAGCCGCGCGGCCGCCCGCGACCAGCTTCCCGCCCGCCGGGCGCAACCGCCCGGCAAGCTCGCGCAGCCCGGGCAGGCTGGCGAGCAGCGATGAACCGAGCAGGGTCACGTCCGGCCGGAACCTGGTTGCGGTCGCCGCCACCTCATCCGGTGGCGCGCTCCGGCCGACCAGGAAGACCTCCCAGCCCGAGCGCTCCAGCATCCCGGCGGTCAGCTCCGCGCCCAGCTCATGCTCCTCGCCCGGCGCGCAGGCAACCAGCGCCCGCCTCCCGATCCGTGGGGCCCGCGGCGCGGCGTCAAAGACGCGGTAAATCACATACCGGCAGATGGCGGTCGCCCGGTGCTCCTCGGCCACGCTCAACCGGTTGAACGCCCACAGCTCGCCCACCCGGGTCAGCGCGGGCAGGATCAGTTCGTCCAGCACCTGTTCCGGCCCGCCGGCCGCCCCGGCCCGATGCAGGGTGTACTCCGCGGCCTGACGCCGTTCGCCACGGAGCAGCAGGTCCAGGAACTCCCGCGCGGGCCCGGTCGGTTCCGGCCCCGGCGATTCCTCGTGCTCGTCAGGCTGGCCGGCCCGCAGCCGCTCCAGCGGGGCGGCCAGCTCGCGCTGCTCTTCCTCGCCCAGTCCGGTCCTCATTGCCACCAGCCAGGCGTCGAGCACCGCCACCGGGAAAGCCGGGGTCGCGCCCCGGCTCAGAACCGGCCGCACCAGTTCGGAAAACTCCCTCGCCAGTCGGTCGGTCAGCCCGAACTCGTACGCGCCCAGCAGCAACCTCCCAAACCGCACCTGCAGGTCGCGCACCATCCCGGCGAGTTCGCAGGGAAAGCTCCCGCACTCGAACCGCTCGTCCACCTCGAACTTGGCGTGCACCTGAGCGATGAGCGCTTCCAGCCGGGCCCCATACGCCCGGACCGCGGCCGGGCCCGGGACTGCGGGTGTTTCATCTGGCACTTGCCCCCATTGTACCGAAACCCGCCCGTTTTGCACGTCGCCGGGCATCACCGCCCCTGCCGGGCCGGCAGCGCCCGCCCCTTCCAGCGCGCCCGGCCGGTGTACGCCGCCCGCATCGAGCGAATTGCGATTACGATGCCCAACGCCACGCTCAAAGGGTAGCCGAAAGCGAGGTAGAGCGGGAAGCGGAACTTCGCGTGGCAGAGCCCCCAGAGCGCCAGCATGAGCAGGACCGCGGCCAGCGCGGTGCCGGCCGAGACCGGGCTCGTCGTCGCGCCGGCCGCCCAGTGACCGAGCACGACCAGCGGCTGGAAGGTCACCACCCCGAGCCAGAGCCAGACGAAAAGGAACGGCAGCGGCCGGTAGCCGAACGCGCCGTAGAGGTTCTTGCCGAATCCCTCGAACACCTCCCGGGCGCTGTGGTACATCCGGCAGTTGACCAGTTCGGTCAGGTCGAAAACCCGCCAGCGCATCCGGTGGCGGGCCGCCAGCCGGACCAGCGCCAGGTCGTCAACGACGTTGTTCCGCACCCGCTCGTGCCCGCCGAGGCGGGCGTAGCTCGACCGGCGGAAGAGCAGGTACTGGCCGTTGGCCGCGGTGAATGCCGGACGGTGAAGCCGGTAGGCCAGCCCGAGCGGCAGGAACGAGTTTATCGCCCAGGGCAGTATCGGCACGATGAGCTTCTCGGCCCAGCTCACCACCTCCTCGCGCGGGACCCCGCTCACGAGGTCCAGTTGCCCGCTCTCCATCTCCGCCACCGCCCGGCGCAGGGCCTCGGGCCGGTGGCGGGTGTCGGCGTCGGTGAACAACAGCAGTTCGCCGCTTGCCGCTCCGGCCAGCTGGTGGCAGGCCCAGTGCTTGCCCAGCCATCCCGGCGACAGGGGTTCGCCCGCCAGCACCCTGATGCGCGGGAAGCGGACCGCAAGCTCGCGCAGTAGTTCCGGGGTCCGGTCGGTCGAGCCGTCGTCCAGCACCAGCAGTTCGTAGTCCGGGTAGTCCTGCCCGGCCAGCGACTCGACCACCGCGACGATGTTCCGCTCCTCGTCCCTTGCCGGCAGGAGCACCGAAACCCGGGGCCGATGCGCCGGCGGCTTCGCCTCAATCGGCCTGCGGAGCACCCGCCGGTTCCAGAGCGCGATCGCGACCAGCACGAGCAGGAACACCGCCACCCCGAACTGCTGTTCCAGCCAGAGCAGGCTCAGCACCGGCGGCGTCTCCTCAGCCGCGGCGGTCGGCGCAGTTCCCGCCGGTGCTTGAACGCCAGCACCGCCGCGCTCCCGACCCAGACTGCGAGCAGCACCGGGTCCGCGCCCCGGGCCAGCCACCAGACTCCCAGACCGAGCAGGGCGAAGACCACGTTCCAGCCATCCTCCTCCTGTAACAGCGCCGTCAGGCCGAGCAGGACGCCCAGCACCGTCGGCCCTTCCCAGAGCGTGAGCCCGCACCAGGCGCCGAAGGTCACCGCCAGCGCCTTGCCGCCCCGGAACCGGACGAGAAGCGGAAAGGCGTGGCCCAGCACCGGGGCCAGCGCCACCGGCACCAGCCACCAGCCTTCGACGCCGAAGACCCAGCGGGCCAGCCCGACCGGCACCGCGCCCTTGAGGAAGTCCAGGAGCAGCGCGGCGACCCCGACCACCGGCCCGGCCGCCTTAAAGGCATTGACCGCGCCCGGGTTGTGGTCGCCGACCGCGCGCGGGTCCCGCCGCGCCGGCCGCGCGAGCAGGACCGCGAACAGCAGGCTGCCGAGCAGGTATCCTGCCGGGGTAAGGACGACCGCGACCAGCCAGGGCGCCACCGGCTACTCGAACAGCGAATCCGGCAGGCCGGTGTTGAACCGGTACCCGCCGAACCGTTCCTCGATGCTGATGTGCCGCTCCGCCAGCGTCACGATGAGCCGCACCAGCACTCGCATCTTGAGTTCGAACCGCGCCGGCAGGGTCCGGTCCCCGGCCTGCTCGTAGGCCAGGGTCATGTCCATTTCCGGAACCACCAGCGGCAGTCGGTCCGGCCGGAACTGTAGCCGGAGGATGTCGCAGGTGGAATCCGCGCTCAGCCAGCCCCGGCCGATGATATGCCGGCCGGTCCGGCGCGCCGGGCGGAATTCGACCCGCCAGGCCCGCCGGCCGTCGAGCAGGGTATCGCCAGCCAGCTCGTACCGGTACTCGTCCGCAGTCTCCCGCTGGAACGGCATCCGGGTCCGGTCCTGCGCCAGCCCCTTCGCCCGGAGCTCGCGCAGTTTCCGCTTCCGCTCCCGGCCCTCCAGCACCCGGCCGTCTGCGGTCACCGTGAGGAACTCCACGACCTGGCGGCCGCCCCGGACGTACACCCGCCGGGTGCAGGTTTCCACCGCCCGCAACCGGCCGTCTGCCTCCCGCTCCTCGTAGCGGTACTCAGCAAGAAACTGCGCGTCGCGCACCTGCCGGTCGAGCTCCGCCTCGCGCCGGTAAACCGTGGCCATCAGCTCCTCGATGCCGGGCGCGGTCAGCCCGAGCAACAGGACCAGCAGCAGGCCCATCGGTCGCCGATTACCGCTGCAGCACCAGCTTCCGGGTCGCGGTCTCGCCGCCCGCATCGACCCGCAGCAGGTACGCGCCCCCGGCCAGCGTCCCGAGGTCCAGCCTCAGCAGGTGATACCCGGCCGGCAGGGTCCAGTCCGCCAGCCGGGCGACCTCCCGGCCACCGGCATCGTACACCCGGACCCGCACCCGCCCCGGGGTCGGCAGCGACAGCCGGGCCGTGCCTGCCCCAGCCAGCGGGCTGGGCGCGATCGGCAGGAGTTCGAACGCCTCGGGCGGCACCGCGCCTTCCTCGACCGCCACCTCGCCCCAGTGGATACGGCCGTGCGGGTCCTGCTCGTAGTCCTCGCCCCAGCGCTCACCCCCACCGCCGGCCAGCGTGATTTCTCCTGCGTCCGCCAGCTTCTCGACATTGTGCCCGGCCGAGCCGTGGAAGAACACTTCTTGCAGGATCAGCACCTGCTCGTTCTCGACCTTCAGCGCCGGCCCGGCGATAGCACCCCTGTCAAACCGGCAGTAGGAAAAATTGTCCTCAGGGTCGATCGTCGCGCCAGCCGCGACCACGACCCCCGACGCATCCATACGCTCGAAACTCGCATGCCGCGCCGTGATGGTCCCACCCGGACCGACCTCGAACCCGTACCCGTGCTCGGCCGCGACCGCGGTCAGCAGGCACCGCTCCGCCGGCGAGTTGCCGACCGCGGCCAGCGTGCCCCCGCTCTCGACCACCACCTGCCCCGAAGACTGCGCCGACCCCAGCGCCAGCGTGTTCGGCCCCAGCGCCAGCCGGCCCGCCGCCACCGCCAGCCGGTCGCTCACCGTCATCCCGCCCGCCAGCGTCACCGCGCCGCCCGGCCGTTCCACCGCTACCCGGTGGAACGGCATCCCGCCCGGGACCAGCAGGCCCGCGACCGCCTCGCCGGTGAAGCTGACCTGTCCACTCCCGGGGCTGAACGCGCCGGCGTTGCGCCAGTCGCCCTCGACCAGCAGTTCGGCCGCGCCCTGGACCAGGGTCGCGCCCGCGGCGACGTCCACGTCGCTGAACCGGTAACCGCGCCCGGGCGCGAAGCTGCCGTTCAGGCTCAGCATCTGCCCGGTCGCCAGCGCGAACGGCCCGGAGATGTTCACGTCGCCGGCCGTGGTGCCGACCGAGTTGAAGGTAACCGCGGTCCCGCCGGTCTTGGCGATGACCAGCTCGCCGAACTCCCACTCCGAATGCTCGGTGTCGCCGGTAGCGGCCATCGTGACATACGAATCCCGGTTGCCCTCGAACCGCACCACCGCCTTGTCGCTCGCCACGAATCTCGCCTCGCGGTCGGCGTAGATGCCGGCGCCGTTGAAGACCGCGGTGCCGCCGGTCGCGAACCAGCCGCCCTCGGCCGGGCCGACCTGCCTGCGAAACACCACGCCCTTGAAGTTGGGGTCGATCCGGCTGTAGCGGACCGTGCCGTCCCGCAGTTCGAACCGGGCCGAACCGCAGGCGATGTCGTGCAGTTCCCGGACGTGAAGCAGGCCGCCGTCAACCACCACCCTGCCCAGCGGCGCGTCCCACTGGTCCAGGGTGATGACCGCGGCCCGGCCCTGCCGGCCGCCCGGCCCGTTGTTGACGAGCAGTCGGCCCTCCGGCCCGCCGCCGAGCGTCATCGCGCTGCCGAGGTACTCGGTCCAGACGCCCAGGCTCTCGCCGTTCGTCGCCAGCGTGCCCCGCTCGATCAGCAGGGCGCCCCACGAAGACTCGGTCAGCACCAGCGTCGTGTCCAGGGTCACGGTCCGGGCCGGGTCCTCCTTCTCGATGACCGCCTTCCAGAACCGCGCCCCGCCGCGGCCGCCGATGCGGCTGTCGGTGCCCCCCCGGAAGAACACGTAGGTGCCGCCGAAGTTCGCGTCCGCCCGGTCGTTGGTGAAGTCACCGAAGAAGTACAGCCTCGACCCGCCGCTGTTGTCGAACGTGCCGGTGTTGACGAATGCGCCGCCGGCCGCCGCGGTGCCGACCGAACACGGGTCGCGCGCGGTCAGGCTCGCGTAACTGCCGTTATTGA
>JAWOIB010000122.1:0-7071 GCA_046484845.1 bacterium
TGCGCTGTTGCTGCTGGCGGTGGTTGCTATCCTGCTGGTGGTGCTGTTGCGCCGTGGTCGTCAGCCGGAGAGGGGCGGCGAAGGCCAGGGCGTGGTTATGCTCCAGCAACAGCTGGATGCCCTGCGCGACCAGACGGGCCGCGGGCTGTCCGATATGTCGGGCCGGCTGGACCAGCGCCTGGCCGAGCTGGACCGCAGGATGGGTGACACCGTGTCCGGCATCGGCTCCCGGCTGGACAGCGCCAACTCGACCGTCCAGAACGTGCAGGTCGCGCTTGGCGAACTGTCCCAGGCCACCCGGCAGGTGTTCGAGGTCGGTCGGGACATTCGCTCGCTGCAGGACATCCTGCGCGCGCCGAAGCTGCGCGGTATCATCGGCGAGTTCTTCCTCGGTGACCTGCTGCAGCAGGTCGTTCCCGCCCATCACGAACTGCAGTATCGGTTCGCCAGCGGCGAGGCGGTGGACGCGGTCGTCCGGCTCGGACCGAGACTGGTACCCATCGATTCGAAGTTCCCGCTGGAGGATTTCCAGCGGTTGCTGGCCGAGACCGACGAGGAGCAGCGCAAGGTGTTGCGCCGGCGCTTCATCGCCGGGGTGCGCAAGCACGTGGATGCGATCGCGGACAAGTACATCCGGCCGGATGAGGGCACGTTTGACTTCGCCCTGATGTACATCCCGGCCGAGAACGTCTACTACGAGACCATCATCCGGGACAACGCGGCTGATGATTCGATTTCGACCCGGGCACTGGCGCGCCGGGTCATCCCGGTTTCCCCGAACAGCCTGTACGCGTACCTGCAGGTCATCGTGCTCGGCCTGCGCGGGTTCGAGGTCGAGCGGCGCGCCGGGGAGATTCTCGCGCATCTCGGCCGGCTGCGCCAGGAGTATGACCGGTTCCGGTCCGAGTTCGACGTACTGGGCACGCACCTGACCAACGCGGGCAACCGGTACGAGGAGTCGGCCCGGCGGCTGGACCGGTTCGGCGACCGGCTGGAGCTGGAGGCCGGGCCCGGCGACGAGGGAAAGATGACCGATGAGCATAGCTGACCGAAGTGAGAACGAGAGCTTGCTTCGAGAATACCGGAGGCCCACGATGAGAGTTATTGCCATTCTGGCGTTGTTCGCGGTTGCGGTCGCACCTGCCCAGGCGTGGCAGCAGTTCGGCCCGCGCGGGCTGTCGGTCGCGGCACTGGCCCGGGTCCCGAGCGCTGCTTCGCAGGTTTACGCAGTGACCGACGGTTTCCCGACCCTCGTGCTCTATTCGTCCGACGGCGGGATGAACTGGAGCATCAGGGATACCATCCGGGACCGCGTCAGCGACCTCGTGGTGGACCCGGACCAGGACCTGACGCTTTTTGCCGGGGGGCTGACCGGTCGCATCTGGCGGAGCGTTGACGGCGGTCTGCTGTGGACCGAGCGCGGGGCGGTGGCGGGTGTGTCGGCCCTGCGCCGGCTGGCGCCCAAGCCGGGCGAGCCCGGGGTGCTCCGGGCGGCGGTGGAGATGCCGGGACCGGATAACACCGTCGCGCTCGGCTGTTATGTTTCGACCGACGGCGGGGCGAGCTGGACCGGTGCGCAGGTGGATACCGGCTACGCCGCGGGCGCGAACGCGCTCGACTACGACCCCGGGCAGCCGAGTCGGCTGTACCTGAGCGGCAGCATTTCAGGGAGTACCCGGTTGTTCACCAGCCCCGACGGCGGGGCGAGCTGGAGCGACATCACCGGGAGCCTGACCGGGGGTGCGGCCTGGGGGGCGGCGGTCAATCCGCTCGACCCGGCGGTCATCCTGGCCGCGACCGACAACGGCATCTGGCGCTCGACGAACAGCGGCGGCTCCTGGACCCGGATGAAGGACGTCCCTGTCTGGTCGGTCGCGTTCGGGGCAGCGTCACCGCATTACGCCTACGCCGGCTCGGACAACCTGGTGTTCCGCAGCAACAATCTCGGCATCAACTGGTCCGCCGATACGACGACCTTCGCCGGCACCGCCACCCGCTGGCTGGAGATCAACCCGCTCGATGGGCTGGACCTGTATGTCGGCAACGGCCGTGGGGTGTTCCGCACCGCCGACGGCGGGTTCAGCTGGACCGAGTTGACCGCTGGTTTGAAGCGCCTGACCGTACCGTTTCTCTATTTCCATCCGGGGTCGTCGGATTCGGTGTTCACCTGCCCGCCCGGGCACGGTTTGCTGGTCAGCGGCGACCGTGGAGAGAGCTGGCAGGCGCTGGCCGGGTTCCCGGGTGCGGGCTTCATCAGCGGGGTTGCCCTGAACCCGGTTGCCCCTGACACGCTCTACGCCATCTCCAACCTGGACCACCGGTTGTACATGACCTCCGACCGGGGCGATTCCTGGACCCGGGAGACAATCGAGACCGGTTTCTCCGGCCACGGTCTTGCCTTCCACCCGCTCGGGCCGGACACGCTTTACGTATGGGGCGGGCGCAGGGGATCCGACGGCCGCGAGCAGTTCGGGTTCTGGAAGTCCACCGACCGGGGTTACAGTTGGAGTCGCAACTTCAGTCCGGGCACGCGCGGCCGGTGTGTCGGGTTCAGCTTCCGTGCCGGTGGAGACAGCATGTTCCTCTGGGGAGGGGTCGACGGCCGGGCCCGGGTGTACCTGAGCCTGAACCGCGGGGGCAGCTGGGTTGAGCGCAGCACCGACCTGGCAGGCGCGATGGCGGTCGACTTCACCACCGCGCCCGGGGATAACCGCACTTCGTATCTCGCCGCGACTGACGCGGGCGTGTTTCGGACGCTCAACGGGGGGGCGAGCTGGGCCCGGCTGGGACTGGAGAATGTCACCGCGGTTCTTGGGGACACCATCGACCCTGGTTTCATCCTGGCCGCAACCGACACCCAGGGTCTCTTCCGTACGACCAATTCAGGTGCGGTCTGGGACCGGGACACAGTGGCGTTGCCACACCGTTCGCTGGCGCTGTTTCGTCGTCACCCCGACGTAAGGGGCGCGGTCTACTGCGGCACGGTCGGGAGCGGGCTCTACGGGCTGGGCGTTATCGGGGTGAGCGAACCCGCGCCGGCTTCTCGCCTGCCGAGGCTGGCGGTCGCGCCCACCCTGTTGCGCACCGGGGCGGTCGTTCGGTTCGGGCCGGACGCGGGGCAGCGGGTGGTGGTGGAGTTGTACGCCGCGGACGGGCGGCGGGCGGGGCCGGCGGTCGAGCTGAATCGCGCGCCCGCCAGCTGGTACTGGGAGCGGCCGCCCGGGCTTCCGGCCGGGGTTTATCTCCTGCGGGTCCGGTCAGCCGGAACGGACCGGCGCGCGCGCATCATCCTGGCGGACTGACCGGGATGCCGGGCGGGCGGGAGGCAGAAACCCGCGGGACCCGTCCCGCGGGTTTCTGCCTCCCGGCCCTGATGGTCAGCCCTATTGACATTCGGCGTGCGGTCGGTATCGTATGGACTCAGAAAAGGAGACTGGTATTGGTTAAGATACGCTTGAAGAGAATGGGTATGCGGCATCGCCCGACATATCGGATAGTTGTGATGGATTCGCAGCGCCCGCGTGACGGCGAGTACCTTGAGTCGCTCGGTCACTATGACCCGCGCACCAAGCAGCTTGCGATCGACCTTGACCGCGCCCGCTACTGGCAGTCGGTCGGCGCCCAGCCGACGGGGACTGCCGACAAACTCATCAAGCGGGTTGCACGCGAACGGGCTGTGGCGGTGAGCGATGGACCGACAGAGCTCATCCCGCCTGCCGAGGCGATTGAAGTTGCGGTCGAGGTGGTCGCGGCCGAAGTCGTCGACAACACGGAGCCGGCCGGACCGCCGCCGGTGACCACGGAAGCACCTGAGGCCGACACGGCAGCCGCTGAGGACGGGGCCGTCATCGAACGCGAACCAGCTGACGATACTGCGACTTAGCCCCCGACAGGAGGACAGGATGAAGGATCTGATAATATACGTTGCCAAGGCGCTCGTGGATAACCCGGACCAGGTTGAAGTCAAGGAAATTGCCGGCGAGAAGACACTGATTTACGAACTGCGCGTGGCCCAGGGCGACCTCGGCAAGGTCATCGGCAAGGAAGGCCGGACCGCCAAGGCCATCCGCTCCATCATCACCGCGGCGGCGATGAAGATCGGCAAGCGGGCGCAGCTCGAGATTCTCGAATAGCCTGCCCGGTCTTGTTGCGATTCCCGTCCGATGCGCCTGCATGTCGTATCGCTGTTCCCGGAGTTCTTCTCCGGGCCGGTTGATTTCGGCACAACGCGCATCGCTCGGGAGAAGCAACTCCTCCAGTTCGAAGTCGTCAACCCGCGGGACTTCACCAGCGACCCCCACCGGACCGTCGATGATTATCCCTTCGGCGGCGGGGCCGGGATGGTGCTCAAACCCGAGCCGCTGTTCGCGGCGGTGGAGTCGGTCCGGACCCCGGCCAGCCGGGTTGTGCTGCTATCCCCGCGCGGGAAACGTTATGACCAGTCAACCGCCCGCGAGTTCAGCCGGACCGGGCACCTGGTGCTTATCTGCGGCCGGTACAAGGATGTTGACGAAAGGGTACGCGCCGGGCTCTGTGACGACGAGCTGTCGGTCGGCGATTATGTCCTGGCCGGCGGCGAGGCCGCGGCGGTGATTGTCATCGAGAGCATTGCGCGGCTGCTGCCCGGGGTGGTCGGCGATGCAGAGTCGGTCGATACCGATAGCTTCGAGAACGGGTTACTCGACGCGCCCTGGTTCACACGGCCCCGGTGCTTCCGGGACATGGCCGTGCCCGAAGTGTTGGTCACCGGCGACCATGCCGCGGTCGGCCGCTGGCGTCGGGAGCAGTCGCTGCTGCTCACCGCGCGCGCGCGACCGGAACTGCTCGACAGCGAGACCCTGACCGAGTCGGAGCGGGAATTTCTGATGCACCACCTGACAAAGGAGATGTTCAATGGCCAAAGCAGTTAAGAAGAAGCAGGAAACCCGGCAGGAAACCGTACCGCTGAAGGCGGCCGAGATTCCGCCGCTCGAACCGGGCGACATCGTCGCGGTAAGCGTGAGGATTGTCGAAGGCGACAAGGTCCGCACCCAGGTATTCGAGGGGACGGTCATTGCGCTTCGGGGTGCGGGCGTCAACCGTTCGTTCACCGTGCGCAAGGTCAGCCGCGGTGTCGGCATCGAGCGCATCTTTCCCTTCCGCTCACCGGTCGTCCTCAAAGTCGAGATCAAGCGCCGCAGCAAGGTACGCCGGGCGAAGCTGTACTACCTGCGCAAGCTGCGCGGCCGTGCGGCCCAGCTCAAAGAGCGCAAGGTTGACCAGCAACCTCGATCGAAACCTGTGGAATCGTAGCGTCTGCTTCTGCGGCGTAGATGAAGCCGGCAGGGGCGCGCTGGCCGGTCCCGTGGTGGCGGCGGCGGTGGTGATGCCGGTCGGCAGCGAGATCGCCGGCGTGGACGACTCCAAGAAACTGACGCCACGCTGCCGGGTGGAACTGGCCCGGGTCATCCGGGGCCGTGCCCGGTCCTGGGCAGTGGCGGCGGCGAGCCCGGCGCTGATTGATGCCCGCAACATCCTTGAGGCTACCCGCGCCGCGATGTTGCGCGCGGTCGCCAAGCTCACGGTCCGACCCCGGTTGATGCTGGTCGATGGCCCGCCGGTGCCGGGTGCGCCGCTGGCCTGCCGGGGCGTCATCGGCGGTGACCGGCTTAGCTACTCGATCGCCTGTGCGTCAATCCTGGCAAAGGTCCACCGCGACCGGCTGATGACCCGGCTGGGCCGGGTTCATCCCGGCTACGGATTTCCGCGCCATAAGGGCTACGGCACCTCCGCGCATCTGATCGCGCTGGCGGCGCTCGGTCCCTCCGCGGTGCACCGGCGTACCTTCGGCCCGGTGGCGGCGAGAGCGGGGTGATGAACCGCGGCGAAGTCGGGCGCCGAGGCGAGCGCCTGGCCTGCGACTGCCTGCGCCGGCGGGGCTATCGGATACTGGCGACCAACCACCGTTCGCGGCTGGGCGAGCTCGATATCGTCTGCCGGGACGGGGAAACGACCGTTTTTGTCGAGGTGAAGACCCGGACCTCGGGGATGTTCGGCGCCCCAGCCGAGGCGGTAGACGCCCGGAAACAGGAACGGCTGAAGCGTCTGGCCGAGCAGTATCTGCTCGAGCACGAACTGGAGGCGGTCGAGGTCAGGTTTGATGTCCTGGCCATCCGGCTGGATTTCGACCCGCCCGAGATCGAGCACCTGGAGGGGGCTTTCTAGTGCTGTCCCGGATTCTCTCCACCTCGGTGTACGGCGTCGACGCCTTCCTGGTCTCGGTCGAGACCGACATCTCGCCCGGGCTGCCCGCGTTCAACATCGTCGGGCTGCCCGACGCGGCGGTCAAGGAATCGCAGCACCGGGTCCAGGCCGCGATCAAGAACTCCGGCGGCAGTTTCCCGAGCCGCCGCATCACCGTCAACCTTGCCCCGGCCGACGTGAGGAAGGAAGGGGCGGCATTTGACCTGCCGGTGGCGGTCGGGATCGTCTCAGCCTTCGGAGGCCTGCCGCCGGCTGCCTGCCGGGACTGGGTGCTGCTGGGTGAGCTGTCGCTCGACGGCGGGTTGCGCCCGATCCGCGGTGCGGTCTCGATGGCGCTGGCGGCGCGCGGTGCCGGGCTGCGGGGGTTGCTGTTGCCCAGAGCCAACGCGGCCGAGGCGGCGATGGTCGAGGGGCTGCCGGTCTACGGGGTCGAGACGCTGACCGAGGCGGTGCTGTTCCTGAAGGGAGAGCTGGCGCTCGAACCGACCCGGACCGACGTCAACGCCCTGTTTGCCCGGGCGGCGGAGCACGAGGTGGACCTGGCCGACGTGCACGGTCACGACCACGCCCGGCGGGCGCTGGAGATTGCGGCCGCCGGCGGCCACAACCTGCTGATGATCGGCCCGCCCGGTTCGGGCAAGACCATGTTGGCCCGCCGGCTCGCCACCGTGGCGCCGCCACTGACGATGGAGGAGGCGCTCGAAGCGACCAGGATTCACTCGGTGGCGGGAACGCTGGGTCCGGACCTGCCTCTCGTCGCGACTAGGCCGTTTCGCGCCCCGCACCACAACGTTTCCGAAGCCGGGATGATCGGCGGCGGTACCTTCC
>JAWOIB010000138.1:0-16185 GCA_046484845.1 bacterium
CCAGTAGCGCCCGCAGCTCGTCCCGCTTGCCGGGGTCGGCGTACAGCGCGGCGACCGGGGTGCCCAGCATCTCGGCTTCGCTCTCGTAGCCGGCCAGCCGCACCCCGGCCGGGTTCACCGCCAGGAACCTGCCGTCGGGGGTGGTCCGGAACAGCCCGACCGGCACGTTGTCGCGCAGGTCCTGGAGCATCTGCTCTCTCTCCCGCAACGCTTCCTCCGCCGCCCGGCGCTCGGTGATGTCCTCGCCCGAGCTCAAGGTGCCAATCGTCTTTCCCTCCGGGTCCCGGAGCAGAACGTTGTGCCAGTGCACCAGGCGTGCCTCGCCGGTGGCGGTGAGAACCCGGTTCTCAAACTCCTCGGCCAGTTCCAGTTCTCCCCGCATCAACGCCGCGAATGTCGCCCGCGTCTTCTCGCGGTCGGCCGCGGGCACGAACCGCTCGACCCAGTCACTACCCAGCGCTTCGTCCTCGGTCGTGTCCAGCAACTCGCAGCCGCGCCGATTGACGAGGGAAACAAGGCCCTGCTCGTCCAGCGCGAGGATTACCACCCCGGCGACCTCGAGGTAGGTTTCCGCCCGCGCCCGCTCCGCCCGCGCCCGCTCCTCGGCCTGGTGCCGCTCGGTCAGGTCCTCGACCGTGCCGTCGTAGTACGCCACCGCGCCGTCCGGCCCGCGCACCGCCCGGGCGTTCTCGCGGATGTAGCGCCGGGTGCCGTCGGCCAGGGTCAGAACCGACTCCAGCCCGGTGATTTCGCCGGACACCGCGATCCGCCGCTTGAACTCCTCCCGGTCGTACCCGAACCGGTAGGAAGCCTCCGCCACGTTCATCCGCGCCAGCTCCTCGAACGAGTCCAGTCCGAGCATCCCGACCAGTGCCGGGTTGGCCATCAGCATCCGCCCGTCCGGGGTCGTGCGGTAAATACCGATGGGCGAGTTGTAGAACAGTGAGGAATAGCGTTCCTCGCTCGCCGCCAAGGCCTGCTGCACCTCCCGGCGTTCCAGCGCAATCGCCCACTGGCCGGCGAATGCCTCGACCAGCCCTCGGTCAAGCAGTCTCCCTCCGCGCAGGAAGAACGTCACGCTGCCGTAGAGCCGGTTCTCCCGGTGCAGGCCGACCGACAGCACCCGCTCGATGCCCAGCCGCCGCTCGACTTCGCGGCAGACCGGCTCGGGCACGCGCTCGAGCATCGCCCCGTAGACCCCGCCGGCAACCTCCCTGACCACGCCGGCCACCAGCGCGTCGCGGACCGCCGGCCCGACCCTTGCGAGCATCGCCCCCTCGTGCGCTTCGCTCAGCGTCCGTCGGAACCCGGCCTGCTCCTCCTCGGTCAAACCCGCTATCCGGCGTACGGTCAGCGTCGCTGCCGCCTCGTCGTACACGCTGACCGCGAAGGTTATGCCGGGCAGGAGCTCGGCCAGCCGGTCGGCGGCATACAGGTAGATGTCGGCATCCGGCGGCAGTTCAAGGAATCCCGTTGCGGCCCCGGCCAGCCGTTCCAGCATCTCCTCCTGCCGCTTCCGGGCGGTGATGTCTCGGATGACGGTCAGCACCCGGGTGACCTTGCCCGCCTCGAAGACCGGCAGTTCATCAACCTCCGCCTCGCGCCGCTGCCCGCCGATGATGTAGGCCTCCTCGAGACGCACGGGCCGGCCGGTCTCGAACACCCGCTCAGTCGCGGGCCTGACCTGCTCCTCAAGGAAGGGGAACAACTCGAACAGCTTCCCCCCGATCGGGTCTGATTCGACGCCCAGCATCTTGGCCAGCCGCAGCAGTGCGTCGTTCGCCAGCAGGATGTTGTGCTCCCGGTCGATCACGTGGGCCGGGTCGCTCATCGCATTCAGCGTCAGCCGGTGCAACTCCTCTGATTCGCGCACCGCCTGCTCGGCGCGCCGGCGCTCGGTGATGTCCCGGACCAGTGTGATGACCAGCGTCTCGTCGCCAAGGGCGAGCCGGGAGCAGGACAGCTCAACCGGCAGCTCGGTGCCGTCGCGGCGCCGGCCGGCACCCTCGCCGTAGAACTCGCCGCTCCTCAGGATTGCGTCGCGCAGGCGCAGGAACCCGGCCAGCGAATCGCGGGGGAACAGCCGCTCGACGTTGATGCCAAGCAGCTCCTCCCTCAAGTACCCGAACAGCCGGCAGGCGCCCTCGTTCACGTCCAGCACCTGACCTGCCAGCATGTGCAGCAGCACACCGTCGCGCACCGCCTCGAACACCCGGCGGGACTTCAGCTCCGCGGTCTTCACCTGCTGCCGGACCTGCTCCGGACCGGAGGCGTCCCGCCCGACCGCGACCGCCAGCCGACGGGCCTGCCCGCCCAGCACCGAAGCGTTGAAATCGACCCGGACCTTCTGCCCGGCCCGCCCGGCGAACGAGAGCGAGAACACCGCCTCGCCGTGCTCCCATAGCCGGGACAGTTCGCCTTCGGCGGCCTCCCGGCCGCCCGGGGCCAGCATCCCGGCCAGCGGGCTGCCGAACAGCTCCTCCTCCGGGATGCCGGTCAAAAGACTCAGGGCGCGGTTCGGCTCCAGCACCCGGCCGGACTCGTCCAACACCAGCACCACGTCGTGCGCCAGCCGCAGTACCTGCCGGTACAGTTCGTCCTTCAGCCGGGCTGCCTGCTCCACCTCGACCTGGTTCGTCACGTCACGCGCTACGAACACGACACCGGCCGGATCCGCGCCGGCCGGGCTCTGTTTCGCGCGCCCGGCGGTCGCGTAGACGTAGAGCGTCACCGGGCTGCCGTCCGCCCGGCTGGCGCGGAACGCGCCCGCATAATCCCTGCCCGCCATTACCGCCGAAAGGTCCAGCCTCGCCCGGTCCGGGCCGCCCTCATGCTCGGGGAACACCGCGGCCAGCGGCAGCCCGGCCACGGTGGCCGGGCTGCGCCCGATCACGGCTTGTGCATTCCTGTTCCAGTACACGAACCGCCCGGCCCGGTCCACCGCGAACACCACATCGCCCGGCCTGATGGCAATGTTGCACGCGAACGGCAACGCGCGGGCATAACTCGATTTCAACGCCTGACCCCTCCGCCTTCCCCGGGACAGCCCACCCGGGCCGTCAGCACGAGGACGGCAACAGTTCTCTCCTGCTCAGCATTCGCCGCATTCATCAGCCGGTCAGCCCTTCTGCGCGGCCATTGTAGGCCGGGCCGCCGCCCTGTCAACAGCAAATGGGTCTATCAGTGGCGACGGGAGCCGACACCCATAATCTTTGCACCGTCCGTGCCAAGCCACGCGCGACCAGCCCCAGAAAGGCAACTCATTGAAAACAAGACCTTTCGTCGGCCGTGCCCGACCCGGCCCCGGTCCGCGCCTGCCGCATAATGCTTCACGCTGCCCGGCTAACCGCCGCAAATCACGGCCCCTCCCGGCCAATTGTGGACCGTGGCTGTATCCTTCGGGTTACTCCCCGGTCAGATCGACCACTATCGGCACGAGGTCGGTCGGTCGCGAGATGATGAAGTCCGGCCGCAAGGACTTCAACATCAGCAAAGGCCGGAACCCCCAACTGACCGCGACTGAGGTGATACCGGCCGCCCGGGCCGCGAGGATGTCCTGTTCGGTGTCCCCGACGATCAGCGCCCGCTTCGGCTCGACCCCGAGCGCAGCCGCGGCGGCGAGAAAAGGCTCGGGGTCCGGCTTGTGCCGGCGGCCCTCGGCCCAGCCCCGGATATGTTCGAACCTGTCCGCCAAGCCGAGCCGCTCGACGGTCATTTCCGCCTGTTGCTGGTGCTTGGTGGTCACCACCGCCAGCTTCGCGCCCGCTTCGCGCAGCATCCCAAGCACCTCCGGGACGTACGGAAACGGCTTCGAGCTGTCGGTGCAATGCTCGGCGAAATGGCGCCGGTAGCTGTCCGCAAACAGCCGGGCGTCTGCCTCATCGTGAGGATAGCCCAGTTCGCGCAGGATTACCTCCAGCGGCTTGCCGACTTCCATCAGGATGGTGTCTTCGTCCGGCGGCTCGCGAGGGTCGACCTGGGCCAGCGCGAAACGGACCGAGTTCAGCAGGTCGCGGGCCGAATCGACCAGCGTGCCGTCAAGGTCGAACAGCACCCCGTCGAACCGCAGGGGGCAGGAGTCTCCGGGCTTCAATCCCGGACCCACGATTCCAGTCTCCTGCCGCCAGCCAACCTCAGGCCTTTCCCTTGTGGTACTTGTCCAGCCAGGCGTCGCGCACGCGCTTCAGCTCCGCGCGCGGAAACGCCGCGAGTAGTTCCCAGCCGAGGTCGAGCGTCTGCTCGATGGACCGGTTCTCCCGCTCGCCCTGGGAGACGTACCGCCGCTCGAACTCCCGGGAAAACGTCAGGTACAGCCGGTCGATGTCGGACAACGCCGCCTCGCCCAGGATCACCTCCAGTTCCTCCGCCTCCTTGCCCCGGGCGTAGCAGGCGTAAAGCTGGTTGAACAGGTCGGCGTGGTCCTCCCGGGTCTTGCCCGCGCCGATGCCCTTGTCCTTCAGCCGCGACAGCGACGGCAGCACATCCACCGGTGGCGCCACCCCGCGCCGGTGCATCGCCCTGGACAGGATAATCTGTCCCTCGGTGATGTACCCGGTCAGGTCCGGGATCGGGTGGGTCTTGTCGTCCTCGGGCATCGTCAGCACCGGCATCATCGTTATCGAGCCGGGCTTGCCTTTGATCCGGCCGCACCGCTCGTAGAGGCTCGACAGGTCGGTGTACAGGTAGCCCGGGAACCCGCGCCGGCCCGGGATTTCCTTCCGGGCGGCCGAGATTTCCCGCAGCGCCTCGCAGTAGTTGGTCAGATCGGTCAGCACCACCAGCACATGCATGTCCCGCTCGAACGCCAGGTACTCCGCGCAGGTCAGCGCGGTGCGCGGGGTGGCGATACGCTCGATGGCTGGCTCGTCGGCCAGGTTCAGGAACAGCACCGTCCGCTCCAGCGCACCCGACTCGGTGAAATCCCGGATGAAGAACTCCGCCTCCTCGAAGCTCACCCCCATCGCCCCGAACACCACCGCGAACCTCGCTTCGCCGCTGGGCACCCGGGCCTGGCGCACGACCTGGGCCGCGAGCCGGTTGTGGGGCAGGCCGCTGCCCGAGAAAATCGGCAGCTTCTGGCCCCGGACCATCGTATTCAGCCCGTCGATCGCGCTCACCCCGGTCTGGATGAACTCGTTCGGGTACTCCCGGGCATAAGGGTTTATCGGCGCGCCGTAGATGTCCGCTTCCCGCTCCGGAATGATTTCCGGCCCGCGGTCGCGGGGCCGGCCCAGGCCGTCGAACACCCGGCCGAGCATCTCCGGCGACAGCCCGACCGTGATGCCCCGCGCCAGGAACCGCACCTTCGTCTCCGGCACGTCGATGCCGCTGGTGCCCTCGAAAACCTGCACCAGCGCCCGGTCGCCGTCCGCCTCCAGCACCTGACCGCGCCGCATCTCGCCCGAGGGCAGGGTCAGCCGTACCAGCTCCTGGTACTTCACGCCCGTCACGCCCTCCACCAGCACCAGCGGCCCGGCAATCGAAACAACCGTCTGGTATTCCCGAATCACTTCTCACCTCCGGCCAGCTCCCGCTCAATTTCTTCCCGCACCCGCGCCGCGCCCGCTTCCGCCTCCGCCTCGGGCAGGTATTTCAGCCGGGCGATGGGGTCCCGCACCGCCAGTTGCTCGATGTCGGCGATATCCGCGCCCCGGGCGAGCGCCTCCCGCGCCCGGCGGTAGAACTGCAGGATGGCGTCCAGCATCAATGCCTGCTTCTTCATCGAGGTGTAGGTGTCCACCTCGTGGAAGGCGTTCTGGTGCAGGAAGTCCTCGCGCAGGCTGCGCGCCACCTCCAGCACCAGCCGGTCGCCGGGCGAGAGCGAGTCGCGGCCGACCAGCCGGACGATCTCCTCCAGTTCCGCTTCCTTCTCCAGCAGCGCCATCGCCTCGGCCGCGTCGGCCACAAACTCCTCGGAAGTCAACCCGGCGATGGCATCGCGCAGGCTCTCGGAATACAGCGAATAGGAATTGAGCCAGGAAATCGCCGGGAAATGGCGCTGGAACGCCAGCCGGTCCTCCAGCGACCAGAACACCTTCACCACCCGGAGCGTGGACTGGACCACCGGGTCGTTCAGGTCGCCGCCCGGCGGGGAGACCGAGCCTACCACCGACAGCGCGCCCTCATGCTCGCCGCCGTCCGGGCCGGTGCCGAGACAGATGACCCGGCCGGCCCGCTCGTAGAACTCCGCGATGCGCGAGGCCAGGTAAGCCGGGTAGCCCTCCTCGCCCGGCATCTCCTCGAGCCGGCCGGAAATCTCGCGCATCGCCTCGGCCCAGCGCGAGGTCGAGTCGGCCTGGATCGCCACCGAGTAGCCCATGTCCCGGTAGTACTCGGCGAGGGTGATGCCGGTATAGACCGAGGCCTCGCGCGCCGCCACCGGCATGTTCGAGGTGTTGGCGACCAGCACCGTCCGCTTCATCAGCGGCTCGCCCGACTTCGGGTCCAGCAGTTTCGGGAACTCCAGCAGCACGTCGGTCATCTCGTTGCCGCGCTCGCCGCAACCGACGAAGATGATGATTTCCGCGTCCGACCATTTCGCAAACTGGTGCTGGATGACGGTCTTGCCCGACCCGAACGGCCCGGGCACGCAGGCGGTCCCGCCCCGGGCGATCGGGAAGAAGGTGTCGATGATGCGCTGACCGGTCACCAGCGGCCGGTCCGGCGGCAGCTTCTGCCGGTGCGGCCGGGCCCGGCGCACGGGCCAGCGCTGGGCCATCCTCAGCTTCCACTCCTGCTTCCCCTCGCCCTTGACGACCGCGACCGTCTCCTCGACCGTGAAACTGCCCGCCTCGATGCTCACGACTTCGCCTGCGACCCCGGGCGGCACCAGCACCCGGTGGTTCACCAGCACCGTCTCCCGGACCTCGCCCAGCCAGTCGCCCGGTCCGACCTTGTCCCCCGGCTTGCGCAGCGGCTTGAACTCCCAGCGCTTCTCGAGGTCCAGCGCCGGCACGTCGATGCCCCGGGTGATGAAATCACCGGCCCGGGCCTTGATGCCGTCCAGCGGCCGCTGGATACCGTCATAGAACGAGCCGACCAGGCCGGGTCCGAGTTCGACCGAAAGGGGTTCGAAGGTCGGGAACACCGGGTCGCCCGGCCCGATGCCACCGGTCTCCTCGTAGACCTGGACCGAGGCCCGCTCGCCGGCCAGGCTGATGACCTCGCCAAGCAGTCGCTGCTCGCCCACCCGGACCACGTCGTACATCCTCGCCCCGGACATGCCGCCGGCCACGACCAGCGGACCGGAAACCTTGATGATCTCTCCCGGCCTTTCGCCGGCCGTCCGTTTCTGCTCGTCCTTAGCCTTCAAATCATCTCCTTACTCAGCATCAGGGAAGGTCATCGTTCCCCGGCGAACACATCCGACCCGACCGCCCGGCGGACCAATCCCCGCAACCGGGCCAGGCTCTCGCCTGACCCGCCCTGGGGCAACGCCACCAGGCAGGGCACCGCCGCCCGCCGGTAACGCTCCAGCACCGGCGCCAGCGCGGGGGATAGCTCTTCGGTGAAGAACACCACCCGGTAGCCCTCGGCGATAACCTCCTCAACCCGTGCCGCGGCATCATCCCCGGCCTCAAGCGGGAACACCGCCAGCCCGGCCGCCCGGAACGCGACCACCACCTCCCGGTTGCCGACGACCGCGACCGAGAGCGTCTGCTCGTTGCGGTCCGGCGCGCCGGCTCCCGCCTTCCGCCCCGTTTCCCCGGACCGCGCGTCGTCAGGCATGCGCCACCAACTCCGCGCAGTCGGCCTCGCCCAGCCCCGCGCTCTTCGCCACCGCCAGCCGCCGCAGGTTGGCGATTTCGTTCTCACGGAACAGGTAGTACCCGACCAGCGGCTCAAACCCGAAGGTCATGTACCTCGCCCGGCTCAACCAGTCAAGTTCGAGCTCCCGCCCCAGCCGTTCGAACCGCAGCAGCGAGCCGGAGTTCACCAGCCCGGCGATGCCCTGCTCCATCATCGGGCCGTACCGCGTCAGCCGGAACGCGGCCGCGACCGCGGCCCAGTCTTCGCCGAGCAGGCCCGCCAGCCGGCGCGGGGCGATGCTCCCGCCCGGCAGCATCGCTTCCAGGACCGCGTCCCGGTTCTCGCCCAGCAGCTTGACGCGCACCAGCGCCCGGAGGTTCTGGACGTCCGCAGCGAGATCGAAGTACCCGGCAAGGAACTCGTTATCGCGCACCGCGGCCGCGACCTCGGCCCGGCCCGCCCGGTCCAGCACCGCGTCCAGAAATGCGGGCACCGGTCCGCTCTCCCAGCGGTTCCGCGCCTCGGCCACCGCCGCGCGGAACCGTTCCGGCTTCGCCCCCCTCTGCGCCCCGGCCAGCGCCGCGAGCTGGTCCGCGTCCCAGCGGCCGTAATCGAGCAATGCCGTCCCGGGCAGTTCCCGCCCGGCGAGCGCGGCCTTGGCGGTCACTTTGAGGTTATGGACGTCCGCCAGGAGCCGGAACAGGTCGAGCACCCATTCATCCTCGCAGTAGCGGGCAAGAAACGCGAAGTTCTCCGCCGACGCCGCGGCGAGCAGCGCGCCGGTCTCCTGGGCCCCGGCCGCGCCTGCGTCTTGCTGCGCGCCCCGGGCGTAATCGGTTTCCGCGAACAGGGACCGGAACTCCTCCGCGTCCCGCGCCCGCACCAGCCGGTCCCACTGCTGGCGGTCGAACAGCCGGGCTTCGAGCGCGCGCACCCGCCCGATGGCGAACCCGTACCGGGTGTCTTCGCTCGCAGCTCGCATAGGGGCGGAAACTATACGCCAGCGGGCGGCGGGAGTCAATCAGCGTGCCCGGCGCCCCGCGGCAGGCGGGCGTACCGCCCCACGGCTTGACTGCCCGCGACGCGGTCCTACAATCTTCGTCCAGATGCGGTTCATCGCCGACCTCCACATCCACAGCCGGTTCTCGCGCGCGACCAGCCGGGAGATGGAGGTGCCGGTGCTGGACCGCTACTGCCGGCAGAAGGGCATCCAGCTCTGCGCGACCGGCGATTTCACGCACCCCGAATATCTCCGCCTGCTGAAAGAACAACTGGCACCGCTCGGCAACGGGCTGTTCCGCCACGGCGAGACTCATTTCATCCTCAACGTCGAGGTATCCGGCATCTACTCCGCCCACGGCCGCCTGCGCCGCATCCACAACCTGGTGTTCGTCCCCGACTTCGAGACCGCGGAGCGTTTCAACGCGATGCTCGGCAGGTACGGCAAGCTCGAGAGCGACGGCCGGCCCACCGTCGGGCTGTCGAGCTACGAACTGCTCGCCCGGCTGCTCGAGATGAACGAGCGGGCGTTCCTGGTCCCGGCCCACATCTGGACCCCGTGGTTTTCGCTCTACGGCTCGAACTCCGGCTTCGACAGCATCGAGGAATGTTTCGGAGACCTGAGCGGGAACATCTTCGCGGTCGAGACCGGCCTTTCCAGCGACCCGCCGATGAACTGGCGGCTGTCCGCGCTCGACTCCCGGACGCTCATCTCCAATTCCGACGCCCACTCGCCCGCCCGGCTCGGGCGCGAGGCCAACGTCTTCGATTGCGAGCTGTCCTACGACACGCTGCTCGAGGTGCTCCGGACCGGGGACCGCGCCCGGTTCCCGTCCACCATCGAGTTTTTCCCCGAGGAAGGCAAGTACCATTTCGACGGCCACCGCAACTGCCGGGTGGTGATGTCGCCCGAGGAGGCCCGGGCCGGCAGCGACCTCTGCCCGGTCTGCGGCCGACGGCTGACCATCGGCGTCCTGCACCGGGTCCAGCAGCTGGCCGACCGCGGCCCGGGCGAGGCGCCCAGGGACGTGATTCCCTACCGCAGCCTGGTCCCGCTCTGCGAGGTCATCGCCGAGGCGCAGGAGAAAGGCCGCGACACCCAGTCGGTGCAACAGGCCTACGACAAGCTCTGCGCCGAGCTGGGCAACGAATTCGCGGTGCTGCTCGACGCCGCCCCGGCGGACATCGCCCGGCTGGCCGGCGAGCGGGTCGCAGAGGGCATCGGGCGGATGCGCCGGGGCGAGGTCGAGAAACAGCCCGGCTACGACGGCGTGTTCGGGGTCATCAGCGTCCTGCCCGGCTCCCGCCGGCCGGACGCCGAGCCGGATACCCCGGCCGCGACCGAGGGCCCGGGCGGTCAGCTCGGGCTTTTCTAGATGGCGACCCGGCTCTGGGCCCCGTGGCGCGGCGCGTACATCCGCGCCGCCGCCGCCGACTGCGCCGCCGGCCGGAAAACCTGCCTGTTCTGCCGCCTGCGCCGCAGCCGGGACGACGAGGCGGACCTGGTGCTCTGCCGCGATGAACTGGCGTTCGCGGTGCTCAACCGCTTCCCGTACAACAACGGCCACCTGATGGTCGCGCCCGTCCGCCACGTCGCCGATTACTCCCGGCTCCGGCCGGCCGAGGTCGCGGCGGTCGGGGCGCTGGTCCAGCGGGCCATCCGCGCGCTCGCCCGGGACGCCCGGCCCCACGGCTTCAACGTCGGGATGAACCTCGGCCGGGCCGCCGGCGCGGGCGAGGACACCCACCTCCACGTCCACGTCGTCCCGCGCTGGAACGGCGACACCAACTTCATGCCCGCGCTCGCCGAAACCAGGGTCGTCGGCGAGCACCTCGCCGAAACCTGGCGGCGGCTTCGCCCCCTGCTCGCCCCGCGCCGCGCGAAGGGAGCCCGCTGATGTCGGAAGTCCGGCGCGACATCGTCACCGACACCTGGGTCATCGTCGAGACCGACCGGCCCGATTTCATTCCGGGCGCCGAACGGGAGCCGCGCCGGCCGCCCGCCTGCCCGTTCTGCGCCGGCAACGAGGCGATGACCCCGCCGGAAATCTGCGCGGTCCGGCCCGCCCCCGGCGAGCCCTGGCTCGTCCGGGTCGTCCCGGACCGTCACCCGGTCCTGCGCATCGAGGGCCGGCTCGACCGCGTCGGGGTCGGCATCCACGACATGGTCACCGGCATCGGCGCCAACGAGGTCGTCATCGAAGCCCCGGAACACCAGACCGCCTTCGCGGCGCTGGCCGAGACGCAGGTCGGGCTGGTGCTCCGCACCTGGCGCGACCGGCTCACCGACCTCTGCCGCGACCAGCGCTTCCGCTACGTCCTCATCTTCAAGGACCACGGCGCGCTGGCCGGCGGCTCGACCATCGAGCACGTCCACTCGCAGGTCATCGCGCTCCCCGCCACCCCGCGCCGAGTCAAGGACCAGCTCGCGGGCGCGCGCGACTACTTCGAGTACAAGGAACGCTGCATCTTCTGCGACATCCTCCAGGACGAGCTCCGGGCGCGCCGGCGGGTCCTGCTCGAAACCGACCGCTTCGCGGTCTTCGCGCCCTACGCCTCCCGGCTGCCCTTCGAGCTCCGGGTCATGCCCCGGCGGCACTGCTTCAGCTTCGCCGAGGCCGGTGACGACGAGCTCGACGACCTCGCCCGCGCCCTGCGCCGGGTGATGGCCGCGCTGGACCGGGCGCTCGCCGCCCCGCCCTACAACCTCGTGCTTCACACCGCGCCCAACCTGCTCCCCAAGCAGGGCTACTGGCAGACCATCCGCGAGGACTACCACTGGTTCCTGGAAATCATCCCCCGGGTCCGCCGGACCGACGGGTTCGAGTGGGGCTCGGGCTTCTTCATCAACCCGGTCCCGCCCGAACTGGCGGCGGAGAAGCTCAGCGAGGCGCTGTGATAAAAGCGGTCGTGTTCGACATCGATAACACGCTGGTCGATTTCATGAAGTTCAAGCGGGCCTCGGTAGACGCCGCGATCGACGCGATGATCGACGCCGGGCTCGACCTGACCCCGGACCAGGCCCGCAAGCGGATTTTCGAGATCTACGACGCCCGGGGTATCGAGTTCCAGCTCGTATTCGACGAGTTCCTCAAGGACATCCTCGGCTACGTCGACTACCGGATCCTGTCCAGCGGCGTCATCGCCTACCGCCGGGCCCGGGAAGGCGTGCTCGTCACCTACCCGCACACCAAGCTGGCACTGCTCCGGCTGGTGCGGATGGGGCTTCGGCTCGGGGTCGTCTCGGACGCACCCCGGCTGCAGGCCTGGATGCGGCTCGCCTCGCTCGGGATGGTCAACTACTTCGACGTCGTGGTGACCCACGACGACACCGGCAAGCGCAAACCCGCGCCGGAGCCGTTCCAGAAGGCGCTCGAAATGCTCGGGGTCGCGCCGGGCGAGGCGCTGATGCTGGGCGACTGGGCGGAGCGCGACATCCTCGGCGCGAAGGAAATCGGCATGCACACCGCCTTCGCCCGCTACGGCGACTCCTTCGGCACCGTCCATTCCGGCGCCGACATCGAGGTCACCGACATCCTCCAGCTCATCCCGTTCATCGAGCGCACCAATGCCACTCTTCGGTCTCGGGATTGACCTCTGCGACGTGCCGCGCATCCGTGCGGCGCTCGAACGCTTCCCGGGCCGTTTCCGCGGGCGGGTGTTCACCCCGGCCGAGGTCGCGTTCTGCGACTCCCAGCCCGACCCGGCCGTCGGCTACGCCGCCCGGTTCGCGGCCAAGGAGGCCTTCGCCAAGGCGCTCGGCACCGGCCTGCGCGGGCTCATCGGCTGGCGGGAAGTCGAGGTCCGGGACAACGAGCGCAGCCGGCCGGCCATCGCGGTGACCGGCCGGGCGGCGGAACGGCTCGCCGGCCGCCGGGTGCACCTGAGCATCACCCACCTCCCGGACTACGCCGCCGCGGTCGTCGCCATCGAAGACTGAGCCTGCTTCCTGACCGCTGTGGGAGTGACATTCTTGTCACGATTGGCCTGGCCGGACTTGGGAAATCAGGGGACACGATCCGGGTTGAGGACAAGCCGGTCATGTCCCCGATTTCTGGATTTGGGTTATGTCCCGCGCCGCCTACTGTTGTACCACCAGCTTGCGCGTCGCGCTGAACCCGTCCGCCTCCAGCTTCAGCAGGTAGATGCCCGCGCTCAAGGAACGCAGGTCCAAGGGCATCGTCGATTGGCGATTGCCGGCTGTCGTTAGCCGGAGCACCTCGCGGCCGGTGATATCGAATACGCTCACTCGCGCCGGACCGGCTTTGGGCAGGCCGTACCGCAGGGTCGCCCGGCCACCGACAACCGGGTTCGGGCCGAGCTCGATGAACGCCCGGGCCACGGGCGCGGCCGGCTCCTCCCGGGCGCCGGTGCCGGGAGTCGGCACCATCACGCTCCGGACGTCGATCGCCAGCAGCACCGTATCGAGGTAGTTGTGCTCCGCGTCCCAGCGCATGAACGGGCTGGGCACACCCGGCGCCCAGCCGCAGGCGGAGAAGAAATGCGTCCCGTCCCAGGTCACCGGCCCCGGGGTGCCCAGCGCGGACAGCGGGATGTACAGCTCGCCGTGATTGTAGAGTGTGCTGTCGCCGTTGCACTCGCTCAGCGGGTAGCCGCGGTAGGTGATCGGGGTGTAATCGCCGTGGGCGATCCAGAACGTATCCCGGCCGACGCCGAGCCCGTGCGAAACCCCGATGTACTGCTGGGTCGTGTTGACGCTCACCAGCGCCCCGGTGAGCGTCGCCTTGATGAACCGCCAGCTGTTCTGCCCGCGGTAATAGAGATGCTCGCCGTCGGTGCCGCAGGACATCGAGTAGGACCGGCTTTCGAGCTGGTAGTTGGTGTGGCTGCCGGTCAGGGCGTTGTGCCGGCGCAGGGTATTCTCGTGCGCCTCATACAGGTATTCGCCGGCCGGGTCCATCGCCGGACCGGTGTTGTCATCCAGCCAGCTGAACGTCACCCCGTCCCGGACCAGCCCCCGGCCTTCCTTGTCGGTGCGGAACAACTGGTTCTCGTCATAGGCCTTGAAGTACAGCGAATCCGGCGAGCGGCCGGCGAGGGCCGCCCCGGCCAGGACCGCGGTCAACAGCATTGCGTATCTCATTATGTCATAACTCCTTTCCGGGCTGTCCCGGTAACCGTCTTTGCCGGTCGTGCCGCGCCAGACCTGCCCCGCCAGCTTCTGCCTGTGGAAGAGCCGCCGGCCTCGAACCTCACCAGGTGGCGGCCCGTGATCGGGAAGCGCGTCTCCGACCGCAGTGCCGGCCGGCGTCGGCCGAAGCGGTTCGCGCCCGGCGCTCCTTCCCGGTTGTCGCAGACTGGAATACTCCAGTGCTGTAACCCGGCAGGAAAGTGTAGCCCCCGGCCCCGGGCTGTCAAAACCCGGGGGCGGGCCTGAAGCCCGCCCCCGATCGATCTGACCGGCTTGGGACACAATCCGGATTATCGAGTAATCCGGTTATGTCCCGCGCCGCCTACTGTTGTACCACCAGCTTGCGGGTCACCTCGTACCCGTCCGCCTCCAGCTTCACCAGGTAGATACCCGCGCTCAGGTTCCGCAGGTCAAGGCTCACCGCCCCGCTGCGCGAAGCAGCAACGCCCCGGCTCAGCACGTTCCGGCCGCTCACGTCGTACACGTGGATGCTCGCCGGCCCGGCTTTGGGCAGGCTGTACCGCAGGGTCGCCAGCCCGCTCGTAACCGGGTTCGGCCCGAGCTTCACAAACGGCACGCCGGCAGGCAGCTCGCCCGCCATCACCCCGCCGCGCTCAGGCCGCGGCCGGGCCGCGTAACCCATCGGCACCACGTACCGCCACATCTCCGCGGTCTTGTTGCCCTTCAGCGCGAAGAACACGCCCCCGCCGTACCCGGCAAGGTCCGCACCCGCGTTCACCCGCCGCCGCCGGCCGGTCGAACCCAGCGTCGGCACCGTATCCAGCTCGGCCCAGCTGTCCGCCGCGATGTCGTACCGCCAGAACTGCTGGGTGTTACCGCCCTTGAGCGCGTAAATCAGCCCGCCATCCAGCGCGCCCGCGCCGCCGTCCTTCGCCTTCTTCCGCTTGATCCGGCCGCCGTGCAGACCGAACAGCGGCATCCCGGCCAGCCGGGTCTCCGGGTTCTGGCACCAGGAATCGCCCGCGATGTCGTACCGCCAGAACTCGTGGGTCAACAGCCCCCGGTCAAAATAGTTGGGCTTGTGGGCGTAGAGCGCGTTACCGCCGTCCCAGGCCAGCCAGCCGTCTCGCTTGAACCGGTTGCGGATGCCCACCGGCGCGTCCGCCATCTGCTGCCACTGCCCGCCCTCGATGCCGTATCGGAAGAACTCGGTCCGGTCGCCCTTCAGGAAGTACAGGTAGGCGCTGTCCGCGACGGTCACGTGCACGAGGTCCCCGCCGCCCTTCACCCGCTTGCCCGACGGCCCGAGCGGCACGTCCGCCAGCCCGGTCCACTCGTTGGCCGCGATGTCGTACTTCCAGAACGCCACCGTGTTGTTGCCGTGCACCATATAGATGGTGTTGTCACCATCCGCGGCGCCCCGCGCGCCCTTCTCCAGCGGCCGGCCCTTCACCGGGTCATTCGGGACCGGGAGCAGGTCCACCCAGGTATTCGCGACCGGGTTGTACCGGTAGAAATCCTGGGTCTTGTAGCCCTTGGTGGCGTAGAGCATCCCGTCGCCGTCGTTGAACACCAGCCAGGCGCCGCGCCGGGCAGGCTTGCCCGAAGGCGCGAGCGGCATCGGGGCGACCTCCACCCAGCCCTCGTCCCACGGCGGGCGGATTATTACCACGAAGTCGAGCGCGGCCGAGTCGTTGGCCGGGTCGGTGTCGAACTCGAGCACGTGCCAGGCCCGGGCCTGGTAGTTGCCGTCCGGGGCCGCGTTCCAGGGCGTCGCGAAGGTTACCACGGCAGTCGCGCCCGGGTCGATTGGCCCCGAGCTCATCGTCTCGTCGTAGACGATGCCGTCGGAGAGGTCGTCAATCTGGAAGGTGACCATCGCGGTGGCCGGGAAGTCACCGAGGTTGACCAGCCGCACCTGCGGGCTGACCGAGGTGTTCAGCAAGGTCTGGGCGGTCGGCGCGGTGATGGCGAGCATCGCCATATCCACGTTGCCGACCACGAAGCTCACCGCCGCGCTGTCGTTGGACGGGTCGCGGTCCGGCGAGCTGGTGTGCCAGGCGGCCGCGGTGTAGTCGGTCCCGATGACCGCCAGCGTGCAGGGCGGGGACAGGTCCACGGTGTCCACCCCGCCGGTGCCGAGCAGTACCGGGCTGGACACGCCGGAATAGACCAGGTCGCCGGCCTTGCGGATTTCCATCCGCGCCGCGACGGTCGTGGCCGGTCCGGACACGAGCGCGAGCCTTGCCCGCGGGGTGAACGGCGCGCCGACCGGGACGGTGGTCCCGGGCGCAAGGATGTGGGTCAGGGCGACGTCGCCGATG
>JAWOIB010000187.1:0-2754 GCA_046484845.1 bacterium
TCCATGACGAAGCCGCTCACCAGCATGGCGGTGATGATGCTCTATGAGGAGGGCCGTTTCTTCCTGAGCGACCCGGTCGCCAAGTACATCCCGGAATTCGAAGACCTCAAGGTCTTTGTGCGCGAGACCGAGACGGGCGTCGAGCTTGCGAACCTGAAACGCCCGATCACGATCCACCATCTGCTCACACACACCGCCGGGCTAAGTTACGGCTTCGACCCGGACGACGACGTGGACAGGCAGGTCCAAAAGCACGTCTGGAAGCGCCACGATGCCGACCCTGACATCACGCTGGAAGCGTTCGTTCGCAGAATAGCGATGTGCCTGCTCCGCACACAGCCGGGCACCGAGTTTTTCTACAGCCTGTCCGTTGACGTGCTGGGCTACCTGGTGCAGGTCGTCTCAGGCCAGCCGTTCGACGCCTTTTTGCAAGAGCGCATCCTGGGGCCGTTGGATATGGTCGATACCGCCTTCGACGTGCCGGAGAGCAAGCTCGACCGTTTTGCCGTCAACTACAAACCGGACAAGGAGAAGGGCCTTGCCGTCTTCGATGCGCCCGAGACGAGCCGTTTCGCCAAACCTCTCGCCGGTGGCCAGGTCATAGCTGGTGATCCGCCCGGTGGCAGGGACGATCAACTGCATCCGCCCTTGGTACTCGACGGCCAGCGGCGTTGTCCAACTGGTGACCTCGTCACGTTCCACTCGCCATTTGGTCTCGCCCGTCGCCGGGTCGAGCACTACCAGGAACGACTGGCCCTCGTGATCCCAGTTGACGATCAGGTTGTCGCCGTGGACGACCGGCGAGGCGCCTTCGCCCCAGCCGAGCCGCGTGATCATTTTGCCCAGATCCCGCTCCCACAGGCGATTCCCGTCCAGATCGTAGCAGTGCGCCCGGTTCGCGCCCAACTCACGGGCCGCGACCATCGCCACCGCCATCGCGTATCCACCGCAGGCCTGCGCCCGGCGGGCGTCGAGCGCGGCATGCAGCGTGGCCGGGTCAAGCCCGGCGAACAACTCCACCGTCAGGCTGTCGAACCGCTTCGCGTCAGCGTAGGACTCGCCGTGATACAGGTCGGTCGAAACCAGCAACAGCACGTTCCGGCCCCGGCAGACCTCGGCCAGTGCCCGACCCATCCGCTCCACCTCGGGCCAGCCCGGCTGGAGAACCAGTACCGGCAGGATACGGAACGAACCCGGCCTCCGCTGCAGAAACGGCAGTTGCACTTCGAGCGAATGCTCCGGGCCGTGCGCTTCCGGGAACGCCTTGAACAGCTCCTCCCGGGCGAGGAGTTCCGCGGCCAGCTCCTCATCGACCGCCACCCGGCCCAGCGGTGTGCGCCAGCTCCCCTTCGGGAACACCGCGCCACCGGTCACCATCACCCGGTGCGAAGGACCGACCATCACCACGGTAACCCCCTCCATCCCGGACAACAGCTTGAACGCCCGGGCCGCGGTCGGCCCGGAATACGGGTAGCCGGCGTGAGGCACCTGGATCGCGACCAGCCGGTCGTCAGGCTCGGCCGACGGGGCCGCGGCCAGCATCGCGTCCACCTCCGCGGCCAGCACACTCGAATCAGCAGGGTAGAACTGCCCGGCAACAGCGGGACTCCTGGTCATTTCAGCCTCCTGCCGCCCGGCGCACAGCGCCAGCGGGAACAACAACACTGCGAGTATGGCGACTCTCATCAAGAATAGCTCATCCTATCCCCTGTCTTGCCTTATGTCAACCCTCGGAGCCCGCTTCCACCGCCGGGACGCAGACGCGGATGACAGACCGGCTCCCGGCCCGACTCGTGCGCCGGCTCGACCGGGCTCGGCCCGGCCTCCTGTCACAACACCGGCGGGCCCGGGACCGGACCCTGACCGGCGGTTCCCGTGCCATTTCGTGTCGGGTATATTGGCAGAAAGACATCCACCGCAATCAAACCGGAATCGCCGCAATCGATTGTGGAGCAAAGGCTTCATCCCCCTCCGAATTTCCCCCCTCCCCTACCCCCCGGGTCATCCCCCCGGTCATCGGACCGGTAACCCGGAAAGCGACCCGGCCGGTCACCAGACCGGTCATCCGGCGGGTGACCCGGCGCATCACCCGGCCGGTTATCCGCCCGGTAATCGAGCCATTCACCGGACCGGCTACACGCCCGGTTATCCGCCCGGCAACCGGCCCGGTCATCGCCCGGGTGACGGACCCGGTCAGCCGGGGAATGCGGCTCCGGGTGCCGAAAACGACAGTCCGGCCTGCCGCGCAACTCCTCGCAAAGAATCCGGTTGGCGCGGCGAGACCGGGTTTCGGAGGGTTAGGGATGAGGATTGGGCGGAAAATCCGGCCTCTGAGACGGTATAACTATATATAGGGCCATGGCCGGAACCGGTCACTGCCGGACACGGTCAGGCCAAGGATTCAGTGAGTGTCCGCAGACTGCGGGAGAACCCGCAAAGGAGACGCTATGTCCGCATATCCTGTTCCACCGCCCGACGGCGCGACCCGCTGGGCCAAGTACCGCCTGCGCTTCGAGCGCCGGGCCGACGGCAGACTGCCCGAAGGAAGCTCCGAGAAGATGGCCGGGCTGATGACACAGCCGGCCATGATTGCCCGGGTCCAGGCCTCGATGGACGGCCTGCACGCGGTCGAGGCCGACACCCGGGCGGTGCTCTGCACGGCAGGCCGTCCATCGAGGCCTGGACCCGGGCCATCATGGCCGGCTGGGTCATCAGCCCGGCCATCTTCTCGGAACTGCCTTCGGGCAGGCTGCC